>JBOFBS010000132.1:0-1757 GCA_051645725.1 Aeromonadaceae bacterium | reverse complement strand
GACTGGTCAGCACTTCGTCATACAGCTTTGATAGAAGCAGTAACTCGACATCATTGATTTCATCTGGATCAACAATATCGAGCAGATTAGCAAGAACCAGCTCATCCGAACCGGGCTGGTACTCTGTCTGCTCACCGCCTACCCAATACTTGTTCACTATGACTTCCCCTCGAACCTATACGGGTGGCTATCGCTTCCCGAACTGGACTGTCACAACATTTGACGGATGTTGAGCAACCGCATTGGGATTAGCCGCAATATTTTGCGCCACAAACTCACCCCAACGTAAAAACAGAGCTCGTAACTTTTCAGGATTACGCAGAGCCCCAGCTTGGTAGGTCCTCAGCAACTTATCGCTGATCTGGTGATTCAGCATATGCTCAATTTCGAGCGGGCCAGCACCCAGCTCAATACCACAACAGTTGGCAACGCTGCGACGAAGGTCATGCACACTGAAGGATTCAAATTCAGCCATTTTTCGCTTTTGTAGCCGGTCAAGCGCGCGCATTAACGCATCCCCGGTGATGGCATGGCCAAGCTTCGTGCTCGATTCAAATACGTAGGGGCTGATTGGTGAACAGATCATCCTCTGCTCCTCAATAATGGCTTTGGCCAAGGGAGACAGCGTCACCACATGAGGACGTCCACTCTTGGTCTCGGGGATAGTCCAGCGATCGCCATCCAGATGTGCCCACTGCATCGATATCACTTCACCCCGTCGAACGGCGGTCAGGATAATCATCTTGATGGCATTGGCAACACTGCCAGAAAGAACGGTACTGGCGGCAACACCGCGCCCCCCAGCAGCCAAGGCACCGCCTCCTGTAACGCCCTCCTCCAGAGCTGACCACAAGGCTTGTAGCTCCCCAATCGGCAGCCATCGCTCTCTCGGCGGGTTAGGAGTTGCATTATAAATCTTGGGCTTGAGGGCCAGAGTTGGGCTCATCTCCACCAACTGGCGTCGCATGGCCTCCTCCATCACCTGGTTCATGATCCCCATCGCTTTACGCAACCCTTCCAGGCTTACTCTTTGCAGTTTCTGGTAATGGCGATGCAAGACCGCCATGGAGATATCACAGACCCGCTGTTTACCAAGAGCTTTTTCCAAATGAGCCTGATAGATACGACGATAATCTGATGCCGTTCTAGGACTGATCTCGGTTTGTACGCCATTACGGCGTTTAACCGTGGATTTATGGGTTAGCCATTGCTCGAACAGCTCATCCAGGATCAGCATTTGCTCATTCTTTTTCTTGGTATCAGCCACCACCTGGCGAGGGTCAATACCCTGTTTAACCAGAAGCGCAGCTTGAGAATGGGCTTCTCTGGCTTGCGCCAACCCCATTGATGGATAACTACCGAGAGTCATCTTGTGCTGTTTCTGCGCAATGTAGTAGCGATACAACCAGCTTTTGGACGCGGCCCCAGCTCTAGCCTCCAAACAAAGTCCCTTATTGCCTCCACTGGAAACAGCCATCACAACCCGGAGCTTTCCTTCTGGGGGCACCAAGGCGCTACACTCTCTATCTGTCTTGATCATGCTATTCTCGCGTACTTGCTCGCGTACTTAAAAGGCATTGTATAGGGGCAAATCGCATCGGACAACATTGGATGAGCTTGATCGACAAACAATATAAACATCAACATCTTACATGCAGAAAATCGGACGATACTGGACTGCGTTGGATTGCAAAAACAGGGCTTCGTAATGCGAAGGTCGTAGGTTCGACTCCTATTACCGGCACCATATAAAACAA
>JBOFBS010000131.1:0-2668 GCA_051645725.1 Aeromonadaceae bacterium | reverse complement strand
CTGGTTCAGGTATTGCGTCAGCTTGGTTTCGAATGGGGTGTTGATCATTATGGTCGCCACTTCCAGTCTCTCGGTTATCTGGAAGAGTTGGCCCCTGCTTATGTGAAGGTGGATCATGGCTATACCAGCCAGGTGATGGAGCCGGGGGCCGATACCTCCTTCCTTGCCGCTGTTTGTCGTGCAGCCCACAATGCCGGTGTTCTGACCATTGCCACTCGGGTGGAAGACCAGCAGCAAGTGGAGCTACTCTCCAAATTGCATATCGATGGATACCAGGGATTTGTTCACCCGGCCTTTCCCCTATCCTGAAACGATGTTTTCTGAATCAAAGCGGCCTTCAGGGCCGCTTTTTATATTGTTCATAAAATCAATTTGTCATTAGTGAATGAAAAAGTGAATAAGGCCTCAATAAGGTCTTTTGTTAGTGTTTTGATATTAAAGGAAAAAACAGCTTCGTTCGATTTGGTTCATTCTTGAACATCCCTGTCCCGCCGATATATATATTTTTTGCAACGGTTAGAGTTGGCAAGTGCTTCTAAGGTGTATCCAGCGAGATCCGCCACCTTGGAGCAATGGATATGCGTACTCAAGTCATCGATAAAACCGTCGTTGTATCGGGTGTTGAAGGCAATGTAGAGATAGTGCTGGCTGATGGAACACAGCGCCCTTTGCAAAAAGGCGAGATTTTACAACCCGGTGCCAAATTGGTCATCGCCGATGATGCCAAGATGGCCCTTTCGCCCTACGATGATTCCCCTGCAAAGAACCAGCCAACCGGTGCCGATGAGGCTCAACCCGATCAGCCGCAGGGTGGTACAGATGCCAATGGTGATGGAGCGCCTTCCGATATAGCGGCTTTGCAAAAATCAATCTTGCAGGGTGTTGATCCGACTCAAAACTTTGAAGCGTCAGCCGCAGGTGGTGCTCCTGCAGCCGGTGGTGGCGGTGGTGGGATTGGTGGGGTCGCTGGAACGAGTGGTAATGGTGGCTTTGTCACTATCGACCGTGTCGGAGATGCCACAATAGCTGCTGCCGGTTTTGATACAACCTACGATACGACACCTGTGCTTGATCAAGCTCAGGCTGCAGACCCGCTGTTGGTAAATGTACTGGCAGATCTGGATGAAACAGTGACTACCCAGGAGGATTCGCCTATCAGCGGCAATCTTCTGGATAACAGTACCAACCCTGACGGGCCGGCTACTGCCATGATCGTCTCTTATGATTGGGGGATCAATATCGGAGTTCCAGCTGGTGTTGCTGCAACAATTACCGGTGTTGGAACCCTGATCATCAATGCAGATGGCAGTTACACATTTACACCGGCAACCAACTACGACGGGGCTGTACCTGCTGTCACTTATCAAGTAACCGATGGGCAGGACACCGTATCGTCAACTCTTGTTATTACTATTACTCCGGTTGATGAAGGGGTAAATCTGCAAGGGTTGGCTGTTGAAGGTGGGGAAGTGCAGGTGAGTGATGCCAATCTGGCAGATGGCTCTGCACCAGATGCCGCTAAATTGACTCAAAGCGGCACATTTACCTTCAATGCTCCTGATGGGGTTCAGCTACTGAGTGTGGGGGGACTTCAGCTGATCAGTAATGGCGCAGTCGTGACCTTGCCGCAGTCGGTTGACACCCCTTTGGGTAACACATTGCAAATTACGGCCATCACCTACGATCCGGTTACGGGTAATGGCACAGTAACTTACAGCTATACCCTTCTTGATAACGAAGCTCATCAACAACCGGCCAACGACACTCAGTTGGGTGAAAACCTCGTAGTGACTCTGACGGACGATGATGGAGATACGACCAGCGCTACTCTGGATATTACAGTGCTGGATGATGTTCCAAGCCAGAGTGTGGGCGTGGCGGAAGAGGCTGATTTTGGCAGCCTGTCGGTGAACCTGGACGAGACTGTTGGCAAGGGAGACACCTACAACAGTAGCGATGTGGATGATGGTTACGTCAGTGACGATGTGAGCGGGGCACTGGCACAGGCCACCACTGCGATCGCTGGCGGTCTGTTGTCGCTCTTTACCAGCAGTGGCAGCTATGGTGCTGATGGCGCAGGCAGTACGACAGGTAGCTTCAGTTTTGTGGGCGTGGGCAGCGAGGGTGTCGAGACCAACCTGTCGGCGACCGATGGCGGTGCGATTACTCTCAATGCCGTGAGCGCGACCGAGCTGCAAGGGGTGGACGGTGACGGTGATGTGGTGTTCAGCATCAAGATCGTGACCGTGGATGGCGTTGCCCAGCTACAGACCACCCAGTTTGAGGCACTGTCTCATGGTAACATCGGCCTGTTTGATGAGTCGCTCTCACTGTTGTTGAGCGGCCAGAACACTCTGGGTTTGCAATACAGCGTAACCCGGGTGGATGGAGATGGGGATAGCGTCACAGACAGCGCCACCATTAGTCTGGTCGATGGCGAGCGTTCGGTATTCAACTTTGACGATGACGGCCCGCGTGCCGGGCTGGCGGTGGAAGCCCCGCGTCTGGGTGCAACCGTGGATGAAAGCCTGGCCAGTCTGGGCGGCGTTGGCGGTGACGGGGTGGCCAGTGCCAGCCTGAGTGCGGCCAATGTGCAGGCTCAGTTCGCGCCGGCCTTTGGGGCGGATGGGCAAGGCAGTATCGGCTACAGCCTGGCGCTGAGCGGCAG
>JBOFBS010000130.1:0-1832 GCA_051645725.1 Aeromonadaceae bacterium | reverse complement strand
CTTTAAGGCCGGTTTGCCCGAGTTGCTGGCGCAGCAGAAGGCACCGGCTCTTGAGCTGGATTATGGTGCCGAGGTGATGTCGGCACTGGCATTGATTGAACCTCAGATCCAGCATCCCCACCTGGCGGCAAGAGGCTGTGCCCTGCGTCTGCTTGAAGGTGACGAGATCCTCAAGGAGAAGCTGGAGCTACCCCGAGGCGACGAGATTGTGGCCAAGATTGGCCAGACCGCTGCCTCGGTCGATCTGGATCTGCATCTGGCGGATGTGCGTTATGGTTTTATTCATGAGCAGGCCAGACCCTGCTTGCAACAACATGGCAAGTTAGGTGTCAGAGCCACGGAGCGTCTGGATGCCCTGCTGCTTAATCGCTGGATCGGGATCCCGGTCTTTCTGGGTGTCATGTACCTGATGTTTCTCTTCGCCATTAACGTCGGTGGCGCTTTTATCGATTTCTTCGATATTTCGGCGGGGGCACTCTTTGTGGATGGGCCGGCTCATTGGCTCGCTACCATAGGTACACCTGAATGGTTGATTTCCATCCTCTCTGGCGGGATAGGTAGCGGTATCCAGACGGTTGCCACCTTTATCCCTGTTGTTGGCTTCCTATATCTCTTTCTGGCCATGCTGGAAGCCTCTGGTTACCTTGCTCGTGCGGCATTCGTGGTTGATAAGGTCATGCGTATGCTTGGCCTTCCCGGTAAGGCATTTGTTCCCATGTTAATGGGCTTTGGTTGTTCGGTGCCCGCCTTTATGGCGGCCCGTACGCTCAATGCCGAACGTGAGCGGCTGATCACCTCATCCATGGCCCCCTTCATGTCATGCGGTGCCCGGTTGCCCGTTTATGCCCTGTTTGCCGTGGCCTTCTTCCCTGAGTCGGGCCAGAACGTGGTCTTTTTGCTCTATCTCATCGGTATTGCCGTGGCTGTATTGACGGGACTGGTTCTGCGCAAGACCCTGTTGCCGGGTAACAGTGAATCCATGCTGATGGAGATGCCTGATTACGAGCTGCCGCGAGCCAACTATGTGCTGATCAAAACCTGGCATAAGTTGCGCAGCTTTGTGCTGGGAGCGGGAAAGACCATCGTCATCATGGTGGCTGTGCTCAATCTCTTCAACTCACTGGGTACTGATGGCTCCTTTGGTAATGAAAATACCGACAAGTCGTTGTTGAGCAAAGGTGCGGCGCTGATTACTCCTGCCCTGTCACCGTTAGGTATCCGCGAGGATAACTGGCAAGCCACAGTCGGTATTGCTACGGGTATCTTTGCCAAGGAAGCGGTAGTAGGTACGCTAAACAGTCTGTATCAGACCAAGGGTGATGAGGCTGATGACGAGTTCAGCCTGATGGCCGCATTTAAAGAGGCTGCAGCCACCATTCCAGCCAATCTGGCGGACATCAATCCTTCCGATCCTGCCGGTCTGGAACTGGGCGATCTGCAAGATCAGCAGGTGGCGGCTGAAGAGCAGGAAGTCAATGTGTCAACATTTGCCAATATGCAGACCCATTTTGACGGTCAGATTGGTGCCTTTGCCTACCTGCTGTTTATCCTGCTCTACATGCCTTGTGCGGCGGCCATGGGCTCGCTGGTTCGTGAAACCGGCCGTAACTGGGCCATCTTCACGGCACTGTGGTGTAACTTCATGGCGTTCATGATCTCCACCCTCTACTACCAGTTGGCCACCTGTGCTGCTCACCCCCTGCAGAGTCTCTCCTGGGTGCTCTTCTATCTGGTTAGCGCCGTACTGGTCTGGTGGGGGATGCGACGCAAGGGCAATATCCTCAGCCGTAAGGTGGTGCTGGTATGATAGTGCGTGATGTGGGGGAACTGCT
>JBOFBS010000129.1:0-4479 GCA_051645725.1 Aeromonadaceae bacterium | reverse complement strand
CCCCCCTCGCCAGTGACCTACCCTCTGCTGGCCAGGCGGCGGGGTCTTCAGGGCGAAGCCCTCATCGAGGTCTGGTTAGATAAGGAGGGGGAGCAGCTCAGGCGCATCATCATCAAGAGTAGCGGTCACACCCTGCTCGACCTGGCCGCACTCCGCTCTATTGCCCAGAGTCGATTTGCCCCCTACGAAGAGAATGGTCAGCCCCACCCCTCACGGTTACGCATCCCCGTTGCGTTCAAATTGAGTGACCCTTGATAGCTTGTCGAGCCGACACCACTCCGCGCCGAGGGCTGCAAACGATGCTTTATTTTCTCGCGACAACGCTTTCTACTTAATTACTCATCCCAAACGTCACTTATCTAAACAGTGGTTTAAGAGCGGTTCAGTTTGAGGCAGATCACAGTGAATTGATTCAGCTTTTGTTTAGGTTTGAGAGACTAGATTGACCTCAAGGGCCAAGGTTCTCTTTCGCCCGCCCAGGAAAACCCACTAATGAGGTTGAAACATGAAAGTTAAATTACTCGCTCTGACCATACCTGCCCTGCTGGCCGCCACTTCTGCACAAGCTGCCAACATCTACAACAAAGATGGCTCCTCACTTGATCTCTACGGCCGCGCTGTCGGTATGTACTATGGTTCTGACAACCAGGATAGCCGTGGTGATGAGAGTTATATCCGTATGGGCCTCAAGGGTGAGACTGCTCTGGAGAACAACCTGACTGGTCTGGGTCAATTCGAATATAACCTGCCCACCTCAGGTAGCGACAACGATGAACTGCGTCTGGGCTTTGCCGGTATTCGCCACGCTACCTTCGGCACCGTTACCTACGGTCGTCAGGATGGCTTGATGAGCATGGTCAACGATTACACCGACGTGCTGCCAGAGTGGGGCGGTGATGGCCTGGGCAAGGGCACCGAAGTGTTCGGTACCGGCCGGACCAATGGCCTGCTGAAGTATGCCTTCAACTACCAGGGGCTGACTCTGGGTGCTCAGTTCACCGGCAAGAATGACCCGCAAAACAACAACGATGGCAAGTGGATGAAGGGGAGCAACGAAGGTTTTGCCCTGGGTGCCTCTTACGACCTGCCCATGGGGCTGAGCTTCGCCACCGTCTATAACCAGGCTGGAAAGACTGACGAGCAGGAGACACGTGCGGCCTTTGGTGGTAATGACGATGCCAAGCTGGCCTCTGCCGGTGTGCGCTATGCCGCTAACAACCTCTATGCCGCCGCTACCTACTCAGATGGCCGTTCCCACTACGCTATCGGCGATGGCTATGCGGAAAAGAACCGGGGCTATGAAGCTGTGGTGCAATACACAGTGGCCGATAAGTTCGTCCCCTCTTTGGCCTATGTCCGCAGCGATGTCAAAGACAGCAGCCAGAACATAGATGACACCGCCAACGAGTACCTGAGCCTGGGTGCCAGCTACAAGTTCACCCCCGCCTTCCAGACCTACGTGGACTACAAGGTGAACCTGCTGGATAAGAACACCTTTACCGAGCAGTACGGCATCAAAACCGATGATGTGGTCGCCGTTGCAATGCGCTACGACTTCTAATCACACATCATGCGCCAAGCCGGAGAGACAGCTCTCCGGCTTTTTACATTTTATCGTGACGAATGAAGCATTGAGTGCGTATCCATTCAGGTTCCATTCAGCCTCCATCGCTTATAGTGACGGGGAGTCTTTCGTTCTCATAGTGAACCCTGTGCCAAGGCGTCTACCACGCTCACGCACTCTTGCAGCCTCCATCGGAGGCTGCTTTTTTTCTAAACACGCCTTAACCCACATTTTTATGACTCACTCTTGAGTCCACGCCCTGTGGGCAGTAGGCTGCCACACATCTTGTCGATGAGACGCCACTCCCCTGCGAGCAGAACCATGACTACACTCTCACTCAATCCCTGGAAGAGCCTATGGCGCACCCCTTCTGCCACCTTTCATTCTCTGCTGGAGCACGCCCCTAGTTACAACGTGCTTACCCTGGCCATGCTTGGCGGTGTGGGGACGGCATTCGGGCAACTCAGCGGGGGTGGGTTTGGTCAGCATCTCGGCTTGCTTCCCCTGCTGCTGCTCTGCTTGCTGGCAGGTCCTCTGCTCGGCTTGGCCGAACTCTATCTTGGCGCCTGGCTGATAGCGCGTATCGGCCGCTTCATCGGCGGCCAGGGGGAACCCGCCCAACTTCGTACCGTCATGGCTTGGGCCGGCCTTCCCAATGTAGTGGGACTACTCAGTTGGCTGCTGATGCTGGCGGTGTTAGGTGGTGATCTCTTCATGCCGCGCACCCCGGAGCTGATGGCGGTCATGTCTGACAACAAGCTCTTTCTCATCGCCGCCCTGCTGCAGATGATACTTGGCTTCTGGTCCATTGCCCTGCTGGTGATAGGGGTGGCAACCGCACAAAGCCTGGCCATGAGCAAGGCGCTGCTCAATCTGCTACTGGCCGCTATGGCAGCCATGCTGCTGCTCTACCCAGCCAAACTGCTGTTGATGCGTCTGTTTTAACGCCTATGAGCCATGTGCAGAATAACGTGAAGTGGTCTCTCTACATGGTCCGAGATAACCAAGGACGTCTCTATACCGGCATCAGCACTGATGTCAGCCGCCGCTTTAGTGAACACCAAAGCGGCAAGGGAGCTCGCGCCCTGCGAGGTCGGGGCCCATTGCAGCTGGTATGGCAGCAGGCGGTAGGCGATCAGGGCTCAGCCCTGCGTCTGGAGTACGCCCTCAAGCAAAAAACCAAGGCCTACAAAGAGGCCTTGGTGCGGGGGGAGATGGCATTGCCGTTACCTAGCGAAACGACTCAGCTTGGTTGATGGCTTTCCGGCTCAACGCCGTCACGGTTGCCCAATCCCCTTGTGCCACACTGCTGGCGGGTAACATCCAGGAGCCCCCCACACAGCTGACACAAGGCAGGGCAAGATAGCTCTCCATGTTATGGGGACCTATACCACCGGTAGGGCAGAACCGAGCGCCAGCCAGGGGAGCAGCCATAGCCTTGAGAGCAGCAACGCCCCCACACGCCTCGGCTGGGAAAAACTTCAGATGCGAGTAACCCAGCTCCAGCGCCAGCATGATCTCCGATGGTGTGGCCACGCCAGGGATAAGTGGAATATCCCCCGCCAATGCATGCTGCAGCAGGCTTGGGGTGCTGCCAGGGGAGATGGCAAATTGAGCTCCGGCACGCTGGGCCGCGTCATAGTGAGCCGGGCTCAACACTGTACCAGCCCCCACCAAGACCTCAGGAAATGCCGTACAAATGGCCGAGATGGCAGACAGGGCGACCGGAGTGCGTAACGTCACCTCGAATACCGAAATCCCCCCGCTGAGCAAGGCCTCGGCCATGGGCAAGGCCTGCTCCAGCTGTTCAATCACCATGACAGGCAAGACCGCTGAGCCATCCAGTACACTCTGGGGATCCCTTTTCCACACCATTTCTTACTCCTGTTGCTCCACGCGATGAGTCGACTGCCATCTTGAACAGCCTACCCCAGACCGGGAGTGATTCATTGAGGCTCGAGAGCCTGCCCATATTAACCACTAGGCTGGCCATAAACCATGTCCCAGCCCACACCACAAATAGCCCGAGCAAGGGCGCTCTTTTTCCTATACTCAAACAGGATAGTAGCGAAGGATCATAACCAATGAAGCTCATCAAGCTGGGCTGGCTGCTCTTGCTGCTGGCACTGCAAGTCGGAGCCACACCAATACGATTGGTGACGGGGGAGTTTATTCCCTTTTCAGGAGAGAAGCTGGTCGATGGCGGCATCTCGACCCAGATAGTCAAAGCCGCCTTCAGGGAAGCGGGGTTTGATGCCGTTGATATCCAGTTTCAACCCTGGACTCGAGGCTACCAACTGACGCTTCAAGCTAGCTTCACCGCCACTTACCCCTATGCCTGGAGCCCGCAAAGAGCCAGCCTGTTTTTATACAGTGCTCCGATAAATATCGACTCCCTCTCCTGGTTTAGCCGGGGCGATGACAACCGGGCACAGACAGGGGCCTGGCATAAACTCTCCGTCTGCATTCCCCTGGGGTGGAATACCCGCCATGCCGATAAGTTAATTGCTGACTACCAGATGCGCCTCTACCAACCTCGAGGTGTTGAGCAATGTCTACTCATGCTCGAAAAAAAACGGGTTGATCTGCTACCTATGAATGATCGGGTTGTATTCGAGGCAAGCAACAAGCTATTTGGTACTCCATATCAATTCCGCCCGCTGCTGCAACATAAACAGAGTGATACCTTTTATCTGATGATATCCCGTCAACATCCGCAGGGAAGAGAGATCATTGATGCCTTCAATAACGGCTTGGCGGCGCTACGCTCTGATGGTCGCTATGACAAGCTGCTGCTGCAACCAACACTCTCGACAGCTAGCCAAAACCTGGCTACACACCCTAGGGTTCAGCCCTGAGAAATCACATGCTCACTGGCTGTGAGGGTTCACTGTGACTGCGCCAAGAGCGGTTCC
>JBOFBS010000128.1:0-4213 GCA_051645725.1 Aeromonadaceae bacterium | reverse complement strand
CACGGGAAATCCAAGAAGTCGGTAATGCGTTTGCGGCCTATGAAGCAATGCCTGATTGGGATCCAGCTTCAGCTGATGATTTACTTGGTGCTCATGGACTCCTGATGCGTGGACTCTGTGATGATGCGGGTCACTGGCGTAGCGGTGGTGTAGGTATCTATCGAGACGAGCAGTTGGTGCATATGGCTCCCCCTGCTAACCAGGTCCCTCGTCTGATGGAACACCTATTGACCTGGCTGGCTGAGACCGAGGCTCATCCGCTGATCGCGTCCTGTGCCTTGCATTATGAGTTGGAGTTTATTCATCCCTTTGCGGATGGAAATGGTCGGATGGGGCGTTTATGGCAGGCGGTGATCTTGAGCCGATGGCAGCCAGTGATGGCCTTTTTGCCAGTGGAGACGGTGATCAAAGCGCGGCAAGATCTCTACTATCAGTAGCTAAGCCAGGCTGATAGTCGCAGTGATTGTACCGAGTTCATTCTCTTTTTACTGGAAGCGCTGCGCGATGCGCTGGCCCAGGCGATGGCGATTCAACCAGCAGCAGTATCACCTCATCAGGAGAAAATGCGGGTAGAAATGAAGGTTGAAACGCAGGTAGAAAAACGGGTGAAAACACCGCAGGCCATCTTGGCGGAACTGACGGCTGAGCCGACCATAACGCTCAAGCAAGTCGCAGAGCGGATTGGGAAGTCGACCAGTACAGTGGAGAGAGCGGTTGCCGTGCTGGCCAAAGACGGGCGATTACGCTTTGTTGGGCCGCGTAAGAGCGGACGTTGGGAGGTATTGGAGCCTGATACCCGCTTCAATATCCAATTACTATCTCCATCCATACGGCATACCACAAAGGTAATAAAATAAGAGATACTGATATCAGTATCTCTTATTGGCTTTACTTGAGTTGCTATCTATTTCTGTAACATTGGAGTTGCTTGTGCAAGCAAGTCTGCAGTTGCGATCAACTCTTGCTTGGTGGCACAACGCTGCCCATTTCGAGCTTGTTCGTTAGCCAACAGGCTTAACGCCTCTGGGTTTTCGATCAAGTATTCAACCCGTTCTAGAGGAGTCATTCCCTGAGAGTTACGCTGCCAAGCAAGCTTGGGGGCTCGCTGCAGCAAGCGCCTGATTGCATGTAAATTGGCCGTCCAACCAGCTGTATGCAATGGTGATTGCCCATCATCAGTGAGATTGTCTAGGTTGCATGGATGATCGAGGAGTACATCCACACAACGATCTACCCCAGACTTGATCGCCGAATGTAGAGCAGTCATTCCGCTACTGCTTTGTATTTCTGGATCCGCGCCAGCTTTGAGCATGATGGTTACTAACTCGGTATCTCCTTTCTCAGCTATCAGCATCAAGGGGGTTTGCCCTTTAAAATCGGGGATATTTAGTTGTTTAGGGCTCTCTTGCGCCAGTTGGCCGATAAACGAGCGCCAATGCGCCAACATGGCTTCGAACCGACGCGTTTCACTTTGCAGCTCGAGTGGAACAATTAACTTCATTGGAGGCATTATCTGCATAAAAGAAGAATGCATCTTGAGCAGAGCCATCAATACGGAATTTCCATCGACATCAGGCAGGCTAGATTTCAACAATGAACGATTAGCTTTGATCCATTTTTGCAATCCTTCTTCATCACCAGCTTGGAACAATGGCAGCAGGTCGTTAAGTAACTTATCCATCGTACTTTGTATGCTACGGATTTCGGCCTCAATACCTGGATAGGGTTTGTATAGGTCATCCCAAAAGTAATCTGATGCCCAGCGTGCAATATCCTCGATAGATGGAATCGTATCGCACTCGGCCATCATTCCGCCGGCCAGCATCTCCCGATAGTATTTTTCGTGGTTATTGGTGATTAGTTTCTGCTCGGCAACTTCTAAGGCCAGACCATCCCTCGCGATCTCACCACGCACTGGGCCATAATTTCGTTCCAAAGCAGCGTCCAGCGCCTCTCTGAACAGTCTGGTTGCCCCCTCAAAATCATTACTGGCAAGCAGGTGCTTGGCTTTGTATTGCAAAATTGGGGCTTTCCATAACTCATACCCTGAGTTGGCTTCAGCTTCATCGAGTAGGACTTGTACCTTGGTTATTGTGTCTTTTGGCCTGTGTTTGCGATCACCATTCAGGTAGCCGTCCAGCCCGAACAGAATTGTTTGGACGGTTTCGGCTGGTGTTGCTGCTATCTCTTGCAAACGCTGGACAGCGGCCTCTTTGGCTCGTGGAGTTAGGGATGGATGTTGCGCGACCTGACTGACGACCCAATATCTCTGCTCGCTCTGCAAGGCGCGCCAAGGTGATGAGGTTCTCATCCGGTCAATCAACCGATCGATAGCTTGTGTCTCATCAGCATGAGCCTTGAGGAGTTCCAACTTTTTTCGAATGATGGGTTCAGCGGATGCTGCGTCGAGCGCAAAGTGATCTTCAAGCATCGCCCCAGGTTGCAAATGGTAGAAATGACGAGTCAAGAACTGAGCGAGCTCTAGGTTTGCAGTTTCACGACGAGAAGGAAGGAGCGAAAGGAATATGCCTTGTTTGTCCCATTCAGGCAGATGTGCTTCGAACCATGCATTTTCAGCTGCTTCACTCTGCTCCCCGCAATATCGGTATGCATCGATAGTTAGGTTGTAGATAGCCTTATAGATGGCGAATAGTTGAAGCAATTTATTTTGCTGGGGATCAGCACACAACTTGTCAACATTGGGAAATAGGTATTTGAGTAGCCGTACATAACCATCCTGTACAGTCCGAGCAAGTAACAAGCGTTGACGGATAATTTTTGGTAAAGGTGCAGCATAACGCTCAGCGATGCATTTCACGAAGGTGGCTTGCTCGTCTTCATCAGCCTGCCCGTCCAGAATTGACTCTATGCGACCAGGTTGAGTCATGGGGATTTCCCATCGTAGCTTGTCGGCAGTCAGCCCCTTTTTTTCCAAAAAAATAATAGCGTTACTAAATTGTGCAGAAGGGCTGTCATCATTGTGGAGTGATATCGCGCCATCAAAACGTAGTTTTGTCTCGTCGGAGAAGTACTTCTCGATGCTTTCTGGACGAATTGTGGTTCCACTACGCCAGTTATATAAGGATCGGCGTAGGCCATCATTGCCATCCTCGATCAATTCACTATGTTGCTCTGCGAACGCCTCCAGAGGCATACCCAGCAGGTCCAACAGCCAATCGACCACTTGGGCAACCGGCATATATAGACTTGGTTTGCCATGTACCTCGCAGGGCTCAGGAAGATACCAAAAACGCCCACCCGGCATACCTCTGTCTAGCACTGGTTCAAGGTTCCAAAAACCCATCCGGCGGGCCAGAATCGGCATATAAAAATGTGTCAACAACGCCCAGAGAACCTGGCGTTGATCTGCGGCGAATGTCCAAGTATTGAGCTCGAGAAACTTATAGGCATGCACAAATTCCATGAAGTTGTCGAGTGCATCTGATTGTGCAAGCGGGTCGATCCCTAGTGCCCTGAAGATATCGTCAAAGACTTCTTCGCCCATATTTTTGTGAGCTTTAAGACTTATCTGACCAGTTGCAAACTTGGTTTTCTTGGTTGTCGGATAGCTTTGGCAGCCAAGGCTTTGATGAATTTCCAGCAAGATAGCTTCGGGTAGTGGCAAGGTGCTCATGTTGTGTCTCATCCTGAGGTTGTCTGATGTCTCGACCATTCTGGCAATGTTTATCCATCGGATCACTGAAATGCCCTGTACCCCCCCCTCACATGCCGTAAAACTGGGGGGATACAAGGTGTTTCATATCGTCTAAGCCAATCCATAGGCACCCTTTGCGTATTCTTGACCAAAGAGAGCCTAATCATGTCACTACCCGTTCAAATCGTTATCAATTGGCACTTAACGGAAGCCTGTAACTATCGTTGCCATTACTGTTATGCGACTTGGTATAAAACAACTTGCCAGCGAGAGTTGATCCGAGATCCGCAACGAACAGCTAGGTTCCTGGCCGAGCTGTACCATTTCTTTCGACCGGAGAACAGTGCAAACCCATTAGCTGGCCAATTAGAATGGCGTTCAATACGGCTCAATCTGGCGGGTGGGGAGCCATTGTTGCATGCAGGCAAACTTCCATCCATCGTCACCCAAGCACGAGACCTCGGCTTCGAGGTCTCGTTAATAACTAACGGTAGCTATCTCAACGATGGGCTGCTAAACAGCCTCGCACCACAACTGACTTGGCTCGGTATCAGCATT
>JBOFBS010000127.1:0-5025 GCA_051645725.1 Aeromonadaceae bacterium | reverse complement strand
CTCTTCAACAACCTGCCACGGGCCATCATCACAACGATGGTGGTAGTTGAGTATCAACCGACCATGGTCACTGCGGATATGAATGCTAGCCTCTTTGCCGCTGGCGAACAGCCACCTCCAATCAATACTCTGACCAGGGGCCAGCAAGCCCTCGCGATGTAGTCGCCGAACATCGAGCTCCAGTTTGCTACTGGTTGTGTGTTTGCCGCTGCCATACCGCCGCCCGCTTCCGAAGCCACCCATCTGCGACCACCGTTTTTATCTAAATCATTTGGAAACTATACGCGCTGAGCATGGTTTTTTAGACAGGGTAATCAAAATTTTAAATTAAAATCATGCTCTTACATTATGCGACCAGTCGCGACAGTATTGCGCTAGATTTTGTATGCAGCGGCGCACCGGGGATGCGCTATTTATCAGGAGTTCATCATATGAACTGTGTGGAAAAGAGACTTTTACGAAGTGCTATCAATGCTGTCGCACACTTTAATTCCAACGCTTGGTGGGAACTGAAGCGCCAGATATTCGAAGGCGGCTATCAAAGTGACTACCCCGTTCAGGGGGACTTTGATTTTAGAGCGCAGAGGGCTGTCGAAGGGCTGCCGGATGAAACAAAGGCTCTGCTAATCAATGAATGGAAATCTGCGTCCCCTCGAAGAGCCCAGCATTCAGATTCGAAGATCCTTGAGGCTTATGCGCGGATCATTGTTGAAGAGGTTGTCGAAAGAGCCCGCCTCGCAGCATATCGGACGATCAACTGGTAAACAGGTTGGTAACTCGGGAGATGTGCTGGGCTGGTGTACAGCATTTGGCTAGGCAGCCTGCTTCTCTTCTGATTACTCGGCTAATTGGTTTTGGCTCGTCTTTGTAGTGGTAAACAAAAACATCTGGTTCTGGTGGTTCTCTGGTTCCAACACCCCGAAACTCCGTGCCACTACTGGATTTGAGCTGGAACCACTCCAGCCAAGATGGCTGGTTCCATGTCTAAAGCATCGGTTCATGCCATCAACAGAGCCGCCCTTGACCCAACTGTGAACCAGTATGGAACCAGTCATATTTAAACCAGTGGTTCTGATAAAAGGCTTAAGGGATAAATGGTTAAGAGGATTTGAACCACTAGAACCAGTGGAACCACTGTTTTTCTCCGCCATACGCACGTGCAGAAAAATTAGGGCCACACCTGGCGACCCTATTCCCATATAGACGGCACTCAGTCCTCCAGACCATCGACACTCTCACCGAGCACGGCACCCGTCAGCACATAGACGCGCCCACGCTGGCCTTTAGGGAGGGTAGGGAGTGGTTTTAACTGCTGGAACCTGCTTTCATTTCCAACTGGCATCAACCACCCCTTATTAGCACACAGGCGGGCGACTTTCTGTGGGGCGTGCCCTCGGGTCATCTCCTTCCAACAGCTCGGCAATATCCAGAACTCCACGGTATCACTTCCCACACAGGGGTTTTTGCGATATCCCATCATGTTAGTCGGACGGTGATTGGGATCGCCCAAGTCAGCAAAGCGGGTGTACTGGTTGGCGATCATGAAGTATTGGATTTGCTTGAGAATGGCGATTTCCTCAAGATTGCCAAGGTGGCCCCTTTCATCCAGCCACGCTTGCAGGCAAACACGCGCGGCGCGAAGAGCCTCCCCTGACGGCCAGCTGGTGATCCCCAGCTCGGTCGCCAGTTCACCAGCTGCGGCCACTAGGGCAAACCGGTTGATAGCACGGCCGACCTGATTACCCGCCCCCTTTGGGGTCAATTCGTCTGCCAGTCGCCTGAACTCGCGCCTCAGTTGCTCGAGGTGCTTGTCCAAGTCTTTGGCCAAAGCCTCAATATAGGCACGAAATGCCGTGCCGTGTTGCCGCTTGCTGGCACCGTTGAGCGCATCGGCAAAAGCGCGTCCATCTGGCTGGCCGTGGAGCTGTTCAAACGCTCCATGCTGGCCGGTGTCGCTCGGGATCTGTATGGTGCGCACTTCCATCCCCGCCTGGGTTCGCTTGCCTGCCTCGGCGGCATGGTCCTCAAGGCTCAACTCACCCGTAGAGAGGAACAGCAAGCGCCACGCCTTACGCTCGCGCAATTCCCCATCTTGCTGGCTGCGCCCCTTGCCCTGACCGTTCGCCAGCATGTAGGCGGTTTGCCCCACCTCTTTCCCGGCCTGCTCCCCTATTTCGTCCAGACAGAGCAGGGCATCATTGCGGCGGTTGGCGATTCCTTCGATAGCGTTACCGGTCGCCCGCCAGGTGTGGGTATAGCGGTCGGGCTGGCCGCAGACACTGGCGGCGACCTTCATGATGGTGGTTTTGCCGTCGGTGCTTTCACCCTTGAGGTGGAACCCGCCCCCCTCCATACCAAGCAGTGACAGCAGAGGGGCAGCAAAGGCCAGCGACAGGGCAAAGCCAAGGCGGGAGTTGTCCACGGCCTGCGCGGCAACCTGCTGTTGCCAGTCGACCAAGCTACCAGCCGTGGTGAAGTCATTGCCCAAGTAACCTGCAGACTGCAGGATCACCTGATCAGCCTCTGGCCCTAGGTTGCCACTCGGTAGAACATAGGCGCAGCCATGCCAGCCGGTGCGTTCGACACAGGTCACCCGCTTGTCGGGCCGGCAGGCCATCAGGTAAGCGGCAAACTTGCTGAGCTTGTCCATATTCACATACGGTAACCCGGCATCAAGCAGGGAGGCGACCACATCCTCCCGGCGGCGTGGGACTAAAGAGCGCATCGGCATGGCCCATTGCCGAGTGCGGCCAGTGCTATCCTTCCACTCCAACAGGCGGCCATGCCCGAGCCCGTTCTCGTCTGCTGTTTCAGCCAAAACCCGTAACTCGGACGCTAACAGGACTTCTTCCTGGCTGGCGTTTTCACCCCGCCCCATCCATTCCAGCGTATACAGTTTTCCGTCACTAATATGGAACCCCTCCGGCAGATCGTCATGCTCGGTATTAACCTCCGCCCGCAGCGGGATAACCTCAGCCTGCCAGGGGATCCCTTCCTTTTGGCTGGCATCTTTGGCCTCTTCAATCTGGCGCATGACTTCGGCCCTTGCCTTGTTCAGTCCATGGACCTGGAGATAATCATTCCAGTCGCCGGGCTCGGGCGGCATGATTACCCACCCTCCTACGGTAGCAGCTGCTTGCTTGGCCTTGGTTTTGCCGGGATTGTTGGGGTGGTGGGCATCATTATCTGCGAACAGGATCAACAACTCCGGATTCACCACTTTCCGCACATACTGTGCGACAGCCTGCAGGTTTGCGGAATCCATTGCACAATAAATGCTAGCCTCGCTTGCAAGTTGAAAACTAAGACCAGTGGCATAGCCCTCACCCACTGCAGCTACGGGTCCCCCCATGATGTAGTGAAAGGCCCCAACCTTCTGGCCACCCGCCAGATAGCGCTTTTTTCCCTGTCCGTCGATAAGCTGAACATTAACTGGTGCGCCGCCCAGCTCTGTCGTGAGTGGCACGATCAATGACCCCGGTGGAAAGTTCACCTGCCCCACATCAATTGCGTACCGGTTCAGTGTCACCGCCAGACCGTTGAGCCCTTTATCTTCGAGGTAGGGGCATACCCCTTGGGTCGCGTCACGCATAATGCCCGCTGCGCGGCTGGCCGCGCTTTTGTGCTGCCGCTCAGCCAGCTTGCGCTCGCTCTGGGCGCGGGCTTGTTGCTGCCTGCGTAAATGTTCGAGCTCAGTCGCATCTAGCCTACCCAGCGACAAGCCCAGTACACCTGCAACCAACTCGGCTGCTTCCCTGATGTTCTTGCCAGTTGCACGGCAGACTAGGTCAAGACCATCCCCTGCCGCAGTAGTCGCATTACCATGGGGTGGGCAGTGACGACAAAGCCAGGTGCCACGCCCCTCCTTATCATCAAAGTGGAAACGGTCATTTCCACTACAGATCGGACAGGGCCCGTGCTGCCCGCGGAGCGGAACACAGATGCCCAGCCTTTCAAACAGCTCGGGCCATTGTCCGGTAGCTACTGCGATTGTGTCAGAAACAAAATAGTGGCCCTTCCTTGCTTTGCTGGTCGTCATCGCTACAAGCCCCCTTAGGCAGGCTTGTTCTGATTGGCTTCCGGTTGCTGATGCAGCCAAAGCAGCAAATCCGATAGCAACCAGGCGCAACTGTTGTTCCCCAATTTCCTGCGCATCGGGAATTTGCCTTGTCGCTCCAGCTCCCAAGCACGGGAGCGGGAAATGGTCGTGATCTGCTTGCGTTCGGATTCGCGGCACAGCCGCTCAGATGCGCCGTAAATAGCCAAAATTGCAGCACGCTCTGCGGTTACATCGTGGTTTACAACTGACATAGAGCCTCCTGACTTGTTCTCAAGTGTCGGAGGCTATTTAGCGGAAAAATCTGGTGGAGTTGAAGTCAGGTAAGGTTTACCTACCATCAGGTAAGGCTTACCTGATGGTCTGAACAGAGGGGGTGAATTACGTATTTTTGTGTGGTTGACCATTTTTTTTGGCTTGCGCAAGGATAGCCACAACCTTGTCTCGCGTCAGGGGGCATTCCCCAGTGTCAAAGAGCATCGCCTCATGATCGAGGACTATATCTGCCCAACTGGTTGCCGTTTCTTGGCATGCCTCCGGCCACAGTTCCCTTGCATGTATAGCAGCTGCCAGCACGCGCTCTCGGGCCGCAGCGCGGATTTCAGTTTGGGCGATGGACTGCGGGCTCGGCTGCACGGCTGCTACCATGGCCTCTTGTTGTGACCATGGTTTGGGCTTGAGTTGTTCACCGCTAGCGATATGCTTTTCAAGCAGTAGCAGGTCATCCCTCAAAATGTATGTCCATTTCTTTAAAGTTTTGAGATCAATAGAGATCATACGGACAACTACGGCGCCATCTCCACTATCGCTGTTTTTATACGCGTACAGACTCTGAATAAATGGTATGCCCATGGGAAAATCAACACACCCATCACTCTGCCACATTCCCGACAGGAATTTTGGGATGTGCCATAGCCCCTTCAATACAGCGCGCGTTCTGTCTTTTTTACCCTGTTGAATGAAAAGCC
>JBOFBS010000126.1:0-4762 GCA_051645725.1 Aeromonadaceae bacterium | reverse complement strand
TGGCTGCGGCCGATATCGGCATGGCGATGGCGACCGGAACGGATGTGGCCATGCAGACCGCAGCCATTACCCTGATGCGTGGTGACCCAAGATTGGTAGCGGCGGCCATCGATATTTCGCGTCGTACCTATGCCAAGATCCGCCAGAATCTGTTCTGGGCTTTTATCTATAATCTCATCGCTCTCCCGCTGGCGATGGCCGGGCTGCTTGATCCTGTCTTGGCTGGGGCCGCGATGGCGTTGAGCTCGGTCAGTGTCGTCTGCAATGCCCTGTTGCTGCGGCGTTGGCAGCCAGAGCTGGGCAGTGGGGGGACGCAACATGAGATCGCCAGAGGAGGGGAGAGGTCATGAATATTGGTGAACTGGCCAAGCGTAGTGGTGTGAGTGCCAAGATGATTCGGCACTATGAATCACTCGGGTTGCTGCCCCAGCCCAGGCGCAGTGACTCTGGTTACCGTCAGTATGGCGAAGAGGGAATACGGGAGTTGCTGTTTATTCGTCAGGCTCGTGAGCTGGGCTTTGCTCTCAAGCAGATCGAACAACTGCTCCAGTTATGGCGCGATCCCGCTAGGGCCAGTAGCGACGTGAAGCGCTTGGCTCAGGAGCAGATGCGGGAGCTGGGGCAGAAGATAGAACAACTGCAACGGATGCAGCAGAGCCTGGCTGCGCTGGTGAGTGAGTGTCAGGGGGATCTGACCCCTGAGTGTCCCATACTGCGAGAATTAGCCAGGGAAGAGGATGACAAGATCATCAAAACCTGCTGTCATGGGGGCCAGAAGTAACCGATCCCCCTGCTCAGGAGTCAGTAATGAAACTCTACTATACCCCTGGTGCCTGCTCCCTTGCTTCGCACATAGTGCTGTGTGAAAGTGGATTGCCCTACGCGCTGGAGCGGGTCGACTTGCGCAACAAGACCATAGCCGATGGCCGCGATTTCCGGGCTATTAATCCCTTGGGCTATGTGCCAGCGTTGGAGCTGAATAATGGTGAGATCCTGACCGAAGGCTCCGCCATACTCTTTTATCTAGCCGATCTGGCACCCGCTACCCGTCTGGTGCCTCCTGCCGGTGAGGTTGCACGCTACCGTCTCCTGGCGTGGCTGAACTTCATCGGTAGTGAGTTGCACAAAAATTTCTCCCCACTGTTTGGCAAAGATACGCCAGCCGATTACAAGGCCCAGGTCATTGAGCGGTTGGCTAGCCGTTTTGCCCATGTAGATGGGGTGCTGGCTTATACCCCCTATCTGGGTGGCGAGCACTTCAGTATTGCCGATGCCTACCTCTTCGTGGTGAGCAACTGGGCTAAACCAACCGGTTTTGAGCTGAGCCCCTATTCCCATCTGCTGGCGTTCCGTGACCGGGTATTGGCTCGGCCATCGGTACAGCAGGCGATGCGTGAGGAGGGGCTGCTGTAATCCCCCTCCTTATGATTGTGTTAGTTCAGACCCGGCCAGTGCTGGGTCTTTTCATTTGGGCTGGCGGGTTTTCGCAGTGGCTGGCAACTGTCATATCTTCTATTTGAGCTTTCAGGAAATTGTTTCACAAATGAGACATCATGTCGCCGTTGCCCCCAGGATTGAATTTGGTAAGCAGGATGCTATGACAGAAGAGCTTGATACTATCGCTTTGCGCAAGGGATTGCTGCGCCGTCAGAGGATGATCTGGTTTGCTTTGCTTAACATAAGCACTTTGCTTATCGGTGGCTATCTGGCCTTGACCCGCGGTAATGGTACCCTGGTCGTTCTGCTGTTGATGAGTCCGATAATTGGCTTGCTGAGTTGGTTGGCGAACTGGGCGGCAACCGATCCGAAAGTTCGGGAGCGGCGCTACTGGCCAGCGACACAGGCCATGATAAAAAATGCGACCTCGCCAAAGCACACGGCTTGGGAGTGGCTCAATGACAGGTTGTTGTGGGTGGGGGCGCTACTGGTTTTACTGCTGCTTCTGATCTGCGGTTAGTTGGCTGCGCCATAGTCTGAGTGTTGGGGAGAGGGTAATGGGAAAAGACGTTGTGGTGATACTGGGGCATCCTGATGCCGAAAGCTACTGTGCTGCCTTGGCTCAGGGCTATGTGACGGCCGCTAGCGAGGTGGGGCATCAGGTCAGTTTGTATGCCTTGGGTAACATGGAGTTTGATCCGATTTTGCGCCAGGGCTACAAGGTGGTCCAGCAACTGGAGCCCGATTTGCTCGAGCTGCAGGCGGCCATAGCTCGGGCCGACCATCTGGTGTTTGTCTATCCTACCTGGTGGGGGACCATGCCAGCCCTGCTCAAGGGGATGTTTGATCGCTTATTTATCCCCGGCTTTGCCTTCAAGTATCGCCAGCCTGAGTCGGCGTTATGGGATAAGTTGCTCAAAGGGCGTAGCGCCCAGGTGATTGTGACCATGGATACCCCAGGCTGGTATTACCGTTTGGTCTACAAGCTGGCCGGGCATCATATTATCAAACGTTGCATTCTGGACTTCTGCGGGATCAAGCCTGTGGCAATTCATGCCATAGGCCCGGTTAAGAGTAGCTCGCTCACGTTGCGGCAGAAGTGGCTGGCCGAGGTGCAGAGATTGGCAGCAAACATCTGAGCGTCACGGCAGCTGGTTGGAGCAAAAGAAAAACCCGGCATCATGCCGGGTTTTTTACTGCCGTTTATCAGACGACTGGTGGTGGCAAGGGGGTGCCTACCGCCCCGGCTCCTGCGGCACCGGCTATCACAG
The DNA here is from genome assembly GCA_051645725.1 of Aeromonadaceae bacterium. Taxonomy (GTDB): domain Bacteria; phylum Pseudomonadota; class Gammaproteobacteria; order Enterobacterales; family Aeromonadaceae; genus Pseudaeromonas. Next base: position 2,054 of record JBOFBS010000126.1, on the reverse strand, counting down.
CGGGATTGACCGGTAGCTTGAGTTCGTCGCCATTCGCCATGTTCTTGACATAGACATCCACCTGGTTGAAGGCGATCTCGATGCCATGTTCACGGAATAGCTTGTCGATGCGACGGTTGATCTCATCGATGGCCGGGTTGCGATCGCCCAGCTCTTTCACATAGAGACGGATTTCATGATCCAGTGTACTGGCACCAAAGTTTAAGAAATAGACTACAGGCTCTGGGTCTTTGAGTACCCTGTGGTTTTCGTAAGCCGCTTGCAGCAGTAGCTCCTTGGTCTTGTCCAGATCCGAGCCATAGGCTACACCGATACGCAGAATGATCCGGGTAGTGGTGTCGGAAAGCGACCAGTTGGTGAGCTGGGTGGTGATAAACATCTTGTTGGGAACAATGATCTCCTTGCGGTCAAAGTCGGTAACCGTTGTCGCACGGATGCGGATCTTGCTGACCGAGCCAGAGAAGTTGCCAAGGGTGATCACATCACCAATCCGGACTGGGCGTTCGAAGAGGATGATGAGACCCGATACAAAGTTGGCGAAGATCTCCTGCAGACCAAAACCAATCCCCAGGGAGAGTGCGGCTACCAACCACTGCAATTTGTCCCATGTCATGCCTAGTGTGGAGAGTGACAGCAGCACCCCCAGACTGGTAATCGCATAGGAGAGCATGGTCGTGATGGTGTAGCTGGTCCCTTGACTCAACTGCAAGCGCGAGAGTACCAGCACCTCGAGTAGACCGGGCAGGTTCTTCGTCAGCAACCAGGCAACGGCGGCAAAGGTGATAGCCAGCAAGAAATCACGCAAACTGACGGGTTGCAGCACTTCACTGCCTGCCGCCCCTGCTGTGGTGTGCCACAGTGTGATGCTGTCCAGATAAGAGAGGACAGCCACCAGATCAGACCAGAGCCAGTAGAAGCTGCCAGCCAGCAGGACAAAGAGCACCATCTTGGTCAGACGCAGGGACTGCTCGTTGATCTCATCGAGGGCCATGGGCTTGTCCTCGATAAGCTCGGTGGCGTCAATGTCCTCCTGTTGTTTGAGCTGCTCGCGGCGAGCCACGGCCCGGCGGTGGGCCAGACGTCGGGCGGCAACCGCCAGGCCACGAGTAGCAGTCTGTTGAATGATGCTCCAGGCCATGAAGAGGTAGAAGGTGTCGATGAAGCGGTTGGTCAGCTTCAGCGCCGTATAGTAGTAACCCAGTACCGTCAGCACGATAAGTGCAATAGGGGCCAGGGTGAGGGCGACGGCACTGAACCATTGCAGCAGGTCGTTTTGCTCGCCCTTATGGGAGCGGGAGCGGAACAGCGGATAGACCAGGAACAGGGTGATGGCGAGCATGGTCAGGGTGACGACCTGGCCAATGGCGTCATCTGCGAGGCGAGACGGATCCAGCTCTCCAAGTGTCGCGACTATGATGAGCGGGATCAGCGAACGCCAGACATACTTCAGGGCCCGGTATTTGCGTGCCGTCTCGGTCGGGCTCTGGTTGAAGTGGCTTTCTGCCATGCCACCCGGGCGCAGTATCTTCAGCAACATGGCAAACGCCATGTAGGCTGCGGTCAGGCGCAGGGCCAAAAACCAGATCACCTTGGGTTCACTCAAGCCACTGAAGAGGAACAACAGACCCATCGCCATGATGAGCAGGGCCCCAGGCAGTACCTCCAGGCCGGTGAAGATCAGGGCCTTGGGTGTGTGCAGATGGGTGTCGCGGCTAAGTTTGCCTATGTCTTTGCTCAGCGCTTTGACCTTGTCGCGCAGAGTCTGACGTTTCCAGCGCAGAGCGACACCCAGGATGAGCATGGGGACAATCAGGATGAGTAGGGGTAGCGTTTTATCCTTCCACTCCTCTGTGTGCAGATTGATGCTGGCCGCCTCGAATTGTGCCATGACGGCTGAGGGCAAGCCTTTGACCCAGGCCCAATCCAGAGGCTTGTTGCTGCTCACCCAGAACATCTGTTGCTGGAGTGTGCTCTGTAATGCGCGGTTGACTCGCTGCAACTGCTGCTGATTGAGTTTGATGTTGATGCTGAGGTTAAGTTGTGTGCCTTGCTGC
>JBOFBS010000125.1:0-7134 GCA_051645725.1 Aeromonadaceae bacterium | reverse complement strand
TCTCCTGAGAGATGAGCCGAACTGTCTGCTCCCTGTATGATGGTGTGGCTGACTTCGCGGATATTGCAGATACTGCGGCTGATCTCGTCACTCACAGTGCTCTGTTCGGCGATGGAGCGCGAGATCTGCTCGTTCATCTCATGAATAGTTGTCACCGCCTGGCGTATGCGCTCCAGCACTGCGACGGACTCCCGGGCTTGCTCCTGAGTCAGGCTGGCCTGCTGATGACCTGAGAGTATGACATTGACCACCTCCTGAGTCCCTTGCTGCAGATTCTGGATCAGCTCCTCTATCTTGCCGATGGACTCCTGGGTGCGATGGGCCAGCCCGCGCACCTCATCCGCCACCACGGCAAATCCGCGTCCCTGCTCTCCTGCACGAGCGGCCTCAATGGCGGCATTGAGCGCGAGCAAATTAGTCTGGTCGGCTATGGCTGTGATCACGGCCAATATCTGGCCTATGTTGGCGCTATCCTGGGCCAGACTCTCGACCCTGGGTTTGGCCTGACTCATCTGGTTCATCAACTGCTGCATGGCAGCATCGGTATGGGTCACCACCTCTTCACCCTGGCGAGCCGCCTGCTCGGCACTGTCGGTGGCCAGTACGACCTGTTTGGCACTTTGTGCAATTTCGGCTGCCGTAGCATGCATCTCACTGCAGGCGGTTGCGACCAGATCGATCTCCCGTGATTGCTCTTGTAATACGGCTCGGGTTTGTTGGGCCAGGTTGGCGGCTTCTGTGACCCCATGCCGGGTTCCGGCCGCGGTCTCGACTACTTCGCTGATGGTCGTGCGCAGACGCTCAAGAAAACCATTGAAGCGGTGCGCCAGCACGCCCAGTTCATCGCGCTGCAGCAGGTGAATGCGTTGGGTGAGATCGCCTTCACCATGGGCTATTTCCTGCAGTCGATTGGCAACGAGGCGAATGGAGTGTGTGATGCGGCGGGCCGCCAGCATGATGATCAGTAGGCTTAACAGGGTAAAGCCGGCCCCCCATAACAGCTGGGTTCGCAACTGTCGATCAAACTGCTGGGCCAATTGTTCTCCCAAGGTGTGGGTGGCGGCAAAAACGGCTTGTGCCGGCATGCGCACCAATAGCGTCCATTTATCCTGATTGGGTCCCAGGGTGATGGGAACCATCAACTCCAGACTCTGCGTTTGCCAACGCTGTTGTAATTTACCTTGTGCCAGCCAGCTCAGAAGTTGGCTCTCTTGTGCCAGGGGATCTTGGGTGATGGATTCTCCCTGCTTGAGTTTACTGCCGCTTTGGGCGGCGACCGTGCCATCCGGGCTCAGCAGCAGGACACTGCCCTGGCCACGGTAAAGTTGTTCATCCAGCTGACTCACCAGCTCTTGTAGTGGTGCCAGAGCAAGATCGACCCCCAGTATGCCTGTTGCCGGTTTATTCAAGGGCAGGACTATGGAGGTCATGGCCACCTCTTTGCCGGCCACCTTGTCCAGATAGGGGGGCATGAGACAGAGTTTACCGCTGCGCAGGGCACAGTTGGCCCATTCGTTGGCAGGGACGCCGTAGGCATCGGGAGTGGCATCGGCCAGCTCCTCCTCTTCTATGGGCTCAAGTGTAGGAGGGCCGCTCATATCCCGGCTCCAGTAGAAGGCGAGGCGTCCCTTGGCATTACTGCCACTCTCTTCGAGCGGGGTGCCGATAAAGGCACTATCACGGCCATCAATGGCATCGGGTTGCATCACTACGAACAAGCCCAGGATATTCGGCGCGGAAGCGAGAGCCTCACCACTTTTGTGAGTGATGGCTCGGCGCAGGAGTTGGGCGCCGCGCTGATCGTCCTGCGTCTGGTGTTGTAAAAATTGCAGATCTTGAGCGAGCAGCTGGGTTCGAAGATAGGCTTCATTGAGGTAGCCATAGGCTGCCTTGGCTTCAGCCTGGGTGCGCGCCAGCAGCAACTGCTCGGCAATCTTTTTAGTTTCCTCCCCCGTCTGTTGCAGAACCCACTCCTGACTCTGCTGAGTTGAGATAAAAGAGAGGGCCGAGAGCAAAAGCATGGCGCAGAGTAGGCAGCCACCGGCTAAGAGTGCGATCTTGAATTGAATGGAGTAGTTGCGCATGACTATACCTGTCGATGAATGTCCATTCGTTCAGGATAGTCGAACTTGATGCCACCGCTAGGCGCGAGTGGATTGCTTAGCGAGCGTGATCAATCAATTGGCACAACTCCTCTATGCCATCAAGCGTTCTGGGGGTAAGCCTGTGCAGCCGGTCCGGGTTGCTCACCTGCAGTTGGTGATGACGAACGGCAGCCAGTTGTGGCCAGCGTTGCCAGCGGCTCAGGGCTTCGCTTCCCTGGGTGCTGATGATGAGTTCGGGGTCGCTGATTAAAACGGCCTCTTCGTTGACTTGCGGATAAGCCGTGCTGGCCGAGGCAAAGGGATTCTCGCCACCGCACAGTGTGATAGCCTCCTGGATCCAGCTTCCTTTGGCTACAGTGGTCAGGGGAGGGAACCAGAGCTGATAGAAGAGGCGCACCGCCTTACGTCCCTGGTACGTTTGCTGCAGTTGTTCGAAGCGCTCCTGAGTCTGCTGGGCAACGGCTTCGGCTTGAGCCTGGTGGCCCGTCTGCTTGCCCAGTTGGCGCAAATTGTCAGGTAAGTCGCTGAGCGAGCGGGAGTCGATCACCAGGAGGGGAAGGCGCAAGGTGCGCAGTGTCTCTATCATCTGGCGAGGATAGCCGCTCCAGATCACCACCAGATCGGGTTTCATGGCCAGCAGACTCTCCAGGTTAAGGCTCTGGTAGTTGGCGACATGGGGCAGGGCGCGAGCCTCTTGGGGCCAGTCACTGGCATCATCGGTGGCGACCACCTGGGCTCCTGCACCAATGGCAAAAAGCTGTTCGGTCAGATGAGGAGTGAGGCTGACGATACGTTGAGGTGGCAAAGCCCAGACCAGATGGCTAGCCAGGCTCAGCACCAGCCCAAGCCCAAGCCCAAGCCAGAGAGTGTGGTTAGAGTAGCGAGCTTGCATGCAGCACCATGAGTTCAAACCCCAGAGCCAGGAGCAACAAGAGCCAGCCCAGGCGGGTGAGCCGGCGGCGAGCCTGCTCCAGGCTGGATACGCCGGGCTCCTGACTCCCCCCCAGGCGCGGCAGCCGTACCTTGCTCTGGCCGTAGATGCGAGGCCCACCCAGCTGTATGTTGAGGCTGCCTGCCGTGGCGGCCAGCAGGGCACCGCTGCCGACACAGGGCCAATGTTTCGCCTGGGTAAAGAGACTGCGTAGTGCGCGGCCACCACCGGGGAATAACCCCAGCAAGATGGCGAAGAAGGTACCAGGAAGCAGCAGAGCGGCCCCATAGAGACGACTGACGGGTTCGCCAAATAGCTGGTTGGCGGGTAGTTTGGGGCTGAAGGCCTGGCTCATCAGTTGCAGCAAACGACAGATCAAGGCGCCGCCTATCCCTGCCAGCAGATACCAGAAGGCTACCGCCAACCACTGTCCCAGTAGCCGGAGTACCAGCATCTCGGTTGTCGCTTTCATGGTGCCCATGGCGCTGAGGGTGTGGGTCTCACGCCGGGTCCAGCGCGCCAACTGCAGTCGGGCCATAGTGAGCTTATCGGCGCGCAGCAGCTGGCTGATGCTCAGTGACTCACTCTTGAGGGGGCGAGATTCCAGCAGCCAGAGCAGCAACAGAAGATCGAAGGCCGGGGGGTAGAGCGACAGATTGCGCAGTGCCCAGGTGGCGAGCAGGGCGGGCAGCAGGACCACGAGTGGGGTCATGACGCCCGCCAGCCACTGTTGACTCACGGCCGCCCCCCTGCGGTTAACCTTGCGACAGAGTCGCTCCAGCAGGGGGACCAGGGAGGAGGGGCGTATGGCCAGAGGCAGGGGGAGTAGCCACTCCAGCAGCAGCGCTACGGCCAGCAGAGTGGCGGGATACTCGGCAATGCGCCACAGCAGGGTGCTATCCACGGTCACATCCGGTTGAGCATGGCGATGACCATGGCGGAAGAGTGACGGGAGGCGGTTTCCAGATAGGCATCAAAGGATTCAGGGGACTCCTTTCCTGCTATGTCGGAGAGGGAGCGGGTGATGACAAAGGGGACTCCAAACTGATGGCATACCTGGGCAATGGCGGCGCCCTCCATCTCAACGGCGGCCATGGTCGGGAAGTCGGCGCGGGCCTTGGCGATGCGGGCTGGATCGCACATGAATTGATCGCCGGTGCAGATGAGCCCCTCTTTACACTGTATCCCCTCATGCAGTTCGGCGACCGCCGCCTGGGCAAGCGTCTTTAACTTTGAGTCAGCAATAAAGGCGGCAGGCATGCGTGGCACCTGACCTATCTCGTAACCGAATGCGGTGACATCCACATCGTGATGGCGCACCTCGTTGGAGATGACCACATCACCTATATGCAGCTCAGGATCAAAGCCGCCCGCTGAACCCGTGTTGATGACGCAATCCGGGGCAAAACGCTCCAGCAGCAGGGTGGTTGCTATGCTGGCCGCGACTTTGCCTATGCCTGAGCGGGTCAGCACCACAGCTTGGCCTGCCAGGGTGCCGCTATAGAATTCACACCCGGCCAGACTCAGGGTTTCCACATTGCTCATCTGCGTACGCAGCAGAGCGACTTCCTGATCCATGGCGCCAATGATGCCTACCTTCATGCTGTTCTCACTTAATGTTCATGATTAGAAACGTTACTGCCTATCATAACACTCTCTGTCGCTGGCTAGCAGCCGCCGTCTCACGTTGCGATTATTGGCATGCTCTCATGACATAGTGGCTATCTATTTGGGCATGGTTCGGTCAGTGTACTTGTCATAAGGAATAAAATTCCGAACAGAATGAACTAAGAATTCCTTCACTTGACGAGCATTATCGAGCATTCTCTATGTGCTCCGTATGGATTCAATACAGGATGTTTTATGCCGTTATCCGTGCGTTTGCGCAGTCGCGCTTCCGTTTCATTTTATTCGCTGCTCATGGCCTTGTTGTTGACGGTTTTGCTGATTTTGCTGCTGCGAAATAGCTACATGGCGAAAAATGAGGCGAGTTGGGGTCAGCAGTTGGGGCTCGTCGCTCACTATGTTGATGACAAGATATATCGCCTGGATAGTGCATTGCAGCGTCTGACACAATCATCCGACCCCTGTGGTAAAGAGGCCTTTAATCTCCAGCGTAAGGCGCTCATTGAGAGCCCCTATGTGGTGGACATTTTCTTTCTGACGGTTCATGGCCAGCGGCAATGTGGTTCCGCCCTGCAGAAGCTGCAGAAGTTCGATAACCACCACTTCACCAGCGGTGACGGGATCAGGATGACCCGGCCCGAACCATACAGTAGTAACGGCAGCTCAGTCTTCTATATCTATCGGGCCATCCCTGGCGGGGGACATGTTGTGGCCATGGTGCCTGTCCAGATCCTCAGCTCTGTGCTCTCCCAACGTAAATTACCCGCCATAGATGGCTATATGGCCCTGGTCTCCAGCCAGGATGGCACTCCGCTGCAACTGGAGCCCAGGCAACCCCTCTCGCCCATGGTTCATAGTCAGTTGTTTCAAACGCCGGTCAGCCATTATGTTTCCAAGTTGATCGATGGTTATTGGGTTCAGGCCATTCCGCTGCTTCACTCTCCTGCCGTCAGTCTGGTTTATGTTGCTAATCGCTATCAAATGGGTCTGCTGCCCATGAGTTGGCTCGGGTTTGTATTAGCTTTCTTCTTACTAATATGGGGTGGGCTCTATTTTGCTCATGGCTGGTGGCTCCGTTTTGATTCGCACCCTGGGCGGACACTGCGAATGGCCTTGAAGCGGGGTGAGTTTTTCAACGTCTACCAACCGATCCGGAATGGTGAGAGTGGCGAATTGCTGGGGTTTGAAGTCTTGATGCGCTGGCGGACAGCGGAGGGCGTCATAGGGCCCTTGCACTTTATCTCCATGGCCGAGCAGATGGGTGTCCTGGTCGCGATGACAAAAAAGCAGATAGAGCAGGCGTGTAGTGCCTTGGCTCCGCTATTACTCCTTCAGCCAAGGTTGAAGGTCTCCTTCAATATCTGCAGCCAGCATCTGATGGATGCGAGTTTCATGCGTGATTCGGCACATTGGAAGCTGCGCATTCCACATCTGGTATACGAGATCACCGAAGGTGAGAGAGTGGACTTGGACAATCAACAGATCAGTTCGGCGCTGCAGCGGTTAAGGTCGTTGGGCATTCGCCTGGCCGTCGATGATTTTGGTACAGGCTATAGCAGCCTGGCCTATTTACAACGTATGCCCCTGGACATACTCAAGGCGGACCGTTGCTTTGTGGCCGCATTAGATACTGAGTCGCCTCATGCCCCCATTCTGGAGGCGATAGTGAAACTGGCTCATAAGTTGGGGTTAGAGATCATTGCCGAAGGGGTTGAAGAGGAGAGTCAGGTAGAGTGGTTGCTACAACATGGTGTCGTGCAACAGCAGGGATGGCGACATGGTAAGCCACTGACTATTGCCGAAGGTGTTCAACAGTGGCAGGCAGAGCTGAGTGGCAAAAGTGCGTTAAGTGAGACCCGTACGGAAAACTCCTCGTTAGTTGTACCATAGCCCTACCGGGTAGGGCTCACCACTATTATTCAGGCGCGCGACGGCCGTGCCCGTTGCATTGGTAACGCCAATTGATTCAAAAACCATCCATCTTTCGGGGTCATAGGTATCGAATATTACGATAAAACCTCGCTTCCATCGTTTTTTTCATTGCCGTTGCTACTGTCTTTAGTTGTTTAAATAGAGTAAAACTCTGTTTTTTAACTATTCATTAAACTTTTAGTGAGCAGTCTCCCGTGTCTTGCTATCGGCTTTTGCTACGCTTGGCGGTTATTGGCGAGGATAAATCCAGAGCCAATGTTGAACAGAAATGATGCAATTCGCACTAATTTGGCGAATCTAACATAACACATTGTTTTAAAATGAATTTTACGGAATGTTGACCAGAGTCGCCCCAATGCGTGTTGCCTTGAATTGGGGCGGAAATCACAGTATATTCGCGGGTTACAAGCCCTCAGAGTGACAGCCAAGCTGGTAGATGCCAGCTTTTTTTCTCTGCGGATGGACCCGAGATAGATTGAGAGGATTCAAGCGTGATGGAATCGGCGGTACCCCAGCGCCAGGGCCTTTACGACCCTGCGA
>JBOFBS010000124.1:0-1837 GCA_051645725.1 Aeromonadaceae bacterium | reverse complement strand
ATCTGGTCTCGGAACTCCCCCTGGAAGAGGGGTTTGAGCTCTTCCTCGGTCTGTTGAGCGGCATCCGTCAGCGGGAAAAATTGCTGGATTTTGATGAAGAGGCCATCTATGCCCTCTGCCGCTTTGCCTGCCGTCTGTGTGAACACCAGCAGATCCTCGCCATAGCCGAGACCCAGATTGGTGCCCTGATGCGACTGGCTGACAGCATAGCCCGTGAAGAGCAGCGCGAGATAATAGGCAAGGCCGAGGTCAATGCCGCCCTGGCCGAACAGGAGTACCGCCTCAATTATGTGGTGGAGCAATCGGATCAGGGTGTGGTGGATGGTCAGGTGTTGCTGCAGACAGACGGTGAGGTGGTGGGTCAGATCAATGGCCTCTCCGTCATCGAGATCATGGGCCACCCCTATGACTTTGGTGAGCCGGTACGCCTGACCGCCACAGTACATCTGGGGGATGGCGATGTGGCCGACATAGAGCGCAAGGCCGAACTGGCGGGTCATATTCATGCCAAGGCCATGATGATCATCCACGGCTATCTCTCTACCCAGTTTGGGGCCGAGAATCCCTCCCCCCTCTCGGCCAATCTGGTCTTTGAGCAGTCATACCACGAAATCGATGGTGACAGCGCCTCCCTCACCGGCCTGTGTGCCCTGCTCTCTGCGTTGGCCCAGCAACCCATATTCCAGCACTTTGCGGTCACAGGTGCCGTGGATCAGTTTGGCAATGTGCAGCCCGTTGGCGGGCTCAACGAGAAGATCGAAGGCTTCTTTCGCATCTGCAACATTCATGGCTTGACCGGCAAGCAGGGGGTCATCATACCGGCGACCAATCAGCTGCAACTCATCCTCTCCGATGAGGTGATAGAGGCGGTTCGCGAGGGGCAATTCCATATCTATCCGGTGGCGCACGTTGAGGAAGCCATAGAGTTACTCACCGGCTGTAAAGCGGGTGACATAGATGACGAGCAGACTCTGTTTGGGCGGATCCGTGAAAGGTTGGATGAATTAAATGGGTCGACTCACTCAAAGGGGCTATTCAGATCACTCTTTGGACGTTTGGGGCAAGTGATCGGAGTTGTTTAGCGAACACCTGTTCGCTAAATTGGGTCCAGCTAAAAAACATTACATGACATAGGATAACAAGCGTGTTGGATAACAACTCCGTAGTCGAGCTTCCCTCTCTATATGAACAGGGGAAGAATGCTTTCAGCCGTGAAGAGCTGTTAGCCTGCAGCCGTGGCGAACTGTTTGGCCCAGGTAACAGCCAGTTGCCCGCACCAAACATGTTGATGATGGATCGCATCGTCAAGATCAGTGCTGAAGGCGGTCTGTTCGACAAGGGCGAAATCATCGCCGAGCTGGATATTACCCCCGATTTGTGGTTCTTCGATTGCCACTTCCCGGGTGACCCCGTGATGCCGGGCTGTCTGGGACTGGATGCCATGTGGCAGTTGGTCGGTTTCTTCCTGGGCTGGAAGGGTGGCCCGGGCAAGGGTCGCGCTCTGGGCGTGGGTGAAGTGAAGTTCACCGGTCAGATACTGCCGACTGCCAAGAAAGTGACCTATAAAATCCAGATGAAGCGTCTGATTTGGCGCAAGCTGATCATGGGGATTGCTGATGGTGTGGTAGAAGTGGATGGCCGTCCCATCTACAGCGCCAGCGATCTGAAGGTAGGCCTCTTCACCGACACCTCCTCATTCTGATCTGGTTATCTGATTGGTGTATTACTCAAAGCCTGAACCCAAGTTCAGGCTTTTTGCTTTCTGCCCCACGCTGCTCCACCTCGGTGACCTCTTGGCTGGCTGGTGCCGTCACAACATAGCTATCCGTCCCCGCCA
>JBOFBS010000123.1:0-12374 GCA_051645725.1 Aeromonadaceae bacterium | reverse complement strand
GTCTGCTGTTTGCATTTTGTCTGAGCCTGCTGGTTGCCCCCATGATGCCCAAGATGGCGGCGGTAGACCCCTTCTCGTTGGGGGCGCTGGTGCTGGGGCTGGAGCAGGTGCTGTTTGGCCTGCTGTTCGGTCTGTGTCTCCAGTGCCTGTTCATGGTGCTCAGCATGGCGGGGCAGATCCTCTCCATGCAGATGGGCCTCGGCATGGCGGTGATGAACGATCCCATTCATGGCGATAGCGCCCCCATCGTCAGCCAGTTGATGCTGATCTTCTGTACCCTGCTGTTTCTGGCGCTCAATGGCCATCTGGTCACACTGGAGCTGCTGGTCGAGAGTTTTCGGCGCTGGCCCATCGGCAGCTCTCTCTATGCGCTGGATCTGGATAGCGTGGTGACCCTGTTTGGCTGGAGTATGGGGGCCGCATTGACGCTGACCCTGCCTGCCGTGGTGGCCATGCTGCTGGTCAATTTGACCTTTGGCGTCATGAACCGTTCGGCCCCCTCTCTGAACATCTTTTCGTTGGGCTTCCCCATGGGTCTGTTGCTGGGGCTGCTGGCCCTGCTGCTCTCGGTGAGTGGGGTCTCCAACCGTTATCTGCAGCTGGTGGATTATGTGCTGACCACACTGCGAGGAGTGACCCCGGGATGAGTGGCGAGAGCAGTCAGGACAAGACGGAACAACCCTCCGAGCAGAAGCTGCGCAAGGCTCGGGAAGAGGGGCAGATAGCGCGCTCCCGGGAGCTGAGTTCGGGTGGGCTACTGTTATTTGGGGGGCTGGCCCTCTCCTGGATGGTGCCTAAATTTGGCGAGCTCTTTTCCAGCCTGATGACAGCCCCGTTGCGTTACGACTGGCAGGGGCAGCGTGATCCGACCATGATGCTGCGTTATCTGGCGGATGCGCTCTGGTTGATGTTCTGGACCCTGTTGCCACTCTTTTTGGTGATCGCTCTGCTGCTGATCTGCTTCTCGCTGGTGCCAGGTGGTTTCCTGCTGGTGTGGAAGAATCTGTTTCCCAAGTTTGAGAAGCTCAACCCCTTCACCGGCCTGAAGCGCATGTTCTCCAGCCAGAGTCTGATGGAGCTGTTCAAGTCACTGCTCAAGGTGAGCCTGCTGGGCACCACGCTGGCGTTGTTGCTCGAACACAACTGGTTGACCCTGATGAGCATGAACCGCCTGCCGGATCGCGTGGCGTGGGCCCAGGGGTTACACATCCTCTCGCTCGCCTTTGTGGTGATGGGGTGCGTCATGATGCTGCCCGCCCTGCTGGACGCTCCCTATCAGCGTTGGGCTCTGCTCAAGAAACTGCGCATGACCAAGCAGGAGGTGAAGGAGGAGCACAAGAACAGTGAGGGGAGCCCGGAGATCAAGCGCCGGATCCGCCAGGTGCAGATGATGTTTGCCCGGGCGCGGCTGGAGAAGCGGGTGCCCCATGCCGATGTGATACTGGTGAACCCGACGCACTATGCCGTGGCCATCAAATATGACGTAAAACGTGCCAATGCCCCTTATGTGATTGCCAAAGGGGTCGATAGCATGGCGTTGCGGATCCGCGAGGTGGCGGCCGCCCATCAACGCCAGGTGCTCTCCATGCCGGAGTTGACCCGGGCCATTTACTATTCCACCCGTATTGATCAGGAGGTGCCCGCCGGTCTCTACACGGCTGTCGCCTATGTCCTGAGCCATGTGTTGCAGCTGCAGGCCTATCGTGCCGGGCGGGGACGAAAGCCCACCCCCCTGCCTGCGCTGCACATCCCCCCCGAGCTGCGTCAACCTGAGAGGTAAATCGTGAACTGGCGTGTATTGACTCAATCCTATACCGGTATTCCCCTGCTGTTGTTGGCCATACTGGCGATGGTGATACTGCCTCTGCCTGCCTGGTTGCTGGATGCACTCTTCACCTTCAACATAGTGTTGGCGGTTCTGGTGCTCCTGGTCTCGGTCTCCGCCAAGCGGCCCCTGGATTTCTCTGTCTTCCCGACCGTGCTGCTGGTCGCCACCCTGATGCGCCTCTCCCTGAACGTGGCCTCCACCCGGGTGGTGCTGCTCAATGGTCATGAGGGGGGCGATGCTGCCGGTAAGGTGATCCAGGCCTTCGGTGAAGTGGTGATAGGGGGCAACTATGTGGTGGGGCTGGTGGTCTTCGTCATCCTGATGATCATCAACTTCGTGGTGATCACCAAGGGGGGCGAGCGTATCTCCGAGGTCTCAGCCCGTTTCACCCTGGATGCCCTGCCCGGTAAGCAGATGGCCATCGATGCCGATCTGAATGCCGGCATACTGGATCAGCACCAGGCCAAGCTGCGGCGGCAGGAGGTCTCTCGTGAGGCTGACTTCTATGGTGCCATGGATGGGGCCTCAAAATTCGTGCGGGGGGATGCCATTGCCGGGCTCCTGGTGCTGGTCATCAATCTGGTTGGCGGTCTGGCTATCGGTATCTTCCAGCACGCCCTGCCCGTGGGGGAGGCATTCAAGCTCTATGCCCTGCTCACCATAGGTGATGGCCTGGTGGCCCAGATCCCTTCGCTGCTGATGTCCACGGCTGCCGCCATCATAGTCACCCGCATCAACGATGAGGGGGAGATGAGCGATCAGGTGGGACGCCAACTGCTGGCCTCACCCCGGGTGATCTTCACCGCGGCAGCCGTCATGCTCATTATGGGTCTGGTTCCCGGCATGCCCATGCTGGCCTTCCTCAGCTTTGCTGCCGTGCTGGCCTACGCAGGTTGGACCCTGCAGCGGCGGGCCAGGAACAGCACCCCGCTGGCGGCCCTGGAAGATCTGGTGCGCCAACGAGAGGAGCAGGAGCCACAGGGACTGGAGTGGCAGGATCTGCCCCATGTGGATCAGGTCGCCGTTGAGCTGGGTTACCGACTGGTCTCCCTGGCCGAGAAGGAGCAGGGGGCCGAGTTGCTCAACCGGGTGCGGGGGGTGCGCAAGACGCTCTCCGAGCAGATGGGTTTTCTGCTGCCTGAGGTGCGGGTGCGGGACAATCTGCAGCTGGCCCCGGAACGCTATGTGATCAAGCTGGCCGGCGTGGTGGTGGCCAGTGGCCAGGTTGATTGCCAGCGCCTGCTGGCCATCGACAGCGGTCAGACCTACGGCAAGATCGATGGGGAGCTGACCCAGGATCCGGCCTTCGGCATGGAGGCGGTATGGATTGCCATCGATGACAAGGCCCGAGCCCTGAATCTGGGCTATTCGGTGGTCGATGCGGCCACCGTGATTGCGACCCATCTCTCCAAGGTATTGCGCGAACAGCTCGATGAGCTGTTTGGCCATGAGGAGGTTGGCAAACTCTCGGCGCACCTGGCCACCATCTCGGCTAAGTTGGCCGAAGAGCTGAATACGGTACTGACTCCCATGCAGCAGCTCAGGGTGTTTCGTCAGCTGCTCAAGGAGCAGGTGAGCCTGCTGGATATCCGCACCATAGCCACCACTTTGCTGGATGCCAGCGAGTTGACCAAGGATCCCATACTGCTGGCTTCTGATGTGCGTTGTGCCCTCAAGCGCAGCATAGTGCGCCAGGCGATAGGGGAGCGCCAGTTGCTGGCGACCTTCACCCTGGATGACAGGCTGGAGCAGACGCTGCTCACCGCCCTGAATCAGGCCCAGCAACAGGGCAAGGTGCAGCTGGATGGCTTTCCGGTGGATCCGGCTCTGCTGGCCCAACTGCAGCAGAAGATGCCCATGGTCAAGGAGCAGCTGCAACAACTGGGTCACCCTCCCGTTCTGGTGGTGATGCCTCAGCTTCGTCCCTTGCTGGCGCGCTATGCCCGCAGCTTCGCCAAGGGACTCAAAGTACTATCTTATAATGAGATACCGGAGCAGCTACAGATCGAGGTCATCGGCTCTCTTGGTTAAAAAAATAACGGCAGCGGTTAAAAGATCACGGGCAGAGTGCGTGGTACTTCACAAATTGAAATTAATGGATTCGTTCGTATCGACAATCAATTGTTTTTTAGCTCAATAAGAATATTCTCATGCCCAATAGTGTAGTCACTCAAAACGAAAGCTTCGAATCTTCGAGCGACTATGTTTTTTCTTAGAAATCAGCATGAAATGGCAAACTGAGTCGAAAGCTCAGGACGCAAAGCTTCCGGTCTAACACCACGCTTGTGGTCAGGATAGCGGGGCCACCACGGGTGATTTCGTGCCTGTCATGGCAACTGTAAATTTTTCTGACAGTTGCCGTCGGGTACGCCGAGTCCTGCAGTTAACTCATGGTTTGCCATCTTTGTGATGAGACGTGGAATCAGCTATTCCTCTTATGCGGAAATCAGCTATTCTACGTAAACCATGTCGAGGTGCACTCCCTGTGCGCCTTCTGCATGAAACGGCAAACTGTCCCGAAAGGGCAGGACGCAAAGCCTCCGGTCTAACACCACTCGAGTCGAGCTGGTCACGATAGCGGGGTTGCCAAGGCAGGTCAGCAATCACCCCGTTTCGGCGGTGAGTTGATGTTCGTCATCCCAAGGATGGGCGTACTCCTGTGCGCTTCACTCGGGCTGCGAGTCCGTGAGGATTCTCTGCTATTGGCTTGATTTCGACCGAGCAATCGGTTTCACACATATGGTGATGAGGAAATCATAGTCATGAAACTAGCAAACATGGATAGGCAGACAGGCTATCGGGCTTTGTCTCTTCTGGGGAGGTGCTGATGCTCGCTCCCACTCTGTTACTGGTCGATCCCGACCGTTACATCAACAGCACCATGAGCCAGCAGCTGGAGCAGGCCGGTTTCGTGTTGAACGTCACCCACTCGGCTCTGGGAGCCTTTGAGCTGGCGGCGCGCTGCGAACCGACCCTGGTACTGCTGGATGCCCGTCTGCCGGATATGGCGGCAGGCAGCTTTGTGGCCAACATGTTGCGGCAGTACCCTCACAGCCTGGTGCTGGTGATGGTGGATGCCAGCCAGGGGTTAGAGGCGGGTGAGGCCATGCGTCATGGGGCCATAGACTACCTGCACAAGCCCTTTGACGGCGGCCAACTGCTGGTCGCGCTGCAGCACGCCATGCGGCTGCATCAGACCATTCCGGATCTGGTGGCCGTCTCCCACGCCAGTCGTCAGGTGCTGCAACTGGCCAGACGCGCGGCCCAGACCAATGCCTCGATCCTGATCGGCGGTGAATCCGGTACCGGCAAGGAGCGGCTGGCGCGTTTTATCCATGACGTCTCCCCGCGTGCCGGTAAGCCCTTCATCGCCATCAACTGCGCCGCCATTCCCGAGAGCATGCTCGAGGCGACGCTGTTTGGTCATGCCCGGGGTGCCTTTACCGGCGCCGTGGCGAGCCAGGAGGGCAAGTTCGAGCTGGCCAATGGTGGCACCCTGCTGCTGGATGAGATAGGCGAGCTGCCCCTGGCCCTGCAGGCCAAGCTGTTGCGGGTGTTGCAGGAGCGGGAAGTGGAGCGCATCGGCAGCCACCAGAAGATAGCCCTGGATGTCCGCATCATAGCCGCCAGCAACCATGATCTGCGTGAGCTGGTTGCCCAGGGGCGCTTCCGTCAGGATCTCTTCTACCGTCTGGACGTGTTACCGCTGGCCTGGCCCAGTCTGCGCGACAGGCGCGATGACATACTGCCGCTGGCAGAGCACTTTATTCGCAAATACTCCTGTTCCGGTAATCACCTGTTGAGTCCGGCTGCCCGTCAGGCGCTGCTGGCCTATGCGTGGCCCGGTAATGTTCGTGAGTTGGAAAATGTCATACAGCGGGCGCTGATCCTGACCCGTGGCCTGCATCTGCAACCCATAGATCTGCTGCTGCCTCACGCTGCCAGCAGTGCCGAATGGGTGGCACCGCGAGCCGAGGGGGGAAGTGTTCCTTCCGCCGGATGCCTGGCCGCCAGCAAGCGCCAGGCCGAATTCCAGGTGGTGCTGGAGACGCTGCGTCGCTTTGAAGGCCATAGAACCCGTACCGCCGAAGCCTTGGGGCTGACTACCCGGGCCTTGCGTTACAAATTGGCGGCCATGCGCGATCAAGGCATAGACATTGAACAACTGGTGCGGATCTAGAGGAGCGACTCATGAAAATCGAAGCGATGCAGAGCCAGGCCCTGTTGCTACAAAAAATGAACCAGATGGCGCAGTTGGCCAGCAGTGAAGTGGCCATAGCGCCAGCCAGTGATGCCAACGGCAGTTTTGGCCAGTTGCTGACCCAGACGGTACGTCAGGTGGATGGGCAACAACATATCGCCTCCTCCCTGATGGCGGCGGTCGACAGCGGTCAGAGTGACGATCTGGTGGGAGCCATGGTGGCCAGCCAGAAAGCCAGTCTGAGCTTTTCAACCCTGATGCAGGTTCGCAACAAGTTGATGAGCGGCCTGGATGACATCATGCGTATGCCGCTGTGAGGATAAGCCATGAGTGAATTGGTCAATGCGGCCCCCCTGCCGGGGGCCGAGCCCTCGGTGCGCGAGCGCCTGGAAGCCTGGTGGCGCGACTGGCGCCGCCTCTCGCGAGACAACAAGTCCCTGCTGGTCATAGCCCTGCTGGCGGCGTTTGTGGCGGCCACCATAGTGGTGATCCTCTGGACCGCCAGCCAGAACTATGTGCCGCTCTATGGCAAGCAGGAGATGTATGACACGGCCAATATCCTGGAGCTGTTGGAGAAGGAGCAGGTGCCGTTCCGTCTGGATAAGGGGACGGGGCAGGTACTGGTGCCCGAATCCCAGCTGGCCCAGGTGCGGATGGCGCTCGCGGCTCGCGGGGTGCGCGCCGCCATGCCAGCTGGGCTGGAGAGCCTCAGTGGCACCTCCAGCCTGGGGACCAGCGAGTTCATGGAGTCTGCACACTATCGGCATGCGCTGGAGGGGGAGTTGGCCCGCTCCATCATAGCCCTGGACGCGGTGCGTGGTGCGCGAGTGCATCTGGCCATCCCCAAAAGAACCCTGTTTGTCGGACGTGACGAGGAGAAACCCACCGCCTCTGTGGTGCTGGATCTGCTGCCAGGTCGTGGCCTGGAGGCGGGCCAGGTCGAGGCGATCGCCAATCTGGTGGCGGGAAGTATCTCCGGCATGAAGCCGGAGGCTGTCTCCATCATTGACCAGGCGGGCCAACTGCTCAGCAGTGAGCTGGGTGACAAGGGAGGATTCGGCAAGCTCTCGGTGCAGCAGATGGAGTATGTGCGCAAACAGGAGGAGTACATCAAACAGCGGGCCAGCGACATGCTCTATCCCCTTCTGGGGGCGGGCAATTTCCGGGTCCAGGTTGCCGCCGAGATGGATTTCAACACCATAGAGGAGACGCGCGAGAAGATCGATCCCGATGGGGTGATGCGTAGCGAGAGCGGCAAGGCCGACAAGACGATCGACTCGCTGGCCCTCGGGATACCGGGCTCACTCTCTAACCAGCCGCCGGTCAAAAAAAATGCGGCCGATAACGGCAAGCAGGGTAGCCGAGCCAGTGAGAGCCAGAGCAATGATAGCCGTACCGAACGCAACGAGTTTTCCCGGCAATATGACAACAGCCGCACCCTGGTGCATACCCAGTACCAGCAGGGGCGTCTGCAACAGCTGAGTGTCTCCGTGCTGATCAACCAGCAGCTGGCCCCCAAAGGGGGGTGGAGCCAGGAGCAACTGGCGCAGATGCAGCAGATGGTACAGCACGCCGTGGGTTTTAATGCCGAACGGGGTGATCGCTTCAGCTTCAGCAGCTTTGATTTCAATCCTCTGGTGCTGGCCGGGGCTGCGCCCAGTGAGTCAGCCTGGTGGGAACAGCCCATTTGGCAAGACTCCCTGCGCTATCTGGTGGGTGGCCTGCTGGGGTTGGCGCTGGTCTTCATGGGGATCCGCCCCCTGGTCAAGCATCTGGTGCGTATGCAGCAGCCTGAGGCCGCCGAGCAGGAGACACTCTCGGGTGAGGCTGAGCTGGCCCTGGAGGGACCGGCGCTTAACCGGGCGGCGGGCGACGCTCGGGGTCAGATGCGCATGTCTGACTTTGAGGTGAGCAACATGATGGGGCAGCTGGGGCTTGGGCAGGAAGAGGGGCGTCTGGTGGGCGATGAGGGGCTAGACCTCGAATGTTTGCCCGAACCGGGCTCGGATCTCGAGCTCCAGCTTAAGCACCTGCAGCTGCTGGCCGACAAAGAGACGGTCCGGGTGGCCGAAGTGATCAGACAGTGGGTGGGTGGCTATGAGCAACGTTGATTCCAACACAAACAGCGCCGAGGTGCAGATAGACAACCTGGAGAAGGCGGCCATCCTGTTGCTCAGCATGGGGGTCGAGGCTGCCTCCAAGGTGCTCAAGCGCCTCTCGCGGGATGAGGTCCAGAAGTTGACCAACTGCATGGCCCGTCTCTCGGGCGTGAGCGCCAACGAGGCCAGGTGGACCTTGCAGCAATTCTTTTCGCTCTACAAGGAGCAGAGCGGCATAAGCGGGGCCTCCCGCGATTATCTGGAGCGGACCCTGGATCTGGCGCTGGGGCAGAAGCTGTCACGCTCCATGCTGGACTCTATCTATGGGGATGAAATGAGCCAGGATCTGCAGCGTTTGCAGTGGGTTCCCGCCGAGGTGCTGGCGCGCTTCTTCCGCCATGAGCACCCGCAGATGCAGGCCGTGCTGCTGGCGTTCCTGCCGCCGGATACCGCATCGGCCGTGCTCGATGCCCTGCCTGCCGATGCACATGACGAGCTGTTGCTGCGGGTCGCCAACCTCAAGGAGGTGAGTGAGCATGTGCTGGATGAGTTGCGAACCACGCTGGAGCGCTGTCTCTCCTATGTGGCAGAGCAGGCCGGGGCCCGGGTGGACGGGGTTCGGCAGGTAGCCGACATTCTCAACCGTTATCAGGGTGACAAGGCGCAGATGCTGGATCTGCTGCGTCTGCACGACAACGCCATGGCGGTGGAGATAGAGAAGAACATGTTTGACTTCACCACGCTCAAACGGCAGAGCGATGCGACCTTGCAGGCACTTATCCAGGAGCTGCCGGCCGATGTGCTGGCCATTGCCCTCAAGGGGAGCGAGCCGGCCCTGCGCAAGGCGGTGCTCAGTGCCATGCCCAAGCGCATGGCCCAGGCACTGGAAACCCAGATCCAGAGCCAGGGCTCCGTTTCGGTGCGCAAGGTCGACGATGCGCGCAACGAGATCATGCGCCTGGTGCGAGAGATGGTCGAACAGGGCGAGATCGAGTATCAACTGTTCGATGAGCCCGTCTTGAGCTGAGGAGGCGTAGATGAAAAAGGAGTTACGTCTCATCGTGCCGCAAGGAGCCGTGCGCCATTATCACTTCCCCCCGCTGCAGAGATTGCAGGCGGGGCAGGAGGCGCTCCAGGATCTGCAACAGTTCGAGCAGGGGTTTGAACAGGGGGTTGGCGAGGGATTCGCCGTGGGCCAGGAGCAGGGGATAGAGCAGGGCAAACGGCTGGGTTTCGAGCAGGGTTTACAACAGGGCATGCAACAGGGATTGGCGGATGGAGAGCGGCAGGGCCGGGCGCTGTTTGAGAAAGCCTTGAGTCCGTTTGAGCGGCTACGGGAGGAGCTGGAGAGCCTGAGCCGTCAACGCCTGGGCGAGCAGCACGCCCTGCTGGTGGAGCTGGTGACGCAGGTGGCGCGCCGGGTGATCCATGCCGAGCTGACGCTCAATCCGCAGCAGATCTTGCAACTGGTGCAGGATGCGCTCTCAACCCTGCCAGAGGGTGAGGAGGGGGTACGCCTCTTCATCAACCCGGATGACAGGCAGCGGCTGCAGGCACTGGGTTACAGCAGCTGTGGGGGCTGGCCGCTGGAGGCCGATGCGGCCCTGGGGGTGGGTGACTGTCGGATTGAGAGCCGCCAGAGTGTGGTGGAGAGTCAGACCGAGAGCCGTCTGGTCGAGTGTCTGACCCAGGTGGCCAGCGTGCTCGGTAGCGAGGGTGAGGCTTGATGAGTGAACGGTTGCGGCAACGTCTCTCGCTCGCCTGCTCGACCATAGAGGGGGCCCCGCTCGGGAGTGAACGCACCCAGCACTATGGTCGGCTGGTCCGGGTGACTGGCTTGACGCTGGAGGTGGTGGGGTGTCGCCTCATCATGGGGCAACGCTGTCTGGTGCAGGGGGCCGATGGTCAGATGCGCGCCGCCGAGGTGGTCGGTTTTGATCGCGAGGTCGCCTACCTTATGCCACTTGAGCCCATGAGTGGCCTGTTTGCCGGAGCCAGGGTGCGCCCCGTGGCAGGAGAGGAGAGAGTACGCATTGGCGATCACCTGCTGGGGCGAGTGGTGGATGGCCTGTTGCAACCGTTGGATGGTCGTCCCCTGCCCGAGGGGGGCGAGCTGGTCTCGTTGTTTGCTCCCCCACCCAACCCCCTGACGCGACAGCCCATAGTCTCCCCCCTGGATGTGGGGGTGCGGGCCATCAATGGTCTGTTGACGCCGGGCAAGGGGCAGAGATTGGGGCTCTTCGCCGGTTCAGGGGTGGGGAAGAGCATGTTGCTGGGCATGATGACCCGCAACACACGAGCTCAGATCGTCATAGTAGGGCTGATCGGCGAGCGTGGGCGTGAGGTGCGTGAGTTTATCGAGCAGGCGCTCGGCGAGGAGGGACGGCGGCGCGCCATAGTGGTGGCGGCACCGGCGGATCAATCCCCCCTGCTACGCTTGCGGGCGGCCCAGCTCTGCCATCGCCTGGCCGAATATTACCGGGAGCGCGGACAGGATGTGCTGCTCTTGATGGACTCTCTGACGCGCTATGCCCAGGCCCAGCGCGAGATAGCCCTGGCCATAGGGGAGCCGCCAGCCACCCGGGGGTATCCTCCCTCCGTCTTTAGCATGTTGACTCAGCTGGTTGAGCGGGCAGGCAATGGCGTGCACAGCCAGGGCTCCATGACGGCTATCTATACCGTCTTGGCCGAGGGGGATGATCAGCAGGATCCGGTAGCCGATGCCGCCCGGGCCATTCTGGATGGTCATGTGGTGCTGACACGCCAGCTGGCCGAGCAGGGACACTACCCCGCCATCGACATAGGTGCCTCGGTCAGCCGGGTGATGCCACAGGTGGTTCCGCCCGAGTGGTTGCAGACGGCAACGCGCCTGCGTCAGCTTTGGGGGCGTTATCAGCAGGTCAAGGAGTTGCTCCCTCTGGGGGGATACCAGCCCGGTGCCGATCCCCAGATGGATGAAGCCGTGGAGCGCTATCCCTTTATCGCAAGCTATCTGCAACAGGGGTTGCATGAGCCTGCCGAGCTGCAGAGTTGCGCCGCCGCCTTGGTACAGTTGCTACGCTAACTCACCGCGCCTGATGGTGCGAGATGGGCAAGGTAGCCGACGCGGGTACGCGGTGAACCCATAGATGGGGGCTCCACCGTGCCATTGATGGCGCTGAGGGGGGTAGGTGATCCACTGTTCGGAAGCGCTAGTCAGGCTTGCCACCATGTTCCGGGGCAAGGGGTTGCAGGGAAATGTGAGGCATCTGGGTCAGGGAGGCAAACTTGTTAAAGTCCTACTTGGGGTTACAACAGCAGGATCTGGAGCGTCTGGGCGAGGAGCGCAGCCGCTTGCGGCAGGTGCTCAATCGCGAAGAGCAAAGAGCGGAGCGCCTGCACGCCTTCTGTGAGCAACTGGTAACCGAGGGGTGTCCACCCCATCCGCTTCATTGGCAGAATCATCAGGGGATGCAGCAACAGCTGAGGGTGTTGCTGGCACACCAGAGTCAACAGGCAACCCTGGCGCGCCTGGATCTGCAGCATCAGGAGACGCTGCTGCGGCAGCAGTTTGGCAAGGTCCAGGGATTGAGCCAGATCCTTTCCCAGCGGGAAGCCCAGGCTCAGGAGAAGGCGCGCAAAGCCGAGCAGAAAATGCTGGATGAGCTGAGTGTGCAGGCCCTGCTACGGCGGCGTTGAGCCGCCCAATTCAGTTCGCCCCCGCATATGCCTGGTAGGCATCGGGTTGTTGCAGCAGGGTTCGCAACAGCTCCATCTGCCCGGCGAGCAGGCGGCCATTGATGGCGTTTTGCTGCTGGCATGCGGTGAGCTGTTGATGCAGCTCCTGCCAGAGAGTGGCAATCTGGTTTCCAAGCGCGGCGGGTAGTCGCTGGATCAGGGTCGTCATCCCCTGGTTGTCGGCGGAGAGGCCAAAGCTGGCCAACAACTGGCAACGCTCGCTGCCGTGGCGGGCCAGGCTGTTCATCAACGCCTCTTGTTGTGGCTGTAACCTGGCCAGTGCCGTGCTGTCGTGTGCACCCAGGTAGCCTAGCTGCTGCTGCAGGAGCTGCAGCAACTGATGATAGCTCTGCTGATCCTGCTGCATGCCCTTGATGAGCTGGCGCAGCCGCGCTTTGGGATCCGGGCTCATGCTCTATGCAGCTCGACTATGGCCTGACTCAGGGCATCCAGATCCAGCTCCAGACGACCTTCGGCGATCGCGGCCCGGATCTGCTCCACCTTCTGCATATCCACATCTGAGGTCGAG
>JBOFBS010000122.1:0-1742 GCA_051645725.1 Aeromonadaceae bacterium | reverse complement strand
CGGCAGGGATGCCGCCATCGAGCCCCCAGGGATGGGTTGACGGCGAGTTGGCGAGGGAGGCTCTCTCACCAGCGGACAAGCATCAGCCATCTCTCCTAACCTCTCCCATTTACCAATTTGGGTGTCCTTTACGGCTTTTGATTTGGGTGTCCTTTACGACTCCAGGGTGTCCTTTTCGACGATTTGGGTGTCCTTCACAACTCCAATTTGGGTGTCCTTTATGACTCTGAACCGCTCCTCCCGGATCAGGTCAAAAACTTGCCACTTGATCTTTTTATACGCGCGTATAAGCTCAATCTATACACCTGTATAAATGACGCTTATGAAGACACAGAATCCGACACGACAGCTGCTGCTGGAGCAGGGTTTGGCCCTATGCCGCGAGAAGGGGTTGCGCGGTATCAAGGTGCGGGAGCTGGCGGCCAGTGCTGGGGTCAATCTGGGCAGTTTTGTCTATCACTTCGGTAACCGGGAGCAGTTTCTCGATGAACTGGTGGAGCTCTGGTATGCCCCCCTGTTTGACACCCTGTCACAGGTCACCCATGACCACAGCGCCGACACGGCCTATGGCCGCCTCGAGGCCGTGCTGGAGCAGATGGTCACGCTAGTGACAGAGAATGCCCCCATGGCCAGTCAACTGCTCTCCGACACCCTGGCTGGCGAGCCTGCTGCCCAGCGATTTGCCCTGAAGATGCCCTGGCGTCATCCCAAACTGCTGATGGATCTCATCAGTGAAGCCCAAGCTCAGGGTGACATAGTGGCCGAGGATCCGCGCCACCTGCTGCTCTTTATCATGATGGGGCTGGGCATGCCCGTGCTGCTGGCCAAGGGGCCCCTGCAGCACTGTGACTGGCTGCCGGAGGCCGCCGCCCCCCTTATCGCCCAGATGGCTGACGCTGACGCCGCACGGCAACGTTTGCGCTGGCTCCTCACAGGTATTCGCATCCCAAGGAAAAATCATGAATAAGCGTGTTCTCTTCCCCCTGCTGGTGGGGGCCGCGCTCCTCTCCGGCATCCTCTATCTGACCGTCCGCATTCATGGCGAAGCCGAAGAGGGGGCCAGCCCAGTCTATGGCAACGTGGATATCCGCGAGGCGACCCTCTCCTTTCGCGTGGGTGGCCGGGTGAGCCAGATTGCCGTGGATGAAGGAGATACGATCAAGTCTGGCATGGTGCTGGCCCAGCTCGACAAGGCACCACTGGAAAACAGTTTGCATGCCGCCGAGGCCAGCGTGGCGGCCTTGAGCGCGCGAAGTAGCCTGTTGCATCAGGGGTATCGCGCCGAAGATCAGAACCAGGCCGCCTCCCGCGTCGTGGCCGCCCGCGCCGCCCTCACCGAGGCCGAGCGGCAGCTCAAGCGCCAGCACTCCTTGAGGCCCCAGGGCGCGACCACCCAGAGCGCCCTGGATGCCGCCCTCTCACAACGGGATCAGGCCGCCGCCCAGTTACGGGTGGCCGAGGCGGATCTGCAGAAGATGAGTTCAGGCTACCGGGCCGAGGAGATGGCCGAAGCCGATGCCAATCTGGCGCAAGCCAAAGCCAACCTGGCCGCCGCCCGACTCGCCCTGGAGGACGCCACCCTTATCGCCCCTGCAGACGGCATCTTGCTCACCCGCGCCATCGAGGTGGGCGAGATGGTGCAAAGCGGCAGCAGCGCCTTTACCCTGTCGCTGACCGAACCCGTCTGGGTGCGGGCCTATGTGCCGGAGCCCGAGCTGGGACACTTCCCGAACGGCCAGCAG
>JBOFBS010000121.1:0-12091 GCA_051645725.1 Aeromonadaceae bacterium | reverse complement strand
AGCTCAATGAATTCTGAATTAACTGTTGCTGAATCTTTCGATTCGCTTGGTCACTTCTTCAGTCATCGAATATCAATTTTTTTGACATCCAATTCCTGTGAGTGCCCACACAGATTGCTTGATTTGATTGTTAAAGAGCATCCGTAGGCGCCTGGCCTTTGGCTTATTCCAGTCAGTTGGCTGTTCCGCCGTGTCTGTGGGGTCGCATTATAGGAAGAATTCGCCACTCAACAAGCAATTTTTAACAAAAGCCGCCCAACCGCTCAGTAATCCACCGCCATGCTGCCATTTTAGCCAATCACACCTATGAGCCGATCGTTAGCAGTGTTTAATTCGGCCTCATTTAGCGCCAGCACGGTTTTCTGCTCAGGACTCAAGTATAGGCCGCACGCTCGTCTGACGATCGTTCTCTGCTATATAAGTTATGCATAAAAACGTTGCCTCCCTTATGTAATCGCATATATGCCAGCCAATGACACGGTTAATTGGCTATTCCGAATAGCCGCTAACTCACACAGCGATAAGGTTGCGCTAAGCCAAGAATGGCTGGGAGGAGCCCAAGGTAGAGGTTCACGCGTGCCAGCGTATGTTCTCTTATCACAGTCGCATCGCATAATGAGACTGTTTAATTCGAAGGAGAAGAAGGAGTGACCGTTTAAATTTTTAAAGACAAAAAGCAAAACCCCAGCAATATGCTGGGGTTCTAATTTGGTTGCGGGGGCAGGATTTGAACCTACGACCTTCGGGTTATGAGCCCGACGAGCTACCATGCTGCTCCACCCCGCGTCCGATGTGCTGCACTATACTTGAATATTCTGGCTCGTCAAACGAAAACTCCGAGAAAACAGCCGACTGTTCAGTAATCAACCAGGATTGTCGCTTATGATCAAACAGAGCTATCGTGAAGCGCTCCATTTTTAGTCAGAGATAAATTATCACCCACGCCAACGATACTTACGCCAATCCGCAATTTGTTGTTCGGTAAGAAAAGACCATGCGACCATACGACTTACCTTCTGACCCTGTGCCATATCAAAGGTCTTCACTTGTGATGCATTTAGCTGCTTAAGCATCCGATAGATGGCTGGCAAATTCTCTTTTTTTGAAACAAGCGAGCTAAACCAACAACATTGCCGTGCAAAGTGCTGGCTCTCTTTGATCATGTTGCAGACAAACGCGACCTCTCCCCCCTGACACCAGAGTTCACCTTGCTGTCCGCCGAAGTTCAAGACCACCTTATCCAGGTTGGCGGACTGTACACTTCGCTCCTTCTTCGCGTTAAGTTTGCGCAGCTTACGTAGGCTGCCTGCAGCTGCATCAGAGGCGGAAGCATGGAAAGGAGGATTACACAGGGTCAGGTCAAATAGATCGCCCGGCTGGATTATCCCTGCAAAAAAGTGGCTCGGGTCCGACTGTAGTCGACACTCTATTCTCCCAGCCAGCACTGAATTGTTGGCAACAATCAACTGGGCCGAAGTCAACGAAGCAGGATCTATATCAGCACCAACAAATTGCCAACCAAAAGTACGATGGCCAATAATGGGATAAATACAATTTGCACCGACGCCTATATCCAGTACCCGTATCTTTTCTCCCAGAGGGATCTTCCCATGGTTGACACCAGCAAGTAGATCCGCCAGATAGAATAGGTAATCCGCTCGGCCCGGGATCGGCGGGCAAAGATAGCCATCCGGAATATCCCATGATGTGACACCATAGAAGTAAGCAAGTAACGCCTTATTTAGTGCCTTAACTGCTGCCGGATCAGCAAAATCAATACTCAGTCCACCATAAGGCGACTGCCGCACAAAAGGTGACAGCGAGGGGGAGACTTTCATCAGGGCTGAAAAGTCATATCTCTCCCTGTGGGGATTACTCGGATGCAGTTCGATTTTTTCTCTGCGACTATTCATTCTCTGCTCTTGCTTTTGTCATACTTACCGTAGGTTACGGCCACCTAAAATTTGGAGCGTTACAGACATTGTACACGCTTCGTATATGATGCCCAGCAAAGTGCTCCCCTCTTCCTGCTACCAGAGAAATCAGGCTTGTAACCAACGGAGTGATAAGACCAATAAAATACTAGAAATCAGGATGATACTTGTTTTTTTACGAAGTGCCGGACCACAATGCTGTTCTGCCAAGACTGAATGCTGAAATCGTAATGAAGATACTCATCGCCGAAGACGATCAACTACTCAATCACCACCTCAAGTCACTGCTAGAGGATGCGGGCCATCAAGTACACGCCGCCTACAACGCAGGAGAAGCGCTGCATTTTGCTGAGGAGTATCCTATTGATGTTGCCATCATTGATCTTGGTCTACCTGACATTGACGGGCTGACTCTGATCCAGCAATTACGCAACCATCAGATACCTTTCCCCATTTTGATCCTAACAGCACGAGGCAATTGGCAAGAGAAGGTTGAAGGTCTGGAGGTGGGGGCTGATGATTATGTTGTTAAGCCTTTTCAAAAAGATGAGCTTCTGGCCAGACTTAATGCCTTGGTACGTCGCAGCTCAGGATTTATATCCCCCAACATTCAAGCAGGCCCATTCACGCTAGATCTGTCTCGTAAAGAGTTGACCATTGCCAATCTCTCTGTGGTTCTCACCCACTTTGAGTACAGCATTCTCGAGTACCTGATGCGTAATAGCGGACAAGTCGTGTCGAAACAGCAGTTGATGGATCAGCTCTATGATGATGGGGAAGGCGACCCGAATACACTCGAAGTATTGGTTAGCAGGTTGCGTAAAAAACTCGACCCTGATGGCGTGTTACAACCTATCATGACCATACGGCGCCAAGGTTATCTCTTTACACTGCCATGCCAATGAATCGATCTCTCTATTTCAAATTGTTGCTCTCGGGCATGGTGGTGGTCGCGGCCCTCATGATCCTACTCGTCATTCTTGAATATAATTATTACCAGACGGATCAGAGTCGAGATTTGCAGCACCAAATGCAGATGGATCTATCGCGGCTTTTTTCCTCCAAAACTGCAACCCAAGAGAGCGGCAAACAACGCCCCTTTTCATCTCTTGCGATCGACTGGGATAATCGGGATGTAGATGGCCTCATCTGTAACATTAATGGGACCCAGATGTGGCGAGACTTATCCCAACCAGAGCTAGCGAACAGTAAGAGGCCTCTTTGCCAACTGCTACTCCCGGTTGTTGGTAACCATGAGTTTTTTTTCGGACTTGTCAATCTGGCCCCCGATCTCGATTATTTTGTGTATAGCTTGCGTTTTACCCGCTTTTTTCCAGGTGAAAAGGGACCAACTACCTTCCAGGTTATGCTACTCACCCCAGCCGCAGATGCCGAACGCCAGGATCTCGCGTTTCTTTATGGTGCCATCCGCCGCGCATTTTTCATCTACCTGGGGGTTGTTTTACTCTTTATTATCTCTACCCGCTGGGGTCTTCGCTCTTTGAGCAAGCTGCAAAGCGAACTGGAATCCATCCGCAATCAGGAACAATTGCTACTTGAGAATGAATACGAAACAGAACTTCAGCCTCTGACCGCCTCCCTGAACCAATTACTGGAAAATGAACGCAACCAAAAAGAGCGTTATCAAAATACGATGAATGATCTCGCTCATAGTCTCAAAACACGCTTGGCGCTTATTCAAGCCACTATGGCTGAGGAACAATTGACTCTCGGAGCCAGGAGCAACTTGAATGAACAGGTGAGCAAAATGGATCAGATCATCCAATATCACCTGCGCCGAGCGGTAGCTGGACGTCAGTTGTTGGCCGGAGCTGGGATTGATCCCGTTCCGATCGTACAAAAGTTGATAGCAACCATGGCCAAGATCTATCAACACAAGCGACTACAAATCCACCTTACCGCTCAAGATGGCTGCCTCTTCTATGGTGAGCAGGATGATCTATTCGAACTTCTGGGCAATCTGCTGGACAATGCTCACAAATTCGCCATCAATGAAATCGGTGTAGGAGTCTGGATGCAGGATAAACACCTTGTAATCCAGCTTGAAGATGATGGCCCGGGAATTGATGAGGCGATGAAGAGTAAAGTGCTACAACGCGGAGTACGAGCCGACAACTCCAGTGGCCAAGGCATCGGGCTCAGTGTCTGCAGTGAGATAGTGAACAGTTACAATGGCCAACTGACCATAGATGGGTCAGCACTTGGTGGCGCGCGCTTTACTTTGTTGCTGCCAGGTTCGGCAATTTGAACTTATTCGATTACTAACTCAAACAGAGCACTCGTATATATGGACAGACAGAGCGGCAAACACTCTCGTCTGCCCATAACCCACTACCTCAGCTTGCTGGAACCAGGTGTAGCTGCAGACGTCCGCATCCAATTCGGCACTCAGCCCAAGACGCGATATCCAATTCAAGCGAAACCAGATTACCAGTGGTGAATCGTACCGATTCACTCGGACATAACAGCCCAACCAGCTCATCGAGCCCGGGGCTATGAGCCACCATCAACACCTGGTTATCCTGTTCACTCAGCGTTGCTAGCAATGAGAGCAACCCTTTACCACTACTTTCATATAATCGCTCATCCAATATCAGCCCAGTCATGGGTAGACCCGCCATGCGCCTTAGCACATGAGCTGTTGCATAGGTGCGTACTGCAGGGGAAACCAGCCACAATGCCGAAGCCGGCAGGTGCGGCACCAAGGCCCGCAGTTGCAAATAGCCGCGAGCCGCTAAGGGTCGCCAGCTATCTTCAAGATCCATAACTTTCCAGCTGGATTTGGCATGCCGGATCAGTGTGAGTTGCTTCATCTCTTACCCCCTGCATCAAACCCTGGTTAGAGCTGCAGCCCAGGAGAACCTTGCCATATTGGTGAGCTGCCTCACCAGCCAGGGGTTGCGGCTACCCTATTATTATAATCCATTGCCTAACTCTCCTTGGGGAATCACACCATCAATAGTGATGATCTCTGCCCCCGAAGCAATAGGGCCACGCAACCACAGCTGCAAACACTACCGCCATGCAAGGTATATATGGCTATAATGCACTTTTGATGTAAAATCCCGCGCCATTATCGGTCACTTGTGGCCCTTACCAGCAGAGCAATTGCCATCATGTCTAATACCCACTCCTCACCCAGAGTCGGCTTCGTTTCTCTGGGTTGCCCCAAAAATCTGGTCGATTCTGAACGGATCCTGACTCAGCTACGCACCGAAGGCTACGATGTCGTCAATCGTTACGATGATGCCGAATTGGTCATCGTCAACACCTGTGGTTTTATTGATAGCGCGGTACAGGAGTCGTTAGAGGCTATCGGTGAGGCGCTGGCAGAAAATGGCAAGGTCATTGTCACGGGTTGCCTGGGAGCCAAAGAAGATCAGATCCGCGCCATCCACCCCAAGGTTCTCGAGATCACTGGGCCCCACGCCTACGAACAGGTGCTAGAGCATGTTCACACCTATGCGCCAAAACCTGAACACAACCCCTTCCAGAGTCTGGTGCCGGCCCACGGCGTAAAGCTCACCCCCCGTCACTATGCCTATCTGAAGATCTCAGAAGGATGCGATCATCGCTGCACCTTCTGTATCATTCCCTCGCTACGTGGTGATCTGGAGAGCCGCCCTGTCGGTGAGGTACTGGCCGAGGCTAAGCGATTGAAGGAGTCCGGGGTTAAAGAGCTGCTGGTTATCTCGCAAGATACCTCGGCCTATGGCGCCGATCTGAAACACAGAACCGGCTTCTACGACGGAATGCCAGTCAAGACACACATGAAGGCACTGTGTGAAGAGTTGGCAAAGCTTGGTCTCTGGATCCGGTTGCACTATGTCTATCCTTACCCGCATGTGGATGAGCTGATCCCCCTGATGCGTGATGGGAAGATACTCCCCTATCTGGATATTCCCCTGCAACATGCCAGTCCACGCATTCTCAAGCTGATGAAACGGCCTGGTTCTGTGGAGCGTACCCTGGAGCGGATCCAAGCCTGGCGTGCTATTTGCCCGGAGATCACCCTGCGTTCGACCTTTATTGTCGGCTTCCCCGGTGAGACCGAAGAGGATTTTCAGATGCTGCTGGAGTTCCTGGAGAAAGCTCGTCTGGATAGAGTCGGCTGCTTCAAATACAGCCCGGTAGATGGAGCCAAGGCGAACGAGTTGCCAGACCAGGTACCAGAAGAGATAAAGGAAGAGCGCTTTGTGCGCTTTATGGAGTTGCAACAGCGCATCTCCACTGAAAAGCTGGCCGAAAAGGTTGGTAGTGAATGCTGGGTGCTGATCGATGAGGTCGATGCAGAAGGCGCGATTGGCCGTACACCTGGCGATGCACCTGAGATAGATGGTGTCATCTATCTCAATGGCGAGACCAACCTGAAGCCAGGTGATCTGGTTCGCGTGCGCATTGAACACTCAGATGAATACGATCTTTGGGGCAGCCGCCTGGCTTAACTCGATTGTGGCACCCAATGTGGTACCGTAAATAAAAAGGAGCGCAAGCTCCTTTTTATTATTACCTCCTCTTGCCTAAGAGCACTTGCCTAAGAGCAGCCTAATCCTCCCCTGCGGCTAAAACAGCATGCAGCTCCTGCAGGATCCGCTGCGCCTCCTCAAAGCTGTAATTTGAAACTGCGTCTATCAAAGAGCGGACATGCTTCGCTGACTCTCCCCCCGGCATCAACCCCGCTATGACTTGTGCCGTCTCCGCGGCCTCCGGATCGAGACTAACCAGCTGCTCGGCTAATTGTTCGAACAGGGGCAGCAGTTTTTCCCTATCAATGCTATTTTCGCCCGATTCGGCATCCCTGCCGAGCTGCGCCAACCCCTCCAGAAGAGGCGTCAATAGTGACACGGTTTTTTCCAGCCCTTGCTGAATGACATCCGCTGAGAATCCCTGTTTACAAGCCAGCTCCAGCTCTCCGGCTGCGTCTTGAACAGCCTGGGCCCCTATGTTACCAGCCAGACCTTTCAAGGTATGGGCACAGCGCATGGCCGTAGCCGGATCACCAGCACGCAGTGCTGCGGTGAACCGAGCGGCAAAGTCGGCTTGACTCGCGGCAAATTTACGCAGCAAACGGCGGTATAACGTGTGATTACCCATGGTTATCGTCAACCCCACCGCGCTATTGATCCCAGGCAACTGAGGCAGCGCCTCACCCTGTGATGAAGGAGGCAGGTCTGCGCGAGGTTGAACGGCGTTATCTCGCACTGCGGCAGGTTTGATCCACTGGGCCAGGGTGGCAAACATTTGGTTAACATCCAGAGGCTTGGCAATATGATCGTTCATGCCAACCTCTAGCACTTTATCCCTCTCCCCTGCCATAGCATTTGCCGTCATGGCTATGATGGGTAAGTCGCACAAACCAGGCTGCTGACGGATAAGCTGAGTCGCAGTATAGCCATCCATGACCGGCATCTGACAATCCATCAAGATACCATCGAATGCCTGATCTTGAGCCAAGATATCCAGTGCCTCCTGACCCTGGTTGGCCACCACAACCGTCATTCCAGCGTGGCTCAATAACTCCTGAGCCAGCTCCTGATTCATCTCATTATCCTCGACCAGAAGAACACGACTGCCAGCTAGCTGCTCTATGTAGTGCGTCAGTAGATCCCCCCTGACGCGCTGATGGGTTTTAGTCGAACACTCCCTGCCCAAGGCTTCGCTGATCGCCTCCAGCAAGGTTGATGCCGTGACGGGCTTTGTCAACACAGCCTTGAGCGCCACCCCCTGATCTGAGGCCAAACCCAGCGCATCTTCCCGCCCATAGGCGGTGACCATGACGACGGCTGGAGCATCAGAGGGGTGGGCTTGTTGTAACTTACGGGCACAGGTGATGCCATCCATCTTGGGCATTTTCCAATCCATCAGGATCAGATCGTAAGCTTCTCCCTGCTGTTGAGTCTCACCGATCAGCTGCAATGCCTCTTCACCATTGTTGGCCACCGCAACCTCCAGGCCGAAATCACGGGCCATGGTCGAGAGGATCTCTCGGGCAGAGGCGTTATCATCGACCACCAGCAAGCGAACACCCGTGAGTTCGTCCGCCCTTAGCATACGCCGCGGCATAGCTTCCTGCTGTAAACCAAAACAGGCTCGAAAATGGAAAGTGGAGCCCTTTCCTGCTTCCGACTCAAACCAGATAGAACCATGCATCAGCTCCACCAACCGCTTCGAGATAGCCAGACCCAGCCCTGTGCCACCATACTTGCGAGTAGTAGAGGCATCGGCCTGGCTAAAGGAGTCAAACAACTTGCTGCATTGCTCTGGGGTCATACCTATGCCGCTATCCTTGACCCAAAAGTGCAACTCTGTGCCCTCATTGCTCTGTTGTACCACCTCAACGCCTATGACTATCTCACCCTGCTCGGTAAACTTAACGGCATTATTTCCCAGATTGATCAACACCTGACCCAGACGTAATGGGTCACCAATCAGGGCAGTCGGGAGATCTGGCGCAGCGGCATAGAGCAACTCGACCCCCTTCTCCTCCGCCTTGAGCCCTACCATGCTGGCAAGATGATCCATGACATCTTCCAATCGAAACTCTATCTGCTCCATGGTCAGCTTACCCGCCTCGATTTTTGAAAAGTCGAGGATGTCATTGATAATGCCCAATAAATTAACCGCAGCCTTGTTCACCTTCTCGATATAGTTGCGTTGTTGACGGTCCAAATCGGTTTGAAGAGCCAGATGCGACATGCCGATAATGGCATTCATGGGTGTCCGGATCTCGTGACTCATGTTGGCCAGAAAATCGGACTTCAGGCGTGTCGCCTCTTCCGCCATCTCTTTAGCCTTGCGCATGGCTGCTTCGGCCTGACGGCGCTCTGTAATATCCTGAAATACAATGACAGCGCCCACTATCTGCTCGGCCTTGTAAACCGGGGCTATCGTATATTCCACGGGCAACGAGCGACCGTCCTTGCACCACAGCACCTCATTGTCCACCTTACGGGACACACCATCGTGCGCACAGCGTGAGATAACGCACTCCTCCAGCGGAAGAGGGCGGCCATCCGGATAGGCATAGTGCAATCGATCATGTATCACCTCACCAATTAACTCGGCCTCTGCATAGCCCAGCATGTTGAGTACCGCCGGATTTACAAAGCTGATGTATCCGTCAGGATCTACTCCCACTATGCCATCTTCTACCGAACGCAGAATAAGACGGCTGCGCTCCTCAAGTGCAGCCAACGCGGCTTCATCTCGTTTGCGCTGGGTGATGTCTCGCACCGAAACACAGATGCAGCGCCCTCGTCCCCCCAGATCGGGCAATCTGGCCAAGCCCACCTCGACAGGAAACTCACTCCCATCTAGCTTGCGTCCCGATAACGAATCTATCTGTTTGGCCGGACCCCAAGTGAAATGCCCCTGTGTCAAAACACAGAACTGGCTGGGCCCCAATGCAGGCAGCAACTTATCCAATCGCACCCCAAGCGCACCACCCGCGCCATATCCAAACATGCTATCGATGTGAGGGTTGGCCAAAATAACCCCGCCATGCTCATCGGCAACCAGCATGCCATCGGGTGCCGATTCAATAATCCCCCGATACCAAGCCTCCGTATCCCTTAATATGTGTTGTTGAGCCTCCAGCTCACTGCGCCGTATCTGTAACTGCTGCTCAGAGACCACCAAGGTCTCAGCCTGGATGCGTGTCTGCTCCAGTAATTTCTCCGTGCGGATAGTACGCAGCAGCACCTCTAACCGGGGGGCTATGGCTAAGGTCAAGGCATGTAGCAAGGACCACTGCTGATCGTTTAACTCACTGAAGGTCGCCAGCTCCAGCACGGCAAGCGCTTCACTATTTCCAAAAAAAGGTGCCACTATAATGAGGCTGGGCGCGGCTTCACCCAAGCCAGAGGAAAGCGTCAAGTAACCCTCAGGAACCTCATGCAGCACTATGGGCTTACCCTCAATCGCAACCTGGCCAACTACCCCTTGTCCGGTATAGAAACGTCGCTCCTTGTAGTCATTTGACGCTACGCCATAACTGGCAATACAGGTAAAACAGGACTCTTCGTCTTGCCAAAGATAAAAACCACCCGCCCCGCAATGCAGCATGGGTACTAAACTGGAGAGTAGACGCTGACCAAACTCTGCAGGGGAGTCGGCCTGCTGCAACTGATCGCCAATATCGCTTAACCCAAACTTGATCCAGCGCTGCTGCTCTATCTCTTGACTCACCTGCCGATACTTCTCCAGTGAGCGCGCCAACTCCCCAATTTCGGTCATCTCATCTTCATGCCCAAAATGAACCTGGCTATCACCGGCTAGCAAACTCTTGGTGCTGCGTGTCAATTCAGTTATCGGCCCGATCACCCGACGCTGATAAAACAGCAACAGACCTGCCATTATGGTCAACACACTCAACAGTTGAGTGGCCACGACCACCTGGGTGCCGATGGCTGCACGTTCCGTCATCAATCGGATCACTCCGTTTAGACGAGCCTCAACCAAGGCTCTGGCCCGGCTGATATCTGCATCAACCTGATAAAGAAGTGTTTGATAATCAGTGCCATAAACAGCCTCTATGGCTGCGGCAGGCTCTCCCTTGGCCATGGCCTCTCGCGCCTGATCTCCTAACT
Organism: Aeromonadaceae bacterium; assembly: GCA_051645725.1. GTDB lineage: Bacteria > Pseudomonadota > Gammaproteobacteria > Enterobacterales > Aeromonadaceae > Pseudaeromonas. The sequence goes on along the minus strand of JBOFBS010000121.1, from coordinate 1,548 downwards.
CAATCAGCTCATCCGAACCTCGCTTGGCCTGCTTGAAAATAGCCAACTCCTCAGCCGTCACCCCCAGCTCTTGCAACCGGGCTAATGCCTGCTCCCGCGATTGTCCCACGGCTAAATCATACTTGTAGTACTTGAGCTGCTGCTGATCTCCCGTTGAGGCATAGGCCCGGATATAACGAACCAATTTCTCATTGCTCAGTTGCAGATCCCGGATGGCACGGATAGATGCACTCTGAACATCAAATAACTGATGTCGCAGCTCCAGGTAATGGTAGTTAAGTAAGGTGGTCCCAATCCCGATGCAACAAAGCAGGAAGACCACGACAGTAATGAGACGACTGGTATGACGGATCTGCATGGTAATCTCCGAATTGAGAGCCAGTCAGGCTGGCCGGAGAGAAAAGAGTGGGATTAACTGCCACTCGAAACTGTCGGGTCCCTATCGGCGAAACGATCGGCAATGGCTTGGAACTCCTCCTGCAGCAGGAAAAAGGCATCCACTACGTCAGGATCAAAGTGCTTACCCTTACCATCTTGTATGATCTGAACCGCCTCGGAATGTGGCATGGCTGCTTTATAAACTCGACGGCTAATAAGGGCATCATATACATCCGCCAGCGCCATCAGCCGGGCTGAGATAGGAATAGCATCCCCACTCGCCCCCGTCGGATAACCGCTGCCATCCCACTTTTCCTGATGAAAATAGGCAATCTCTTTGGCGGTTTGCAAGAAGGCGACTGGCATGCCTAACTGCTTTTCAGCATGTTCAATAGCATCACGCCCAAGCGTGGTATGAGACTTCATCAGCTCAAACTCTTCTGGTGTTAGAGGACCTGGCTTGAGCAGAATGCGATCCGGTATCCCCACCTTGCCGATATCGTGCAACGGTGCCGACTTGAAGAGCAATGCTATGGTGGACGGGGTCAGATACTCACGAAAGCGTGGGTGATCCTTAAGCTGAGTGGCCAACGCCTTCACATAGTGCTGGGTACGGCGAATATGGTTGCCGGTATCCGAGTCGCGAGTCTCGGCCAGTGATGCCAGCGCCAATATTGTCACGCTCTGAATCGCGGAAACTTCCTGGGTACGCCGTTCAACCTCGGCTTCAAGAAAGGCATTCTGATCGCGCAGAAAATCGGCGGCGGCTTTATTTTCCAGCTGAGTTTTTACCCGAGCCAATACCACAGCCGGGATGATGGGTTTAGTGATGTAATCTGCCGCCCCAAGGGAAAAACCTTTGGTTTCATTTTGGGCCTCACTCATGGCTGTCAGGAAAATCACCGGAATGTCGCGCGTTGCAGGATCCGCCTTCAGCCGCTCTATCACCTCATACCCTGAGAGCCCAGGCATCATGATGTCGAGCAAGATCAGATCCGGTTTGCCTCCACCATGCAGAAACTTCAGCGCAGTCTCACCGCTGTTCGCCACCCGAACCCGATAACTATCCTTCAGTAGAGCCGACATCAGGGTTAGGTTATCCGGCGTATCATCTACGACTAATATGGTGGCTTGTATGGCACCTTCACTAACACTCTGCATACTCTCTAT
>JBOFBS010000120.1:0-9648 GCA_051645725.1 Aeromonadaceae bacterium | reverse complement strand
CGCTCCTTGATGCGAGTCGCCTCATTCAGGGAGACCGTCTTCTTGGCTTTTTCACTCTTATACCAAGCCATGTCATCCAGTATGTAACGGAACTCAGGGTCATGTGACACGCGCTCATCATGCTGCTTACGCAACTGCGGTAAAAGCTTGTCAAAATGGCCCAACAACTGATAACTGGCAGGCTCAATGCTGTCCCATGGCAGGGCATTCGGCTCGACGCTCTCACCCGTCTCAGTTGGATCTATCCAGGCGGGGAACGCAATATCCGGTACGACCCCCTTATGCTGGGTACTACCACCATTTATGCGGTAAAACTTGGCAATGGTGTATTGCACATGACCCAGCTCCTTGTCATAGAAGTCATAGACCTTGGTCAAGCCTCTATGTTGCTGAACCGTACCCTTGCCATAGGTGTTTTCACCCAGGATCAAGGCGCGCCCATAATCATTCAAAGCCGCAGAGAAGATTTCAGAAGCTGAAGCGCTGTAGCGATCGACCAATACCGTCATTGGACCATCATAGTAACTCTTGCCATCGCTATCTTCATTGATGCTGACACGCCCCATGCCATCACGGATCTGCACCACTGGGCCACTCTTTATGAAGAGCCCGGTCAGATCTGTGGCTTCCGTCAGGGCGCCGCCACCATTACCACGCAGGTCGATGAGCAACCCATCAATCTTGGCGGCCTTGAGCTTGGCCAGCTCATTCATCACATCCTGATGAAGGTTGACATAGAAGCTGGAGATCTCGATAACTCCTATTTTTTTACCTTCAGTCTCAATAACTTGAGACTTAGCGGCGCGGTCTTCCAACCGGACCTTATCACGGATGATTTCAATGATTTGGGATTGACGAGTTCCACCTGTACCACGTTGAACCTCCAAGCGAACCTTGGTGCCTTTAGGGCCCTTGATAAGATCCACGACTTCGTCAAGACGCCAGCCAATGATGTCCACCATCTTGCCGTTATCTTGTGCCACGCCCGTAATCTTATCTTCTGGTTTGAGTTGCTTGGACTTGTCAGCAGGACCACCAGGAACCAGCGAGCGAACCACGGTGAAATCGTCATCCGCTTGCAAGACAGCACCAATCCCCTCTAATGAGAGATTCATCTCGTTATTGAAACGCTCAGCATTACGCGGAGAGAGATAGCTGGTGTGAGGATCGATGGAGCGAGCAAAGGCATTCTCGGCTGTTTGGAAAACATCTTCACTTTCACTTTGACTCAGTCGCTTGATCGCATTTTGATAACGCTTGACCAACAGCTCCTTGATTTCTGGCCACTCCTTGCCAGCCAGCTTCAAGCTCAACGCATCATATTTGACACGCTGACGCCATAACTCATCGAGTTCAGCCTTGGTCGCCGGCCATTTGGCCCCCTTGCGATCGAACTGATAACTGTCTTGAGTGGTAAAGTCAAAAGGCTTATCCAGCAGACTCAACGCATAGGCTAATCGCTCATAACGGCGCTGAGTGCTGAGGTTGTACATAGTATAAATTATGGACAGATCACCATCGCTCAACGCATTATCGAACTGTTTTTTATAGCTTTGAAAGCCATCGATATCCGACTGCAAAAACAGATTACGGCTGTAATCGAGAGATTCCAGATAGAGATTAAAAACCTTCTCTGAAAACGCATCATCCAGCTGGATATGCTTGTAGTGGCTACGAGTGAAAAGAGCAGTAATTCGCTTGCTTGCCGTTGCATGCTGCTCCTCCTGGGCCAATTTGGGAATGTCTGTCGGCTTAATAGAAGGTTCAACCGCCACCGCCAACCCAGCACAAGAGAGCGCTAGCCCGAGGACAGACAAACGAATGATGCGTTTTCTCAAAGGCTTCTCCTAGAGAACAAGACGATCTACTTTAACTCGGACAACCATGCCCGTTGCAAGTTGCACCTGAATGTCATCTTTATCCACCTCTTTAATGGTGGCAGGGACAGGCGCTTTACCGACAACCACTTTGACTGCTTGACCAGTGCAAAGCGTAGCAGGATCAATTTTCGGACGAGCTGGGCGTCGAGGTTTGGCTGGAGCCTTTTCCGCATCGGGACGACGGCGTGAAGCAAACACCTTATCCTTGCTTTCTTTCAAGGCCTGCTTGGCATGAGCAACATGCTCTTCGGTCAGAACACCACACTCATTACCATCCAGGTCTACACGGATCGAGCCAGCTTTAATGCCATGCAGATAGCGCCAGCTTGAGGTGTACTGCCGCAACGCGGAACGCAGCAGTGTCTTAGACACGCGGGCATCCTCTGCCAATCTAGAGGCCAAATCCTGAAAGATACCTATTTTCAATGGCTTAGCTTCACCTTCTGCAATAAAGCAGGCAGGAAAAAGCTCACAGAGGTAAGCAATCAACTCTTTGCTGTTTTTCAGTTTTTCGTTGTTTTCCATGTAAAACCTTGGATAAAAATGGGAGTTCCCCGAGCTAAATCAACGGCCTATTATAAAGGCATGTCGGCCAATTGCGAGCAAGTTACCCGACCCAATTCAAATTTTTCAACTCATTGACAATAAGTTCAAGTCCAGTTTGATCTTCAGCATCAAAACGGTCGAAATTTGGGCTGTCGATATCAAGTACCGCAACAACCTTTTTCCCAACCCAGAGTGGCAGCACTATTTCTGAGTTACTGGCGGAATCGCAGGCTATATGGCCAGCAAACTGATGAACATCAGCTACCCGCTGCACCCTACCTGTCGAGACCGCAGTACCACAGACTCCTTTACCCACAGGAATGCGTAAACAAGCCGGTTTGCCCTGAAACGGGCCAAGGACGAGTTCATCCTCTTGCTTTAGCAGATAAAACCCGACCCAGTTGATATCCGGCAACGCACTATTGAGCAAGGCACTGGCATTAGCCAAATTGGCAATCAGGTCTGGCTCACCCTGCACCAGAGCGCGAAGTTGCGCGGCTAATGATTCATACAGCTCTCGCTTACTCATCACCTTACTCCATCTCACAAGTCACGACACAGATTAAAGCCGCACCTGGCTAAAAATCGTCCTGCGTATTCCAACGACGCAACGCCAGCTGACGAGGCTGATGCCTTAGCCAAACTGGCAATTTATTAGACAGAGACTAAACTTAGCCACAAGCAGGAACACGTTTATGCTCTATTTGGGCTCTTGCGAGCCCATTCCCCTGAGCCAGGTACACGGATTTCGTACCTGGCCTTTTTTTGTGCACAATAACCACCATACGGGCACAAAAAAGGCCAGTCACTCAGACTAGCCTCCATATCCATCCGTAAATCAAGCTTGGTGCTTATCTTTCCCCAGCTCCACCAGCTTCAGACTCAATTCACGACGTTCCTTCGAGAGTTCTGCATTCTTGATAACATACTCATCGACACGATCTTCATAGTCACTCTTCATGCTAGTGATAATAGCCTGGATCTCCTGCACACTCATGCCCGGCTTGATGTACTCTTCCAGGTTGTCCAGCAACAACACCCGCTTCTGGTTATCACGGATCTTCTTCTCATTGTCCGTAATTTCCCGCTTGAGTTTGTTCTTGCGACGAGACATACGAACATACTCCAGCACATCAGCAAATGAGGATTTATTCACGTTTTCCATAGAGTCACCAGTACCTTGATGATGAAAAGAAATTAAGAATAGAGCGGCTAACGGACACCATCAAGCTGGGAAGGTTTTCAACAGTGTCCATCGCACCCTGCGACTTTGTTTACTCTACTCAAATGGCCTTTATAAACAACAAGAAACGGCCTCCAGTAACGCTATGTTACATCGATTATCCTGACGCTCCGGGATGCTCGTCATATGACTCGCTTAGTTTGTCTTCAGGACATCCACTCCCTGGGTGCGCAGCCACTGCTCATCTTCGGCAGGCAATCCAGTATCTGTGATAACACGTTTGATACGAGTAAGCGGACCAATCGAACCTGGATGGATGCGCCCAAACTTGCTGGAGTCCGTCAGTATGATATTTTCCTGACCTTTAGCCAGAATAGAGTTAGCCACATCGGCCCGCATCATGTTCCGGTTGGTAAAACCCGTATCCACATGAAATCCGTCAACGCCAATGAAAGCTTTACTGAAATGGACATGTTGGATGCACAAGCGGGTAAGCGGTCCAACCAGGCTCTCGCTCGTTGCCTGATATTGCCCACCCAACAAGATGACTTCACTGCGTGCTTGCCTGAGTTGATGTGCTATGTAGGAGCTGGAGGTAATGATGGCGGTATCCCCCCGCTCTCCCAACAACTTGGCCAGTATAGCGTTGGCACTCCCCCCTTCGATAAGGACTGTCTCGCCAGGTGCAACCAGACTGGCTGCTTTCTCAGCCAGATGGAGTTTTATTTTGCTGCGGGCCCACAACCTGTGGTCCGGGTCATCGCTATCTACGCGGGTTGCCGCACCATGGATCCTTTTCAAAAATCCCTGATCTTCAAGATAGTTTAGGTCTTGGCGGACTGTAACCTCTGACACTCCGACTTGTTCTGCCAGCTCAACAACGGCTATCCGTCCACGCTCATTGACTAATTCTAGAATTACTGAATGTCTCGGGTGCATTACACACTCTCTTTTTGTTATTTAGATGGCCCAAGCAAACTCTATGCTCTCGCCCCCGGGCTCAGATGGACTTAATCGTAACCCAAGCTGAGGAATTAGTGACCCCCCTATATTGGAATAATCTGATTTAAATTCTGCAAGCCATCCCCAGAAAACTATAAAAATATAGGAAACGAGCCTCATTAATTCGCTTTGGCGCACAAATGCCACGATCTCGACAAGAGCGATGCTCAGTAACCCCGCTGAGCAACAGCCCTAAGCGAACCCCGCATGTAACTTGGCAACCTATATGTGTGATAGGGATTTAACAGCTAATTGTTAGACTTGGCTCACAGTGCGTATCTGGGTATCATGCCACCGACTCTTTTATCCCCCCGCTACACCTCAGCGCCATATCCCAAGGAGTGCCCATGTTTGGAACCCCCCATAGTGAATCAGCTACCCGTGCCCTTTTACTGGGGTCAGGCGAGTTAGGAAAAGAAGTTGCCATTGAACTTCAGCGTCTTGGGATTGAAGTGATTGCTGTCGATCGCTATTTCAATGCCCCAGCCATGCAAATAGCTCACCGTCACCATGTGATCAGCATGCTAGATGGTGACGCACTGCGTCAGATCATCAAGCAGGAGCAGCCCCACTATATTATTCCTGAGATTGAAGCGATCGCTACCGAGACCCTGCTTGAGCTGGAGCAGGAGGGCTTTAACGTTGTACCAACGGCTCGAGCCACTCGCTTAACCATGGATCGTGAAGGGATCCGCCGTCTGGCCGCAGAGACACTGGGACTCGCAACCTCTCCCTATCAGTTTGCCGATTCGGAAACCGACTATCTGCAGGCTGTCGCTCAAGTTGGTACCCCCTGTGTAGTGAAGCCTGTCATGAGCTCATCAGGCAAGGGACAGAGTGTTGTTCGCAATATCGAGCAAGCCGCAGCAGCTTGGCAATATGCTCAAGAGGGTGGTCGTGCCGGGCGCGGTAAGGTCATAGTCGAAGGCTTTGTCCCCTTTGACTATGAGATCACCCTGCTGACAGTGAGTGCCGTGGATGGCATCCATTTTTGTGCACCGATCGGGCATCGCCAGGAAGAAGGGGACTACCGTGAATCCTGGCAACCCCAACAGATGAGTGCGGAAGCCTTGGCGAAGGCGCAGCACATAGCCAAAGAGGTTGTTACGGCGCTCGGGGGCTATGGCCTGTTTGGTGTTGAGCTGTTTATTCAGGGCGATAACGTCTATTTCAGTGAAGTCTCCCCTCGCCCGCATGATACCGGTATGGTCACCCTGATATCCCAGGACCTTTCCGAATTTGCGTTGCATGTTCGAGCCATACTCGGCTTACCGATAGGCAAGATCACCCAATACGGTCCAGCCGCCTCCGCCGTCATTCTCAAAGATGGCAACTCCAGCAATATCCGCTATAGCAACCTGGCCCAGGCACTGCAACAGGTTCCAGGTGCCCAACTGCGGCTCTTTGGTAAACCCGACATCCAAGGCCGTCGTCGCCTCGGGGTCGCGCTTGTGCGGGCTGAGAGTGTAGAGCAGGCCATTGAGCAGGCGCTAACCGTAGCAGGAGCGGTTGAGGTTACATTCTGAGTATCATGCTCTGAGCAAGACCTAAAAAAAACCGAGGCGCTGGCCTCGGTTTTTTCATCTTAAAGAGCAATGCAGGAAGATCAAACGGCCAAGTCACCCAATATCTGACTGCGCCAACCGGTCAGGAGTCGCGGCAAGCCCGTCAAACTTTTCTGCTCATCAGAACACTTCCACAACCAGCTCAAGTATTGATGGATCATTTTTTTCGATGCCAACAGCTCTACAGGCAACTGCTCCTTAGCTGCCACCGCTTCCACCTTGGCCCGTAATCTTTTGAGCTCTGTCTTGTAATGGGGAAAATCGACCAGACGCTGCAGGCGCTGGGGCCAGGTCGCAGGATCACTCGCCTTAGCCTCAGCGATAAGGCGCAGAAGAGTCTTACCATGGTTGCGGATCTCAGGTTGTAACAACCCCATTTGCTCTAACTCACGCAATGAGCCTGGTTGCTGCTGGGCGCACTTAAACAGGTGCAGCTCCTTGACGACAAAATTCAGTGCCAAATCTCGCCGTTTAGCTTCAGCTTCCCGCCAAATGGCCAGGCGCTGTAATATCGCCAGCTCCTTTCGTCCAAGCTGCCAGGCATTCCCAATATCCTTATAGGCCTCTGCAGGATCATCCTGTGCCAGCTTACGTTGCACCAGAGCCGCACACTCCTCTTCAAACCAGGCATGCCGTCCCGTCTGGGTGAGCCGTTGCTGCAGCTTTTCATACATGGGCAACAAGTAAAATACGTCGGCAGCAGCGTATTCGAGCTGCTTCTCGGTAAGAGGACGAGCCAACCAGTTGGTCCTTGCTTGATCTTTATCCAATGCGATAGAGAGCAGCTCCTGACTCAAGGCGTTAAAGCCAATAGACAACCCCTGCCCCGTAAATGCGGCTGCCAACTGGGTATCATGGACTCTGTAGGGCATAGCATCGGCAAGATGGTGAATGAGTTCGAGATCCTCACTTGCAGCGTGTAGAACAACCACTTGCCCTGGTTGCTGAAGGCGGGCCCAAAGCGGGGAGAGATCTGGAATGGCCACAGGATCAATCAGTGCCAGCTCTTGCCCATCAAACAACTGAAACAAGCCCAATTGGGGATAATAGGTGCGGGTTCGCACAAACTCAGTATCGATGGCAAGAGGGCCAGCTGCGAGGCGTGAACAGAGTGCAGTAAGCTCTGCACTCTGAGTAATAATTTGATATTGCATGGGTCTATCCATGTTACCAAGGAAGAATATTCTCCCTCGGAGGGAGATCAGGAATTTTTTTGGTTGAGAGCCTCATCACGCAGGACTCGACGCAGTATCTTGCCCACGTTTGACTTCGGTAGCTCATCACGAAATTCTACCAGTTTAGGGACCTTATACGCAGTTAAATGTTTGCGGCAATGAGCAATCAAGGTAGCCGCATCCAAGGCGGGATCCCGCTTGATGACGATGATCTTGACCTGCTCCCCCGTCAGCTCGCTAGGTACGCCAATCGCGGCGACCTCCAGCACCTTGGGATGCATGGTGACCACATCCTCAATCTCATTCGGGTAGACATTAAATCCTGAGACCAGGATCATATCCTTCTTGCGATCGACAATCTTGATAAAGCCCTGCTCCTGCCACACGACAATATCCCCGGTGCTGAGCCACCCATCTTTCATGATTTCTGCCGTGGCTTCGGGTCGTTGCCAATAGCCACGCATCACCTGAGGACCTCGAACCTGTAACTCACCCGGCACATTCAGCTCGGTGATCTCAATGCCCTGCTCGTTGATAATCCGAACATCTGTGGAACAAACAGGCAAGCCAATGGAGCCATTATAGCCCTCTTGATCATAGGGACAGACTGTGACCAGAGGAGAGCACTCCGTAAGACCATAACCTTCGAGCAATTTTGTCCCCGTAACACGCTTCCAGCGCTCGGCTACCGCCTGCAGAACCGACATGCCCCCCCCAATGACGAGCCGTAACTCAGACAGCTGCAATGCACAAAACTCAGCATTGTTGAGTAGGGCGTTAAACAGTGTGTTAACCCCGGTAATGCAGGTGGGATGATATTTCTTCAGCTCTTTGACAAAGGCCGGGATATCACGCGGATTGGTAATGAGCAGGTTGCATGCCCCGACTCGCAAGAAGAGCAAGCCATTTACCGTGAGAGCGAACACATGATAAAGAGGGAGAGCCGTCACCACTAGCTCTCGCCCCTCCTGGATCACTGGGCCATAGACCCCCAGACACTGCTCCACATTCGCCAACATGTTACGGTGCGTAAGCATGGCCCCCTTGGCCACCCCCGTTGTCCCACCTGTATATTGCAAAAAGGCCAAATCATCGCCCATCAGCTGGGGTTTGACATATTGCATCCGACGTCCCTGCTCCAGGGTCCGTCGAAATGAAATGGCACCGGGCAGATCGTATTTAGGCACCAGTTTTTTGATGTATTTAACAACAAAATTAACCGCTGTTCCCTTGGCAAAGCCAAGATGATCTCCCAGTCGGGTCAGGATCACATGCTTCACCCCGGTTCGATAGACCACTTTTTCCAGGGTATTGGCAAAATTGGAGACAATGACAATGGCCTTAGCCCCAGAGTCTTTTAACTGGTGCTCAAGCTCTCGAGGCGTATACAGAGGATTAACATTGACCGCGACCAAGCCCGCACGCAGCACGCCAAATAGCGCAACAGGATATTGCAGCAGGTTAGGCAACATGAGAGCAACACGATCACCCTTTTCCAAATGCAACTGCTGCTGCAAATAGGCCGCAAAAGCCCGAGACTGCAGCTCCAGTTCGCGGAATGTGAGAAATTGCCCCATGTTAACGTAGGCAGGTTGATCGCTAAAACGCGCTACCGCCTCTTCAAACATAGCCACCAGCGAGGCATAACGATCAGGATTGATCTCGGCTGGAACTCCGGGGGGGTAACGCTTCAGCCAAAACTTTTCCACAATCCTCTCCTGTTTAACCTGATTGACAGAGTCTGCCACATCAATCAAAAAGCGGGCATTTATCAAAAAACACCCATTAACTACGCATAACCACCTAAAAGCGCCTGGATTTTACTGTTTTATTTGAAAATTTCGACATAAATCGGCACATCTATCTTTGGTACGCTCAACATGACAGACCTTTACCATGAGGCCAATCCTCAAATCTTATCCGGTAAAAGAACGGCTTTTCGCAGCTGATGCAAGGTATTGTCCACCAAACCCAACAGTGCATTTAACTCCTGCTCTGCCCGTGTATCATCCTGTTGTCGACAGGCCAGCTCCAAATCAGAAGCGCGTTGATACAAGGCGTTAGCCCCCAAGGAGCCAGAACTGCTTTTTATAGCATGGGCGCAAGTCGCGGCCGAGACCCACTCCTGATGATGAATGGCGTAGATCAGTTTCCCCTTGAGCCGGAAAAGTTCATCGGTAAATAATTCGACTATCCCTTGCAAAGCATCCTGTGTTGTATCTTGCCCGAGTGAACTCAATATCTGCTCATCCAACAGCATAGGTTCAGGCCCTGCTGATGCAGCGTCAGCGGTCTGC
>JBOFBS010000119.1:0-8565 GCA_051645725.1 Aeromonadaceae bacterium | reverse complement strand
TCCAAACCAGGGTCTACTAATGCGAATTTCCATTGCCGGCAAGATCTGTTTTGTTCTTCTGATGATTTTCTCATGCGTACTGTTAGGGGTTACAACCTATCAGGCTCATCTTGAACACCAGATGCTATGGCTGCAAAGCAAGAGCGAAGCCCGACAGCATATGTATGAGCTGCTGGCCCAGCAAAATGTGACCCGCTCACATCATCATGCCTCTCCCGGCATATCTAGCCGTGATATTCCACTCCAGGAATCGCCACGTATTTCGGGCCAGATCAGCTTACACTCTCCCACAACATCCTCTCTCTCACTCCAGGACAAGTTAGATCTCGATGCCTGGCGCGGAAAAACGGTTGATAGTGAGGTCAAGCAGGGCAATGAGACGCTTCTGATGGTCGTCAGCCCTTTGTATCTTGATCTTGCAAGTAACGACTATCGGCATACTCCGGCAGACGAGAACGATAAGCCGGTCGGGATTGTGCGGATTAGCTACTCCCTTACCCATGCCCTGAGCCAAATAGAGCAACATCTACTCATCACGGCACTGCTGCTTTGCCTCTTTTTCGGCGCAGGCGTCTTACTCGCCCTCTATATAGTTCGCAACCAGATAGTTGCGCCATTACATCGCATCTCTCAGGCCATGGAGCGGGCAGCCGATCTGAATGATTTCACCACTCAGATGGCAGTTGAGCGCAATGATGAATTAGGACAGTTAAGCGATAGCTTCAATTATCTGATGTCCAGTTTGCACAAGCCCACCCCTAGGGCGCAAAAAGCAGAGCCCCGCTCATCTGCAGAGTAATTTGACCAGATCAATCGACTCCCTATCCCCGCCTGTGAGTTACACCCTTTGTACAACCCAGTAATTAGGCCCATCTTTTGCTTGAGTCCTGATTTTGGACGGGTAAGATTATGCGATTGAAAAACTGGACTTTATGGCCAGTAGACTTTAGCTGGAGAACCTAATCTAAATGACGCATGCATCCGTAGTTGATGTGCTCAAGGGCAAGTATGCCGTTGGCACCAGCCTGACTGTAAAGGGCTGGATCCGTACCCGCCGAGACTCAAAAGCCGGGATCTCTTTTCTGGCCATCCATGACGGCTCCTGTTTTGACCCGGTGCAGGCAGTTGTCCCCAATGAGCTCGGCAATTACCAGGAAGAGGTATTGCGTCTGACCACTGGCTGTTCAGTTGAGGTCACAGGGTTGGTTGTCGCCTCGCAAGGGGCTGGTCAATCCTTTGAACTACAGGCGACTGAGGTCAAGGTTGTGGGTTGGGTTGATGACCCCGATACCTACCCCATGGCGGCCAAACGCCACTCCATAGAGTTCTTGCGTGAACAAGCGCACCTGCGTGCCCGTACCAACCTGATGGGTGCCGTCACCCGGGTTCGCAACTGCCTGGCCCAGGCTATTCACCGTTTCTTCCATGAGCAAGGCTTTGTATGGGTCTCCACGCCACTCATCACCGCATCTGATTGCGAAGGTGCAGGGGAAATGTTCCGTGTCTCTACTCTGGATATGGAAAACCTGCCTCGCAACGATAAGGGTGGCATCGACTATAGCCAGGATTTCTTCGGCAAGGAGGCGTTCCTGACCGTATCGGGTCAGCTCAACGCTGAAACCTATGCCTGTGCCCTCTCCAAGGTCTACACCTTCGGCCCCACCTTCCGGGCTGAAAACTCTAACACCAGCCGCCACCTGGCCGAGTTCTGGATGATAGAGCCGGAAGTCGCCTTCGCCGATCTGGCCGATAACGCCCGTCTGGCCGAACAACTGCTCAAATATGTATTCCAGGCTGTGCTCGATGAGCGTCGTGATGATCTGGCGTTCTTTGCCGAGCGGATCGATAAAGATGCCATCTCTCGCCTCGAGCGTTTTGTCAGCTCTGACTTTGCTCAGGTTGATTACACGGATGCCATCACCATTTTGGAAAACTGCGGCAAGAGCTTCGAGTTCCCCGTCTCCTGGGGTATCGACCTCTCCTCAGAGCATGAGCGTTACCTGGCTGAAGAGCACTTCAAGGCACCAGTGGTCGTTAAGAACTACCCGAAGGATATCAAAGCCTTCTACATGCGCTTGAACGATGACGGCAAGACTGTTGCGGCCATGGATGTCCTGGCACCAGGTATAGGTGAAATCATCGGCGGCTCACAACGTGAAGAGCGTCTGGAGGTATTGGACGCCCGCCTGGCCGAGATGGATCTGAACAAGGAAGATTACTGGTGGTATCGGGATCTGCGCCGTTACGGTACGGTTCCTCACTCCGGTTTCGGCCTGGGTTTCGAACGTCTGGTGGTTTATGTGACCGGTATGGCCAACGTGCGTGATGTGATCCCCTTCCCGCGGACTCCCCGTACTGCCGAGTTCTAACCGAGCGCTCACGTTGCACCAACAAAAAAGCCAGCTTTCGCTGGCTTTTTTTGTTCTCGACGTTCGACTCTGCTCATTTTGCAACCGAGTGATTTACTGGCTGGCTACCGCCGCTCTGTCCAGAAAATGGTTCATGGTGGCCAGCAAACCAAGCGCCAGGGCGATGAGGGCTATGCCGACACCTTCGGCTAACGACGGAACATCATCTAGCTGTAACCAGGCACATAACAGGGCTACGGCAGGAATAGCCAAGACATTGAGCCCGGCCGTGCTGGCTGAAAGACGCGAGAGCAGGTGTAGCCAGACCAACCAGCCCAAGCCGGCCGCAATACAGCCATTGAAGATGAGCACCAGCCAAAAAGCAGGTTGCCAATTGACAGCGGGTTGTTCAAAGGCAAACGAAATACCGAACAACGGGATGAGTCCCAGCAGCAGTTGCCAGAAGGTGAGATCCAGCGTATCAATCTGATGCTTTGCCCGTAACCGTTTGGCCACAATCGCAGAGATGGCCCAGCTGATCCCCGCCCCTATCGCCAGCAATTCTCCCTGCCAGCTTGCACCCAGCCAGGGCTCCAACACACAGATCAATCCTGAAAAAGCCAGCGCAACGGCCAGCCACTGCTGGGGGCTGATGCGCTCGTTTAAAAAAATGCGCGCCAGGAGCAGAGTCCAGAAGGGCATGGTATAGCACAGAACCGTGACCTTACCTGTGCCAGCGGTTAGCAGAGCCAGAGTCGAAAGCAGGGTAAATCCCGTGGTCTGAGTCAGCCCAAGCCAAAGCGTAGGCCATAGTGGCGGAGGGCGTAATGAGCTGCGCCGCCACAACAGCAGCCCCCCCAGCGTCAATACGGCAAAGCTTAATCTGTACTCCGCCATCTGCAGCGGAGTCGCAAATGCCAAACCGACTTTACTGGCCACCCAGCTATAGCCCCACACCAGCCAGAGCCCAAGGAGCAGCACTATATTGCTGCAAGTTTGCTTACTGCCCATCTAGCCAAGTCCAGATTTGAAAATGGCGCTCAAAATGCCCGTTAATGCCGGACGGATCAAGCTGGATTACCTATATTTGAGCACAATTAGTTCTAAGGAAACTTGTCAGCAAAACTATCAATAACCCAAGAGTCGAGTAGATCCTCTGCCATAACTGTCGAGCCTATCCGCTTCCTTAACAGCCTTAAGATTCTGTTAAGCCGCACCTCCTATAGTAGCCATGTTCTTACGCTACCCCTCACTGGAGTATTCTGTGTCGATAAGGCTTGGCCCCTCACGTTTTCGTTTTCTCGCATGGCTGGGAAGCAGCTATCTGCTCTTCGCCCTTATCAGCCGATTTGGTTTGATGCTCATGAGTTGGCCTCAAGGCGAATTCAGCACACGTGATCTTCTCTATGCCTACGGCACAGGGCTGCTGTTTGATATAGCGGCGTTAAGCTATCTACTGCTGCCGTTTACCCTGTGGCTGGCCATTATGCCCATGAGCTGGCGTACTCATCGCCTTTGGCGCCCTGCCGCACTGCTGGTTAAAAGCCTGGTTGCCTTTTCCCTGCTGCTACTCTTGGTCTGTGAATGGGTCTTCTGGGCCGAATTCTCCAGCCGCTTCAATTTTATCGCCGTTGACTATCTGGTTTACACCAATGAGGTGATTGGCAACATAGAGCAATCCTATCCTACCGCGCTCTGGCTCGCTTGCTGCACTCTGCTTGCTCTGCTCTGGGTTGGCGTAACACACTACCTGGACGCTAAAGGTCGCTGGCCCTCGCTCCGAGGCCAAGCCCGCTGGCCGACAGTGACCGCTGTCACCCTGCTCTGCACCCTGGTCTCCTTTGGTCTGCAGGATAATGATCGTCAGCAACGCAAGAACCACTATGCCAATGAATTGGCCGGTGATGGGTTGTTCGCGCTTTTTGGTGCCTTTCGCAACAATCAGCTCGATTACCAACGCTTCTACCCCACCCTGCCGCTGGAGCAGGCTGCACGCATAGTCAAACAACAGTTGGCCACTCCCGATGCCACATTTCTGAGTGATGATCCCTTCGACATGCGCAGAGCCATTCACCATGCCGGCCCGGAGAAGCGGTTGAATCTGGTCCTGATCACGGTAGAGAGCCTCTCGGCCAATTTTTTGGGAGCATTAGGTGATCACCACGCGCTAACCCCTGAGCTGGATCGCCTGGCCAGCCAGGGCATGCTCTTTACCAACCTCTACGCGACGGGCAATCGAACCGTGCGCGGACTCGAAGCCCTGTCGCTAGCCGTGCCCCCCACGCCTGGACAATCCATAGTGCGTCGGCCAGACAACGAGAACCTCTTTACCCTGGGCGGAGTCTTTCAGGCAAAGGGATATCAGACGCACTTCCTGTATGGCGGCTATGGCACCTTTGACAACATGAATGCCTACTTTGCCGGAAACCACTATCAGGTCATGGATCGGCTGGCGCTAAAAAAAGAGCAGATCACTCAGGAAAACGTCTGGGGTGTGGCCGATGAGGATCTCTACAACATGGCGTTGCGGCAATTTGATCAAGAGGCGAGCAGTGGCAAACCTTTCTTCGCTCATCTAATGACCACCAGCAATCACAGACCCTATAGCTTCCCTGAGCAACGGGTCGATCTCCCCCAAGGGCATCGCGATGGGGCGGTCAAATACACGGACTGGGCCATAGGTCAATTTATACGCCAGGCACAGCAAAAACCCTGGGCTCGCGACACGCTCTTTGTCATCGTTGCCGACCACTGTGCTTCCAGCGCCGGTAAAACCACACTGCCTCTGAGTGGCTACCAGATCCCGATGATCATCTGGTCCCCTGCCCATGTCCAACCACAAAGGGTGGATCGCTTGATGAGCCAGATGGATGTGGCGCCAACACTGCTCGGACTACTCAACTTCAACTATGTATCTCAGTTTTTAGGCCAGGATGTCTTTGCCACCGAGAAGGGGCCACAGCGAGCATTTATCGCGACCTACCAGGCCATGGGTTATCTAAAGGAGGGGTATCTCAGCGTACTCACCCCACTGAAGGCGCCACAAACCAGCCAGGTCGCCACAAACCACGGTCAGCTGTCACGTCAGCAGCATGAGCAAGAGGCCATTGCCTGGTATGAATATGCCAGCACCGCCTTCAGCCGGGGCTGGATGAAACAAACAGCCAACCCCGCAGTGGTCGCCAGCACGCAGGCGCAGAGCGACAAACTGGCTATCAGGCTAGCGCAGCCTCTCGACGCTCAAGCCACACCTTGATGGCCTGAATGGAATCGGGTGTGAACTCCTGTTGCCGGGCCAGGATCTCGGCGACAGGCATTTGCAACACGTACTCCACCTCTTCGGCCTGCAGCGTCAACTCGCCCTGGTAGTGGCAACTGTAGAGTCCACCCCAGACTCGACACTGCTCATCTTCATGATAGAAGGTACCCCAGGAGGTCAAGGGCACATCACGGATCCCCATCTCCTCATCCAGCTCGCGCAGTGCAGAGGGCTCATACTCTTCACCTGCCTGCACCACGCCACCACAACAGGCATCGAGCATGCCGGGGCAATAATCCTTGCTCTGCGTCCGTCTTTGCACGTAAAGGTGGCCGGCCTGATCTTCAATCACTATATAAGTCGCACGATGGCGCAGCCCCTCGCGACGCATGCGAGAGCGCGGCACAGCTTCCAGCACGCGGTCGTCAACATCGACCCAATCAACCCACTCTTCTTGCATGATACTCGCCCCTTTCACCTCTATCTGACTCAAGCGCGTCACAGATGACTCCTCATGACACGCACTCCATGCTACTCTGCTCTGCCTGATACGTTATCTGATTTCCAATTTGTCCCATGCAAACAGTTACTCCGCCTCGCCTCATGCCCACCATTCGTCCCATAGTCGATGCAGATTGGCCAGCCATTTTGGCCCTGCAGGCCGAGGCCTATCACGCACTGGAGCCGGAGAGTGAGCAGGTCTTGCGCTCCAAGCTGGCACTGGGGCCTGACACCTGCCTGGTAGCGTGTCAGGGCGATCGTCTGCTCGGCTACTGTCTGGCACATCCCTGGTGCAAGAGCACTCCGGCCGGTCTCTACCAATGCTATCCCACCACCGCCGGAAGGGATGCCCTCTACATTCACGATGTGGTGGTCTCCCCCAGCGTCAGAGGGCTCGGTGTTGCCAGGCAATTTCTGCGTCACATAGAGCAACAGGCGGCCAGGCTCCAGGCCGAACAACTGAGTCTGGTTGCGGTACAAGGGGCAGATCGCTACTGGGCGCGTCATGGCTTTTTGCCGACTCACACCCATAAAAGTCTGCACGACTATGGAGAGCAGGCTATCTATATGCGCCGCCCGATGCGGCCGGATAGGGCATCAAACCCGTTATTCCGGTGAAGCCGTCTGCTGTGAAAGCTTTTGCGCCTCGCGCTCGGCGCGCTTCTGTGCCCGTCGTTTCTGAAAGAAGGCGGAGAGTTGCTGACTACACTCGGCCGCCAGCACACCGGCTGTGACACTGATCTGATGGTTGTGCCGGGGATCATTGAGAAGCGGAAACACAGAATGCACGGCCCCTGTCTTCAGATCGCTAGCCCCATAGACGAGACGGGCGATGCGACTGTGCACCAGGGCACCTGCACACATGGCACAGGGCTCAAGGGTGACATAGAGGGTCGTATTCACCAGCCGGTAGTTCTGGAGCCGCTCTCCAGCCTGACGTAGTGCCACCACCTCGGCATGAGCCGTGGGATCATGGTGGCAGACGCTAATATTCCACCCCTCGGCCACGATTTCATCATCCCGCACCAGCACAGCCCCCACCGGGACCTCGCCCAGCGCCTCGGCTCGCGCAGCCAGTTCCAGGGCATGGCGCATCCACTTCTCATCGTTTCCGGCTTGCTGCATGCCAGCACCTCTTTCTCGTTCGATTGCGCTGCATTATGCCCACTCAGCGGCAAAAACCATAAAAAAAGAGGAGGCCTTGCGGCCTCCTCTTTCATTTGGTTCAAACCCAAGCAAATTACTTGGCCAGAGTTTCCAGATCCTTGGCAACCACAGATGCCGGAAGCGGAATGTAACCATCCTTCTCGACAATCTCCTGACCAGTCTTGGAGAGCACCATCTTGATAAATTCAAGCTGCATCGGCTCCAAAGGCTTGTTCGGCTGCTTGTTCACGTAGATATACAGGTAGCGTGACAGCGGATAGGTACCCTTGATTGAGTTCTCTTCGGTCGGCTCAACGAAGGTCTTGCCACCATCCTTGGAGAGCGGCAGAGCACGCACACCAGAGGTCTTGTAGCCGATACCTGAGTAGCCGATACCATTCAAGGAGGCGCTGACAGACTGCACCACAGACGCTGAACCAGGCTGCTCGTTCACTGTGTTCTTGAAGTCACCCTTACACAGGGCATGTTCCTTGAAGTAACCGTAAGTACCAGAAACTGAGTTACGACCGAACAGCTGGATGTCCTTGGACTCCCAGTCACCCGTCAGACCCAGGTCACCCCAGTTGCTGGTATTGATAGAACCACCACACTTCATGGTGCTGGAGAAGATCTCGTCCAGTTGCAACATGGTCAGACCCTTCAGCGGGTTGTCCTTGTGCACAAATACGGCCAGGGCATCGATAGCAACCGGAATGGCGGTTGGCTTGTAACCGTAGCGCTTCTCGAAGGCCTCGATCTCACCTTCCTTCATCTTGCGGCTCATGGGGCCGATCTGGGAAGTGCCTTCGGTCAGGGCGGGTGGAGCAGTTGAGGAGCCTGCAGCCTGAATTTGGATATTCACGTTAGGGTAAATATGCTTAAACTCTTCGGCCCACAGGGTCATCATGTTAGCCAGCGTATCGGAACCGACAGATGAGAGGTTACCTGACACACCCGCAACCTTCTGATACTCGGCAATATTGGGATCGACTGCTGCCCAACTGTTAGCAGACAGCACAGCTGCCGCGAAACCAATGGCACTAACCAACTTGTTGAATTTCATCCACTTTCTCCACTAGAACGGAATGTCCTTGTTGTTGACCAGGCAAGTATTACCCGACGACATGACAAAATTACTAACTTCAGATGACAGTTATATGACAGCGGAATGCTATTTGCCTGTTGCCAATCGGCATAGGGGGCAGTCATCGTTGACTGCGCCCCTGCCACACCACCCGGCATGCGGGTCCGCACCGGGCGGTTCGAAAAGTTGAGGTTACGAGAGCCGGGGAACTCCGAGTCTATCAAAGT
>JBOFBS010000118.1:0-4193 GCA_051645725.1 Aeromonadaceae bacterium | reverse complement strand
TGGAAGATAGTCTGACGTTGGCTGCGCTGTATCGTGAATATTTACGCAATGAGCCCTATGAGTTGCTACATTTTGCGCAAGGCCAGCCCGTATTGCTTGAGTTGGAAAAACAGTTACCTCAGGTGGTGCTGCTGGATCTGGAGTTGCCAGATATCTCGGGTATGGAGATATTGCGTCATATCAATGAGCGTCATCTGCCCTGTACCGTTGTTGTGGTGACAGCTCATGGCTCGGTTGATATTGCAGTTGAAGCCATGCGGCAGGGAGCCTTTGATTTCCTGACAAAGCCTTTTGACAGCAAGCGGTTATGTGCCACGGTGCGCAATGCAGCCAAACATCAGCAGCTGACCTATCTGGTTGAAACCTATCGAAGTCATTACGAACGTGCCGAGTTTGGCGGTTTTCTGGGTAGTTCACTCCCAATGCAGGTCGTCTATCGGATACTGGAAAGTGCGGCGGGGAGCAAGGCGACCATCTTCATCACAGGGGAGAGTGGTACAGGTAAGGAGGTGTGTGCCGAGACGCTACACACGTTAAGCCCCAGACGCACCAGGCCTTTCGTGGTGCTTAACTGTGCCGCCATTCCTCATGAGCTGATCGAAAGCGAAATATTTGGCCATGTTAAGGGGGCCTTTACTGGAGCGGCGACCGATAGGGTTGGTGCCGCGGCCCGAGCCGATGGCGGTACTCTTTTTCTGGACGAAATTTGCGAGATGGAGCTGGATCTCCAGAGCAAATTACTGCGATTCATTCAGACCGGCACCTTTCAACGGGTAGGGGGGAGCAAGCTGGAGTCGGTGGATGTCCGTTTTGTTTGTGCAACCAACCGGGATCCTTTGGCCGAGGTAAAGGCCGGTCGTTTTCGTGAGGATCTCTATTATCGTCTGCACGTGATACCTATCTCGCTTCCCCCCTTAAGAGAGCGGGGAACGGATGTGTTGCAACTGGCTCGTCATTTCTTGCGTCAATTCTCTGCTGAGGAGGGAAAGCATTTCACGGGTTTTAGCCATGAGGCTGAAGCCATAATCTGTGATTATGAGTGGCCGGGAAATGTCCGGCAGCTACAAAATGTGCTGCGTAATGTTGTGGTGCTTAATGACGGTGATATGGTGCAACCAGCCATGTTGCCACCGCCTCTGGATCAATTGATCCCCTCTGTGCCCGGTTCGGCATCCCTCTCTTTGATGACCCCAGAAGCTGTCGGCGAGATACGCCCTATGTGGTTAGTAGAAAAAGAGGTGATCGAGAGGGCGATCGAGCAGTGTGGGGGCAACATACCGCAGGCTGCCTCCATGTTGGAATTAAGCCCCTCCACTATTTACCGTAAGCGTCAGTCCTGGGCTGCGGGCTGAGGCTCAGGGTTTGCTGTCTGCATCCAAGAGGCCTGCCAGCGTTGCGGCTTGTTGCTCCCAGTTGATAGAGGTTTCTGACCGGATCTTGTTGTTGGGGCTGGCGAGCAAAGAACGCCACGCATAACCAGTGGTCGGTGTGGACATATCCGGCTCTTGAGGGTTGAAAAAGTGTACCGGCAGCAACTCAGCCAGCTCGTTGGCGTTATGGATCCGGCTGACGAGTGGTCGGAAGCCACTTTCTTGGGGTAGGGGGGGAGTCATGACCACAGGTTTATCCTGGGCCAGGTACTCGTTTAGTTTGAGTGAATGATAGGGTTGTCTGTTGGCCGTAGTCACGTAAGGCAGAAGGAGCAGCTGCCAGTGGGGCAGATAGGTTGAGAGCGCCTCATAATTTTTCTCGCCTAGCCAGAAGATATTCTTGTAGCGCAATACATCGGCTAGCTGTTTGCTCCTGTTTGGGCCGATCAGAACCCAGTGCCAATCCGGTCTAGATCGGGCAGCGTGGGCAAGCAAGCTCCAGTCAATCCTGTCGTCAAGAGAACCATAAAAACCGGCTATGGGTCGCCCACGCGGTAGATCCTTGGGACGGGGGGCCCTGGTGTTGTTAAGGGGCTGAGGGGCGTTCAGCAGACATGTTTTATGGGGAGGGAGCCGATTTATCTCTGCCTCCTCAGTGGCCAGGATCAGGTCGGCTTTGGCTATTAGCTTGGATTGGCGTTGTAGCCATAACTGGCGCTCTGTGTTCGGCCACTCTGGCGCATTTTCGTTACAAAAATAGATCACCTTATGTCCGCGCAATGTGTCTGCCAGCTCTATACCTTTGACCGTATTGACCCAAAGGATAGGCAGTTGGATCTGCTCACGGCGCATGGCATGCTCGACCTGCACTTTCAGCCAATAGTGGTTGATGCCATTGCACCAGTTGATGCGGGATGGGAG
The DNA here is from genome assembly GCA_051645725.1 of Aeromonadaceae bacterium. Classification (GTDB taxonomy): domain Bacteria; phylum Pseudomonadota; class Gammaproteobacteria; order Enterobacterales; family Aeromonadaceae; genus Pseudaeromonas. The sequence continues at coordinate 1,902 of JBOFBS010000118.1, read as the reverse complement.
CAGGCTGTGTGGCGAGAATTCATGGAGTGTGGCGTGTTTGGGAGCAAGAGGGAGGGGAAGCGCTCTGGCTGTAGCATCTCGTCTGTCCTGGGTTTGGCTGTGATTGACCCAGAGTATGTTTCTGTTGCGCATTAAATAGTGGAGCAGATTCAACTCTTCAGCAGAACTTGAGGCCATTGGGTGCCCAATAATTACCAGATCCCGTTTCATCTTATGGCCTCACGTGTGTAGGTGAATAAGTGGCTAACAGCCATAAAGCAGTTCTTGGGCCAACAATGTGATAATGATTAATTCATTTAGTATCAATAAGATAGATTTATGCTGGATGGCGTGAATGGATCATTGCATGATGAGATGTTGCAATTTGCATTGCCGATTGCACAGAGGAGATGGTTTTGCCTGAGCTGCTTGGCGAGGTCTTGTTTGGTTGGTAGATCATGGCGAGATCACACTCTTTGCTTTTAGCCTCAAATAATCCAGCTGACTTGCTGGCATCCTTCTGTGCTTTGAGCCACAAACTAACTAGCTGTTTCATAAAGTCCGGTACTTGCCCGCCTTGGATGGTGTGACAGCGACTCTCCATGTAAGACAGTGCTGTGTCGTATGAGCAAGAGCGGCTAGTTATTCTGACCGCTCCTGTTTTGCTCCTGGATCATGGTTTTTGTCATCGACAACCGGGGAAACACTATGCGTTTGATGGAAGTTAGAGTGGATGACTTGGGGGCCATTGAAGTTGCGTTTGCGCAACTGATGCAAGATGAAACCGTCTTGTCTGTTTTGATGTTGCTCCCCTCAGGGAACCAGTTCGACCCCACGGCTTTGGATCCCATTCTGCTAGAGGCTAGCAAGCCAGTATTCGGGGGGATATTTGCGGGTGTGGCCCATCTGGATCGCTTGCAATTTCGAGGTGCCATCCTGGTGGGCTTGCCGTTTACCGTAGCAATTAAAGTAGTCAGGCAGCTCAATCAAGAGGGCGCTGCCCTCCTGAATAGTTCTTTACTGGAGGTCTTGCCCTTAAAAGCGGAGAGTGCGCAGACCCTTTTTACTTTTGTTGATGGTTTGTCGGCCAACATCAATCAATTAATTTTTAGTCTTTTTAATGAATTCGGCTTGGAAATAAATTATCTGGGCGGCGGGTGCGGTGCGCTGGACTTCAAGCAGATACCTTGTGTCATCACTCCGCAGGGCGTGTTACAGGACGCGGCTGTGCTCGCATTAGCCGATTGCAAGTCCGGTGTTGGTGTCGCTCATGGGTGGGAGCCTGTTTCCGGCGCTTTCAAAGTAACGGAGGTGGATGGTAATCGCATCATTTCGTTGGATTGGCAACCGGCATTTGATGTCTATCGCCAAGTGGTTGAAGAACATTCAGGAGAACGTTTCAGCCAGAGTGATTTTATTGCATTGGCCAAGTCTTATCCTTTTGGGATTGCCAAATTGGCGGACGAAATGGTGATCCGCGATCCGATTGCGTGTGACGGTGGGACGCTGACCTGTGTGGGTGAAGTGAGACGCGGGGCCTATGTCCACATAATGCATGGTGAACCAGCATCGCTTATTCAGGCCGCTCGATATGCCAGTGAATTGGCTAAACGTTCGCTTGGGACAAAAGAGCCAGAGATGATGTTATTTGTCACATGTGTTTCCCGATATCTGTTTTTACAAGAGCTTTTTTTTGCTGAGCTCCGAAGTGTGAGAGCCGATGAGTTGCCTCTGATTGGTGTATTGAGCCTTGGCGAAATAGCCAATTGTGGACAAGACTATCTGGAGTTGTTCAATAAAACAGCGGTTGTAGGATTACTGTGATATGAACCATCAGGGGCTTATCGAGCAGGAAGTACTACATGAAATTGCCATGTCTATAGGCATTACGCTTGAGCTTAATGGCATGTTGCGTGAGTGTCT
>JBOFBS010000117.1:0-6723 GCA_051645725.1 Aeromonadaceae bacterium | reverse complement strand
GATTACAGTACGTGTACAGAGGCGGTGTTGGTGGTGCCGCTTGGTACCAGAGCACCAGAAACCATGACCACTGTATCACCCTTGGCAGCCAGACCTGACTTCAGAGCCAGTTCCTTACCTTGGTGGTAGAAGTCATCGGTAGAGGCAATCTTGTCAACCACAACAGGTACCACGCCCTTGGAGAGCATCAGCTGTTGGGCAGTCTTGGCGTTGGTGGTCAGAGCCAGGATGAAGGCCTTGGGGAAGTACTTACGGATAGCCTTGGCAGACTTACCACCTTCGGTTGCAACTACGATCAGCGGGGCATCCAGCTTCTCGGTAGTTTCAACGGCACCCTTACATACTGCGGCAGTGATGCTGCGCTTGTTAGCTTCAGCGATGTCCAGACGGGAGCCCATCACGCCATCGGTACGGTTACAGATGGTAGCCATGATGGTCACAGCTTCCAGCGGATACTTACCCTTGGCGGATTCACCAGAGAGCATGACTGCATCGGTACCATCCAGAACGGCGTTAGCCACGTCACCAGCTTCGGCGCGGGTTGGGCGTGGGTTCTTGATCATGGAGTCCAGCATCTGGGTAGCAGTGATGATGACCTTGCTAGCCTTGTTACACTTCTCGATCATCATCTTCTGAGCGAAGATTACTTCTTCAACCGGGATTTCAACACCCAGGTCACCACGGGCAACCATGATACCGTCAGACACTTCGAGGATTTCGTCGAAGTTGTCCAGACCTTCCTGGTTTTCAATCTTGGAGATGATTTGGATGTTCTGACCACCGTGGGCATTCAGGTGCTCACGCATGGAGATGACGTCTTCCTTCTTACGGATGAAAGAGGCAGCAACGAAATCAACGCCTTGCTCGCAACCGAAGACCAGGTCAGCCTTGTCCTTTTCGGCCAGAGCCGGCAGGGAGGTCTTGACGTTTGGCAGGTTAACACCCTTGTTCTCACCCAGGGCACCGTTGTTCAGAACCTTACAGATAACTTCGGTAGCAGTTACAGAAGTTACTTCCAGACCGATCAGACCATCGTCAACCAGTACAATGTTGCCAGCCTTCAGATCGGCAGCGAAACCTGGGTAGGTTACAGCCACGCGATCCTTGTTACCGACTACAGTTTTGTCGGTGGTGAAGGTAAAGGTTTGACCTGCAACCAGATCGACATCATTACCACCTTCAAGCTTGATGGTGCGGATTTCTGGGCCCTTGGTGTCGAGCAGGATGGCACACTGCTTGCCAGTCTCTGCGCACACTTCACGCACGTTCTTGATGCGGTTGCCGTGTTCAGCATAGTCGCCGTGAGAGAAGTTGAGGCGCATAACGTTCATGCCAGCGCTCAGCATCTTGTTCAGCATTTCTTTAGATTCGGTCTTCGGACCGATGGTGCACACGATCTTGGTCTTTTTCATCGAACTAGCTCTCCGAGAGTCATATCCAAAATTTCCCGCCAGCATTCTACATGCTATTGCGGAAAAGTGGTGAGGACGGAAAAGCGTTTCACAATGTAATATCTGCATTTTTCTTGCGCTGGCGCAGGGTTCTTTCGAAATTAAACAGTTTTTACCCAGTTGCTCGGTCGCGGAAACGAAGTTTTGAATGAATCATAGGCAATCACCATGAACCGGCCGGCAAAAAAAAATTATGCCAGCTGGCGCAACTTGCACCCTTTCTGGATAGGCATAGGGGACTTGCCACAGGGCGCCTGTATAAAGGCAAACTCTGTAAAGGCAAATAAAGAAGGGTTAGCAGCCGGGCTCGTTATGCAGAGCGTGCCAAGGCCTGATGGGTTGCCATGTTGTCAGCCGATGCTGTGCGTTTTGTCACATTGTAGGATTACCGCAAAGAGAACACAGTTAGCATAAAGGTATAACATGTTGTTATATAATGGTTTTCCTGTCTGATGGTTGGCGGCGTAATCCTTGCACTTAGAGTTTGTAGCTAGTCAGCCCCTCTATCAGTGCAAGGAAAGCCAGTATGAGTACTTCATCTTCCCGTACCGCCAGTTGCGGTAGCAGTTGCAGTCCACGTCCCAGTGCTGGGGTTGGGGGTCTCTCCCGCTCCGTGGCTGACAAGGTAGCTCATCATCCCTGTTATTCCCCTACCGCTCATCACAGGTACGCGCGCATGCACCTGGCAGTGGCGCCCGCCTGTAATGTGCAGTGCAACTATTGCAACCGTAAATATGATTGTGCCAATGAGTCGCGTCCGGGTGTGGTCTCTGAACTGCTCAAACCTGAAGCGGCAATTCGTAAGGCGCGTGCGGTGGCCGCGGCTATTCCTCAGCTCTCGGTGATCGGTATTGCCGGTCCCGGGGATCCCTTGGCCAACCCCTCACGCACCTTCGATACCCTTGAAGGGCTACGGATTGCCCTGCCAGATGTCAAGCTCTGCGTCTCCACTAATGGCTTGGCGCTGCCCCAGGCGGTGGACCACCTGGTTGAGCTGGGTGTGGATCATGTCACCATCACCATGAATGCCATCGATGCTCATGTTTCGGCGGGCATTTATGACTGGATCTATCTGGATGGTCAGCGGCTAAGTGGCAAGGAGGGTGCCCAGGCACTGATTGATCGTCAGCTCGAGGGGATGCAAAAACTGGTAGAGCGCGGTGTGCTGGTGAAGGTCAACTCAGTGCTCATACCTGGTATCAATGATGTGCACCTGCCCGAGGTGAGTGAAGCGATCCGCAACATGGGGGCCTTCCTGCACAACATCATGCCTCTTATCTCTAAGCCGGAGCATGGCACCTATTTCGGCTTGAACGGCCAGCGTGAACCTTTGCCTTATGAAGTGGATCAGGTGCGCGAATTGTGTGGCAGTTCAATTGCCCAGATGAGTCACTGTCAGCAGTGCCGCGCCGATGCAGTGGGTATGCTTGGTGAAGATCGCAGCCAGGAGTTCAACCTGGAGCAATTGCCTGCCGAGCAGGAGCCCTATGCAGAGGTGATGCAACGCCGTACTCGCATTCAAGCTGCGCTTTCGACCCAAGGGGCCTCCGAGGATGAAGATGCCTGTTTGGTGGCCGTAGCCAGCAAGGAGGGCGAGGTGATCGACTTGCACTTTGGTCATGCCCAGCGCTTCCAGATCTATGCCGTTTCCCGAGAGGGGGCCGTGATGGTGGGAGAGCGTCATGTGCCTGTCTATTGCAAAGGCAGTAGCGAGTGTGACGAGCCCGAGCAGGAGGACACCTTGAGCCGGGTACTGACTCTGCTGGGGGATGTGGAGGCCGTATTCTGTGCCCGGTTGGGTATGGCACCCTGGAAGGAGCTGGAGAGCCGAGGGGTTCAGCCAGTCGTCGAGTATGCCTGGCAGCCGATACGCGAAGCACTGCAGAGCTGGTGGCAGCAGCGTCCCGCCTCCACAAGCCAACACAAGCGTGTGGGTGTGGCCTGATGAGTTGTCAGATCACCACGCTGTGCGTGGGCTGTTATAACTGCCTGGAGATCTGTCCCCGTTCGGCGATTATCGAGGAGGAGGGGCAGTTCCAGATCCGGAGCAAGCGTTGCAATGAGTGCCGGGAAAACAAGGCCGGCCCACGCTGCCAGCAGATCTGCCCGGTACCCGGCGCTCTCTGCGTGTTGGTCAGTTAGGCCACTCTTGGTGAGGAGTTTCCTATGAGCCATGCTTATCAGCAAGCCTCTGTGGCCCTGGTTGCCGAGGAGCAAAATGCCTGGGATGGTGGACGCTGGATTGGCCACCTGCTCCGGCTCTTTAATCAGGGGCGCTGCCTGTTGCCCTTGCATATGGGCTTGGGGGAGTGGCGTTATGTGCAGCTGTGCCGCGAGTATGGCTGTGAACCCTGTGCCGAGGAGGGGGTGCGGCAGCGGCAGGCATTGCTGGGTGAGTTGGCAGCGCCGCGCACGCAGGAACAGGCCCAATTGCACCACTGGCTCCTGCAGTTTGCTCTGCCTGAAGCGCGTCTGATGGCTGAGCTGATCGCCACGGCGTCTCTTGGCTTCAACCACCTCTGGCTGGATCTGGGATTGGATTCGCGTCAGGAGCTGAAGGCTCTGATGCAGGCTTGCTTTCCCGAACTGGTGGTACGCAACAGCAACAACATGCGCTGGAAGAAGTTCTTCTATCGGGAAATGTGCCAAGAGGAGGGGGGGCTGGTCTGCCGCTCTCCGAGTTGTGATGTTTGCCCCTCTTATGATCTCTGTTTTGTTGTCGAGACGCATTGATGCCATTTTGCTACGCCGCTCTTGCGCGGCGTTGGCAAGACCTGATCTTGGCTGAAGTGGGGCTGCGCGTCTATGGTCGGGATCAGCGGGCTCTGACTCAGGGTGTAAGCGAGCGAGGCTTCCCCTGTTTTCATCTGCGGCAGCAGATAATTGCCATAGCCGTCAGCTGCAGGAGTAGGCTCATTTGGGTGAGGTTGTCTCCCATCTGCTATAACTCAAGGATACGGAGTTATTCAATCCCATGACTCCGGAGTGTGGTTTATACGCAGGAGTCAGCCATGAGCAAAGGAAAAAAAAAGAGTATCGCCCCCCCTGGCACCCAACCGGCCCAATCCATGAGCAGGAAGGAGTATGAGAAGGCGCTGCGCCATCTGCACGAGGAGTTGGTGAAGCTGCAGCGTTGGGTTGTCCATAAGGGCTTGAAGGTCTGTATTGTGTTTGAGGGGCGGGATGGTGCCGGTAAAGGGGGGACCATCAAGGCTATTACCGAGCGGGTGAGTCCGCGGGTCTTTCGAATAGTGGCGTTACCCGCACCGACCGAACGCGAGAAGAGCCAGCTCTATTTTCAACGGTATATCAAACACATGCCTGCAGCGGGGGAGATAGTGATCTTCGATCGCAGCTGGTATAACCGGGCGGGTGTCGAACGCGTGATGGGGTTTTGTACGCCAGAGCAGACGGAGAAGTTTCTCGGTGGGGTTCCCCTGGTTGAGCGAGCGTTGGTGGAGTCGGGCATTATTCTGCTGAAATATTGGCTGGAGGTGACTCCGGAAGAGCAGGAGCGGCGATTACGGGACAGAATAGACGATGGGCGCAAGATCTGGAAATTATCGCCCATGGACGTGAAGTCATATGATCGCTGGGATGATTATACTGCCGCTCGGGATGCCATGTTCGCGGCCAGTGACACCGCCTGGGCCCCCTGGTTTGTTGCCAACTCGGAAGATAAAAAGCGGGTACGGTTGAATGTCATCTCCCATCTGCTCTCCCATGTCCCCTACGAAGAGGTGCCGATGGCGCCCGTCAAATTGTCCAAGCGCAAGATTGGTCGCTACAAGGGGATAGACTACCCGTTTCGCTACATTCCCGCTAAATATTAAGGGAGCTAGCTGCGCCTCATGATTGTGGTGATGAGGCGAGGCTAAAGGAGGGCGGAGGCTGTGATGGCCTCCGCCCTCCTTTTAGCTGTGCTGTTGCGGGTCAGCGACTCAAAGAGGCGTCATCTCGCGCTATTGGCCTCATTCTGGGTTGGGTTGCTGGAATTGGGCAATCGCAACCCGGGTGTTAAATAGCAGGCGATGGGATCCCAGGGTTTGCGCCAGGCCGCTGTGGCGCACATTGGCCAGGGCTTGCGGGTTCAACCCCGCCAACCAGAGCTCGATACCTTGCTTTGCTATGCGCTGCTGGCCTTCGATCAACATCTGCAGGGCCGAATACTCCAAATCCGGTACCCGGCTCATATCCAGCAGGAGAACACGAGGTTGATAGTGTTGCACCAGAGCTCGCATCTGCTCGGCGACATGAGGGGCATTGATGAAAAAGAGCCGCCCCTCTGGCCGTAATATCAACAAGCCGGGGAAGGTTTCGTCATCAGGGTGCTCGGGGCTGAGGGGGCGCAGGACATCAGCCCCAGGTTTGCGTCCTATGACATAGACGGGCGGGTGTGCCGTCTGGCTGGCCAGTGCCAGCAGCGAGATGATGATGGCCACGACTATGCCTTGCAGGGTGCCGAGCAGCAGTACCCCCAGGCAGGCAATGAGGGCCCAGCGGAACTCCATGGTGCGGATCTTGCGAATGGCCACAAATTCGGCTGGTTGTATCAGCCCCATAGAGTAGACGATCACCACGGCCGCCAAGGTGGCATTGGGCAATTGCCCTAGCACAGGGGCAAGCCACCACATGGTGGCCAGGGCGACCATGGCGGTGACGGCTGAGGCGCGTTGGCTCTGCCCGCCTGTGGCCCGTACCACTGCGGTTTGAGAGGTACCGCCACCCGATGGCATGGCGCCAAGCAGGGCTCCCCCCAGGTTGCCCGCACCGGTTGCCAGCAGTTCTCGATTGGCATTGATGGGGGGCTCATCGCTGCGCGCAAAGGCTCGGCCTGCGGCTATGCTCTCGGTAAAGCTCATCAGGGCGATACCGAGGGCGCCGGGAAGCAGTTGCCAGAGCAGCTCGACCGTTGGTAGCGTGAGTGAGGGTAGCCCTTGCGGAATGTGGCCAACAATGGCCAATCCCTGAGTGGAGAGTGACAAGCCCCAGGCGGCGGCAATGCCAACACAGATAGCCACAAGTGGTGCCGGGGAGTGGGGCCAGAGTCGTTCCATGCCGATGAGAATGAGCAAGGTGACCAGGGCCATGCCTAACGTGACGCCAGATGAGTCAGGCAGTGCCTGGAGTATCTGCCAGAGATCGTGGAAGAAGTTCTGTTTTGAGATGTGTATACCCAGCATCTTGGGGAGTTGATCCAGCACTATCACCAGACCAATTCCGCACTTGAAGCCAGTGAGAACCGGAAGCGAGATGAAGTTGGCGACAAAGC
>JBOFBS010000116.1:0-2084 GCA_051645725.1 Aeromonadaceae bacterium | reverse complement strand
ACACGTCCAACTAGGGCCGATATCCGAATTTTCGGACACATTCGGTATGACATCTATGAAATCAACCTGACACTTCAACCCTTAGACCATAGAAACCGCAGACCCAGAGAGTACCTATGGCCAGGGGTCGAGGGGGGGGACGGAAATTTCGGCGGTTGCGGCTTAGACCCCCTTCATCGTCCGTTTGAATCGTTCTGGTTCCATGACCACACCTCACTGACTACTCGAAGCCGCCATTCTGCCACAGGGAGCGATCGAGGCCAAAAAAGCGGCAGCGCAGGCTGCGATTACAGCGATTCCGGCACCCACACCAAGGCGATGGCATTCCCTAAATACAAAACGCGCCTAAACGCGTTTGAGGCGTGGATCCAGAGATCCTTGTTATACCATCGCTGCGATCGCGCCAATGATCACCACAAGCACCAACAAGCCAATGGCAATACCCAGTAACAACCTGACCCAGCGATGGACAGCAGCAAGAAGGCCACCGGCAATCACAGCCGGCACCACGGTGACCAGAAAGCGGATTGCCGTGTGCCATTCTGGATTCACCACATAGCGGTTCACCAGCAAGCCAGCCAGAATAGCCCCCACCAGGAACAAGCCGAAAATCCAGTTACCATCCTGCTCTTGGTTGTACTCCGACTCCGACAGGTATCGGTCACCAATGCGATATCTCGCCATTCAACGCGCTCCACATCTCCACAAAGACACATTTGAACATGCTGACACAACGCAAGATGCGGTGAAAGCATAGAGGGATTGGGTTATCATCAAGGCAATACCTATGACTACTAGAGGTTCCCATGTCTGGTACAGCCAAACCCATGTCCATCAAGCTCGACAGCGATACCCAAACCCGCATCAAGCTGCTGGCCGCCGCCCGCGACCGCTCCCCGCATTGGATGATGCGCGAAGCCATCACCCAGTACGTTGAGCGCGAAGAGCGCAAAGAGGCGTTCCGCCGCGATACCCTCGATGCCTGGCAAGAGTTTCAGGAGACAGGCTTGCACGTCTCCCTCGAAGAAGCCGACCAGTGGCTGGCCGGTTGGGGAACAGAGACCGAAGGTGGCGTACCTGCATGTCACAAGTGATCCTGTCACCGGCAGCCCTGCGTGACCTCCAACGACTGCGCGAGTTTTTGCACAGCAAAAGCCCTGTTGTTGCACAGCGAGCAGCCCAAACCATCCGTTCGGCGTTGGCCCAGCTCGGCCAACAACCAGCTATGGGCCGCCCTGTTGAAGGACTCCCGGAGGCGTTCCGCGAGTGGGTGATCCCCTTTGGTGACAGCGGCTACCTAGCACGTTACCGCCAAGAAGGAGAAACAGTGGTAATTCTTGCACTGCGTCACCAAAGAGAAATCGGATTCAGTTCTACATAACAAATAAAAAAAGTGTCTATTGAAACCCGCTCAATTGATCTCCATATGAAGTAGATGTCATGCATTGGGTATGACATCTACTTCATAAGGTATAAGAAATGGCTAAATATTGGTCTGGTCAGGAATGTCCCAAAACAGCAAATTATGGTCAGTACGACGACAAAGATAACTCTTACGCCGGCTCTGACTATGATCGTCAAGTCAAAAAAGGCGACAAATTCCCGCCATCCAAAAATAATCACCACTTCGAAGAGAAGTGATTGCGGCTACCACTAAGCAATCTTATTACTTAGTGGTAACTGTTACCTAAATTGATTGAGTGGGGCCACAGGCCCCACTCAATCACCATACTCCCGATCTCCATACTCTCGATACTCACGCCCGAGGCTCATTCCACCACGCCGCGGCACCCGCTCCAGGCTCAGGGCTTCAATTTTTGGCTCAATCGCTCGACTTGACCGCTCAAGTGCAACACCTGCTTGCTCAAGCTCCCCACGCTCTCTCGTAATGCCCGGTTCTCGGTAGAGGTGGCCTCGAACATCTGCCGCAAATCGCTGTAGGCGATCTCCCAGGCCGCGTGCTGCGCTCTGTACCCGCCTTCCAAGCTCTCTAACGCTTTCAATAACTGCCGCTCTAGTTCCGTCATTCAGTACCCCTCCGGGATCCTCCAGGGATATTCCCCTCTCTCTGATTCCTCTTCGCG
>JBOFBS010000115.1:0-16507 GCA_051645725.1 Aeromonadaceae bacterium | reverse complement strand
TTACCCACCATGGAAAAGGCCAGCAGAGTACATCCGGCAAACCAGATGTGCATATAAGCAAGGATTAAGGGCAATGCCATCACATCCGCCCCCATAGCCAGAAATATTGGCGCGGCCCAAATCCACCCCAGCACGGCCCCGCATAGCATAAAACCGCAAGAGCAGAGCAGCGCGACCACAGCCTTGCGTTTAGCCTCCTGCAAGCAACCTTGCCCGAGGTAACGACCCAGAATGGCGCTGGTACCGACGCCCATACCAATCGACAGGCTGATGAGGGAAAAGGTCACGGGAAAGGTAAAACTGATGGCCGCCAAAGGCAGCGTACCTAACTGCGAGACAAACCAGGTATCCAGCAGGTTAAAACTCATCATGGTGAGCATACCCACCATCAGGGTCAAGGTCATACGAACAAGCTGCGGACGGATCGGGCCTGACAACAGATCAGCTTTCAACTAGCAGACCCTCTTTGAAATTTTTGTCATTCTACCCTGAGCCAGGAAAGCACAACAGCCAGATTAGCAAGGGATGTCCCTCGCCATGCCGAAGCAAGAAATTGCTGTTTTCTCTTGACCTAACCCCCGCATCTGCGTACTATCATCGGCCTCTTCTAGAGATTCCCTCGTAGTTCAGTCGGTAGAACGGCGGACTGTTAATCCGTATGTCACTGGTTCAAGTCCAGTCGAGGGAGCCATATTTTCTGCACCATTCTGAAATCCTCTTCATACTTATCCACCATTTTTGAGCAGATTGCGCCAAAACAATGCACAATCTTCCTTAGCTTATCCATTTTTTTTATCTCCCCCCACAACCCGAGCAGCACAAAACACTGCACAGCGTAACCATCTGTTTTATATGTAAATTATTTTTTCAACACTTTTCACCCTGTCAGGCTGAAACCCTTGTGTCATGCGGGATACAGCCATCTTTCTAACTTTAACTCACAGGGTTATCCACAGAAACCGTGGATAAGTCGCGCCAAGCCGCAGAGAACAAGCCTCTGCGTCTCTGTGTATAAATTTAGTGGCTCTTGGCTGCAGATATTTTTGCGGTAAAGGCGATGGCTGCTAGCAAAATGTAGCAAGCGTTGCACTGGTCTAAAAATGACCAGAAACGCAAGGGCTACAAGTCAAAATCTCCCTGCTAACGGCCTGTTGATTAACAATAATGCTGACTTGCGCAGCTTTTGGGCAATCGATTCGTTTTTCCTAAAAGATAGGCGCTACTAGGTTGACAGCCATAGGGGCAGTCAGTAACATGCGCGGCGTCTCAACAAGAGAGCGATTCCCTCGTAGTTCAGTCGGTAGAACGGCGGACTGTTAATCCGTATGTCACTGGTTCAAGTCCAGTCGAGGGAGCCATCTTCTGTTCCTCCTTAGTTCAGTCGGTAGAACGGCGGACTGTTAATCCGTATGTCGCTGGTTCAAGTCCAGCAGGAGGAGCCACTTTCTGTTCCCTCGTAGTTCAGTCGGTAGAACGGCGGACTGTTAATCCGTATGTCACTGGTTCAAGTCCAGTCGAGGGAGCCATTTTCTATTCCTCCTTAGTTCAGTCGGTAGAACGGCGGACTGTTAATCCGTATGTCGCTGGTTCAAGTCCAGCAGGAGGAGCCAAATTGAAAAGCCGCCGTCAGGCGGTTTTTTCATTTCTGACGTCTAGCACACAGCTGCCCCCCCTCTCTCAAGGTAAATTTATCCCTCCTGCATTAGCCAGGAAACCATTCACCCTATTTTATGATCAGATCGCCTCTTTGCTGCGCATTTTCAATATCCAGCAATCGACTTATTGACACTGCATACTGATTTCTACCTTTTGTTTCCCCCTTCACAAATACTTTGAAAAACAACTGATTAGTGACTATCTCTTCGCACCAATCGTCTAAACTAAATTCATGCTCAAATTTCGCGATAAACCAGACACTTCAAAGTTCGATAAGTAGTCAAAATGGCTATTATTCAGTAACCTGTTGTGGCTTCGACTCACGTTTGCGGAATGTCTTGTAGGATTGTGAATAGATGAAAATATCCCGACTCAACGCATTACCTTGGCGCTTTGCCCTTTCAGGGGCGCTGATCGTATTGGCCCTTGCTGGCTCCCAACTTTACTTACAAGGTAAACAGACACTACAACGCTCTGCAACGCAGGTGCATCAGCTTCTTTCTGAACGGTTAAGCCAGGTGACCCCATCGCAAGCCACATTGGTAGAGCTAGGCTCTGGCCTCCCCCTGAGTTTTTTGGAAGTCCGAAATCAGCAAGGGGATGTGCTTGCAGCCATTCACCATCAAACCGAGTCCTGGCTATTTGATACGCTCTATCCAGACCTTTATCGTAGCGTGACACTAAAGCAAAATGCGTTGCAGTTGAGCTATCAGCCCATTTATCCAGAGGCTGAACAGCAATTGAGACAATTGCTGATACTGCTGACACTGACCATTTTCTTTAGCTTTGGCTCCATGCTCTTGCTCATTTACTATATCCGCAATCAAGCCGAATTGGCCTTACTCAAAGAGTTACGCGAGCAACAGCACCAGGGAACACTGTTTCCTCGCGTTACCGTTGAACGGGAAGTTCAGGAAAGCAACCTTCGCACCCTGGTTGAACAGGCTGAACATAAAGTCCTGGAGCTTGAGCTCAGAGTGAATCAGGACCCGCTCACCGGATTGCTCAATCGCGTAAGCTTCCGGCATGATCTAACCGAATTACTCCATCAAGATAATCAATCAGAAACAGCCTTGCTTGCCATAGTGCGAGCCAGCGAACTCACCAGTGTCAACCAGCAACGCGGCTATGTCTCAGGCGATCAATATCTGCAAGATGTCGCCGAGTTGCTTGAACGCACAGGCAAACGCTTCTCCGGGGTCAGAATTTACCGCTTGGCGGGGTCAGACTTTGCCATAGTGCTGAAGCACGCAGCCCCCGCCGTGGCCCAACACCTTGGCAAAGAGCTCAAGCAACAGTTTGATTCCTACCAGCTGCAAAATGAAGTGGAAACCGTTGCCTATACGGGCATGACACTCTTCCGTTCAGGTCAACAACCGGAGCAGGTACTCAGCCGGGGCGATTTGGCTCTGGCCAAGGCTCAAACCAGCATAGTGAATGGCTGGTTCCTACAAGAGACCGATACCGAAGATTACCTGCAGGGAGAGAGTCACTGGAAGCTGGTCATAACCGATGTGATAGAACGTCGTGCCATCATGTTGATGCAACAGCCTATCCAGAGCATGAACATCTCGATCCGCAGCTATACCGAAATTTTTGCCCGCTTCCTCGGTGCCAATAATCAGGTCATGCCCACCGAAACCCTGCTGGCGATGGCGCAGCGTCATGATCTGCTCATCCGCTTGGAGCAGCAGATCATCGAGCTCATCATGCAGCACTATGTGACCCATGCACCCGCCAACCAGCGCTGGGGGATCAACCTCTCGGCCAATGCCCTGATGAATACCGCCTTCCTCATCTGGCTGGAGCGGCAACTGCTGCGTGACGCCAATGTGGCGGCCAACCTGGTATTTGAAATAGATGAAGATCTGCTCGACTGCAACCTGGCCGCCAGCAGTCGGTTGTTTGAAATGCTGCGCCGTGTAGGTAGCCGCTCAAGTATTTCGAAGTTCGGCAAGGGGCTAGGTTCATTCCGTCTCTATCGGGAACTGAAGCCCGATTACATCAAGTTGGACCCCAGCTTGATCAACGTGTTGGAGCGAGACAGTGCCGGCCAGCAGTTCATTCGCATGATAGTTGAGGTCTCGCACCGCCTCGGGTGCGTGGTCATTGCCGAGGGCGTGGAGCATGTAGGCCAGAAACAGCTCCTGGAGACCATGTACGTGGATGCCATCCAGGGCTATCTGATTGCGCGCCCGGCACCCGTATCTGCCTCCGTCTCTCCTTAAGTTTCTACTGGGGTGATTTAAGCCGATTCAACAATCGAATGATGTCGTTGAGCAGTTTGAATCGCTCCAGCTCCTCCTTGGCATAGCGAGTCGCGAGCAGGGCCGGGTTACTTCGCTGTTTCAAATAACGGCTTATTTGTAAACGATTGAAGCCTCCGATGCGATAAATAAGCGTCAAAAGCTGCTCAACATGATCTGAGTTCAAACCAAAACTTTGAATGTAGGCCCGATCATCTCCAGGCTGAGAGATAGCTATGTTGATCTCACGGATCTTGCCCTTTTCACTCAGGTACTCAAGCCACTGCTCCACCTGAAGAGGCTTGCAGCCAGCCAGCAAGTTGAAAAAACCTGACGAATCCGAGCGACAGTTAGTCAACAAGGTGCACGCCAACTCATCTCGATCACACGTGAATGTAACCTTGCCACACAAAGACCAATCAACAGCATCTATACTAATAGCCGCTTGTCCGCCGTCAGAGCCCACACACGTAAATTTAAACAAAAGAGACCCAACCCCATGTCACTGACTAAACAGCTAAGTCTACTGCAGTTTGTGCGCTGCCGCATGAACTAAGCACTCACGAGACACCAAGACTCATTTGATTGCGGCTTTTATTGTCAAACTCGACTAGGCTTGAAATGAAATCCGACACTTATGGCTTACCTATGCAACGCCTGATACGCTCCTTCTTATTGTGCGCGCTCATGCTCGTCCTGACACCCCTGGTTCACTGCCAGCAAATTGTCCGTGTAGGGGGCTACCCCTTTTCACCCTTCGTAACAAAAGCAAACGGCCACTACAGTGGTATCACTCTGGATGTCATTCACGCACTCAATGAGTGCCAGCAGAATTATCGCTTCGAATTTGTTCCGACTACAGCGGCCACGCGTTATACCGCCTTTCGCCACGGCCGCTTTGACATGATGTTGTTTGAGAATCAACAATGGGGCTGGCAAGCCTACCCGGTCGAGTTCATTCCCACTGACTTGCTGGATGGCGATGTAATGGTGGCGCTGAAGCAGTCAGGACGCGATGTGGCGCTATTTGACCAGCCACAGCACAGAGCACTTATCGCCGTTGAGGGCTATCATTATGGTTTTGCCAATTTTGATAGTAACCCGGATCACCTCAGGCAAAAGTTCAACATTCTTCTCGTTAACAACAACCGCAATAGCCTGCTGGCTCTCCAGCGCAGACGTGGCGAGATAGCCTTGGTCACCTTCTCACATCTGGCCATTGAGTTAGCAGAAAATCCCAGTTTAAGAAACCAGCTTCTTATCAGCCCCCATTTTGATAATCGCTACCAACTTGGCGTGATACTCCGCCAATCCGGCGCCATCTCGCTGCCAGAGCTACGCCATCTCTTCGACAAGCTGACCGAGCAACAAACGCTGACCCGGTTGTGGGAAAAGTATGTACCGACAGACCTGCTTCCCATCCCCGCAGATCCCAAGTCAATCAACGGGGATGTCACGACAGATGGCCAGGAGAGCCAAGCGCCTTCCGGCTCGGCCTCCCAGTAAGATCAGATACATATTTCGGGTCAAAAAAAGAGCCAGTCAGTAGGCCTGACTGGCTCTCGTATAAGAAGGTATTAGAGTTGAGACTCAAACAATCTGTCTACTCTTACTTGCTATACTGTTCCGGACTGATCTGCCCCAGCTCAGGTGATGTCTTGTCAGACAACAACCAGAGGGTAAATTGATGCAGTTGTTCGTGATGAGCCAACGCCACCAGGAAGGCACCGCCCACTTCACGGTAACCCAACTCGTAATTTTTCAGTGTCGTCGGCGGAACAGCCAACAGCTCGGCGAACTTGGGTCGGCTCAAACCAACGGTTTCACGGATTTGACGGATTTTTTGTCCTACAGGGACTTCAGTGAAATTCATACGATTCCTCACACAGCTTGCTTGGCAGAAAAGTTCTGCTCAGATACGGTTCGACTTATTGTCATGTACGTCAGTTTTATCCAGCTCCGCTGCTGTAACTGATTTTATAATAATTATTTGCATATAAAATCACCGTCCTGGCGACCTAATGCTTTCTTCTTATTGTTGTGGTTCGAAAACCCGGCCCGGGAGCGCATGTTAAACCTAACAGTTGACATGGTAAACTGAAATATCGTTTCCACTTGAATTCAAGTGTAGTTCATCTGCAGAGAAAGCGATCTATGTCATATCATCTAATCTCCAGCCTTGAAGGAATCCCATTGTCAGATGTCATAAGCCCCTACGCACGACATGAGGTAGAACGTTTATCTATCAGAGGGTTATGGCCGACAATTCCCACTAATTCCGGGAATATCCAGCACTTGGAGACATATCAAAGAGAGTGCAGCACCCCCTTGGTGTTGCCCCTCCGCCTGGCAAAATATGCTCGTTCACAAGATTTTCTCACCGCGCACGAAAGATACCCGAAGGAGTCTGAAATTCCATCTAGCAATTTTCAGACCAGAAGTGAAGGATATGAAGTGCCATTTATGGTTTCTCTGATATTACCGACTGATTTATTGCAAACAGAAAGCGTGATCACAGCCAGCGGTAAAACGCCTTGGGTTATCGCCCCCCTGTGCGTGATGCCTACAGTGAAGGCCATCCTCTCTATCCACCGCTGGGACAGCTATCTTGCCGCACACTACCTTAAGCAGTTGCTCCCCATCCTGGACGATTTGACACCCGCCCTTTGCCAGGAGATATGGCAACACAAACAGGAGGCGCGACCCACGACGGGGCTCAATTCCCTCTCACCTCTTGCTCATGCATACATAAGGCTCGAACGAAAACTCGATCGGCAACATGAGACCCATTAAGTGACCAATTGGCGCTTGCTACGCGCTGAAATCCATGCGGCATTTACTCCTTGTTAAGCAAACGTGCATTGTTCTGCACCGTCTAGTGCTTGGCATCCACATGGCACTGATTCATAATATGACCCGCATCACACTCCCGACATCGTATCGGGCTCGATAAATTAGGAGACAAGATAATGAAATTGACAGTGGCCTCGACTCTCGTTGCTAGCATGGTTGCCGCTATGGCAATGACTTCTGTAGCGCAAGCTAACGATTACGAAGGGGCGTTCCTGGGTGCAGGTGCAGGCTGGAGCCGTTACCAAAACCTGACCGATCTCTCTCAGGATCAAGGTGGCATCGAGCGTGACGCCGTATCCAGCCGTCTGTTCGCCGGTTATACCTTCAACGAATTTGTAGGTGTTGAAGCGGGTTACAACTGGCTGGGTCATGCCAACGTGGACAGCCAGACCTGGCGCACCGATGGTTGGAACGCCTCTGTTCTGCCACGCTACCCTCTGACCAAAGAGATCTCCTTGCTGGGTGAGCTGGGTGTTATGCGCTGGTATGGCACCAACGACTCCAAGGGCGTAACCGACAACGGCTATGCTCCTGTTTATGGTCTGGGCGCGGCTTACCGTCTCTCCGATGCTATCGATCTGCAAGCTCGCTACCGTTATGTTGACGAGATCGGTTCTGATGTCGTCGGCAACAGCGATGTTCACAACTTCGGTCTGGAAGTTGCCTACTACCCGACTCGCAGCAGCGCCCCGGCTCCGGTAGCCAAGCCAGCTCCTGTCGTAGCGCCGGCTCCAGCACCTGCTCCGCAAGAAGTGGTTGAAACCAAGCGTTTCACCCTGACCTCTGATGTACTGTTTGATTTTGGCAAGTCTACCCTGAAGCCAGAAGGCCAGGCTGCCCTGACCAAGCTGTACAACGAAATCACCCACCTGGAGATGAAGGACAACCAGACCGTAGTTTACGGCTACACCGACAAGATCGGTTCTGATGCCGCTAACCAGTCTCTGTCTCAGCGTCGCGCCCAGACCGTGGCCTCTTACCTGATCAGCAAGGGTATCCCTGCCAGCAAGATCTCTTCTGTTGGCCGCGGTAAGTCCAACCCGGTCACCGGCACCTCTTGCAATAGTGTCAAGAACCGCACTGCACTCATCACCTGCCTGGCTCCGGATCGTCGTGTAGAGATCGAAGTCAAGGGCATCAAGGAAATCGTAGTCAAGAAGTAAGCAACTGCTTCTCCCGCTACAGCAAGCCGCCCTCTTTGCAGGGCGGTTTTTTTATACCGTTTACCGAGTGAGCCCTTCAGGTTTTCGACTCTCTGGGCTATTCTGCAGCCGACTCGTTTTTAGGAGGGAATATGGTGGAAAAATCACCCATTCAACGTAGCGACTTACTGAAACTGGCTAACCAGATGATCCGGGAACATGAGGATTACATGGAGGGCATGGTCGCCGATGAGGTGGAGCAAAAAGGTGGCATCCTGATTTTCAAAGGCGCCTTTTTCCTTGATGACCAGGGTTTGCCCAGCCCCAAGACCAGGGCTGTCTTCAACATGTTCAAATATCTGGCGCAAACCCTCTCTGGTCAATATCAGCTAATTGACTAATCGCCTCTCCAGCTGACCTCTGGTAACCGGGCCCAACTCTGTCCCGGTTACCCCAAGCCAAGCCGCAAGCCACCTTGGCCCTCATTGGACCTTGCCTCTACAGGCCTCAGATGACAGAATCCACAGCACATAAAATTGTTGTGATAATGTGAATATGAGTGTGGTTGTCTACGGGATCCGTAACTGCGATACCATCAAAAAAACCCTTAAATGGCTGGATGAGCGGGGCCTTAGCTACCGTTTCCATGATTATCGTAAAGATGGATTATCCCCCGAGTTGCTCGCCGAGTTTGTGGCGCAGCTAGGCTGGGAGAGCCTGCTCAACAAGCGCGGCACCACCTATCGGGCTCTCGATGCCGAGGTAAAAAACCGGCTTGATGACCATACGGCCCGGGAGTTGATGCTCTCTCAGCCCGCTATTATCAAGCGTCCTCTCCTCGTCTTTAATCATCACTATCTGCTGGGTTTTGATGAACACCAATACCAGGATCTGCTGGGCTAACGCCTCACTGCTGTAAGGAAACATGATGTCTGACTCCCCCGTTTTAGCCCTGGCCTGCGATCTGCTCGCCCGCCCCTCCGTTACCCCGGAAGATGCCGGTTGCCAGCAGATGATGGCCGACTATCTGGCTCGTCTGGGCTTTACCATCGAACCCATGGTCTTCCATGACACCACCAATCTCTGGGCTCGCAGAGGCACCGAGGCTCCGCTCTTCTGTTTTGCTGGCCACACAGATGTGGTGCCCCCCGGCCCCCTGGAGAAGTGGACCTTTCCCCCCTTTGAGCCCACACTCCACGAAGGCATGCTCTACGCCCGTGGCGCTGCCGATATGAAGGGCTCGCTGGCGGCCATGCTGGTCGCGGTAGAGCGTTTTGTCACGGCCCATCCCGACCATAAGGGCTCGATTGCCTTTCTCATCACCAGCGATGAAGAGGGCCCCTTCATCAACGGTACGCCCAAGGTGGTCGAGACGCTGGAGGCCCGTAACGAGAAGATCGACTGGTGCCTGGTCGGCGAGCCCTCCTCCACCAAGATGGTCGGTGATATGGTGAAGAATGGCCGACGAGGCTCCATCACAGGCGATCTGCTGGTCAAGGGTATCCAGGGCCATGTGGCCTATCCCCATCTGGGACGCAATCCTATCCACCAGGCCGCCCCGGCGCTGGCCGAGCTGGCGAGCACAGTGTGGGATGAGGGCAATGCCTTCTTCCCGCCGACCAGTTTTCAGATCGCCAATATTTCCGCCGGGACCGGCGCATCCAACGTCATTCCCGGTGAGCTGCAGGTACAGTTCAACTTCCGCTTCAGCACCGAGCTGACGGATGAGCTGATCAAGGAGCGGGTACATGCCATACTGGATAAACATGGTCTGGAGTATGAGTTGACCTGGACCCTGAGTGGCCACCCCTTCCTGACCTCCTCGGGCAATCTGGTTGAAGCCACGGTAGCCGCCATAGAAGAGGTCACAGGTCTGCAGACGGAGCTCTCGACCAGCGGCGGCACCTCGGATGGTCGCTTCATCGCTCGCACCGGTGCTCAAGTCATCGAGCTGGGCCCCATCAACGCCACCATTCACAAGCTCAACGAGTGCGTGAAAGTAGAGGATCTGGAGCGCCTCACCGATATGTATACCCTGATCTTGCGCAAACTGCTGGCCTGATATGCAACTGACTGCGGCTCACTGGCTGGGGCTCGATCCCAGCCATCTGCAACACCTGCCCGACTCCCCGCATCGTCTGATGCCAGGGGCGGCCCGCGCCTTCTTAGCCATGCAGCAAGCGGCCAGGGCAGACGGTATTGAACTGGCCATCGCCTCCAGTTACCGGGATTTCGCCCGGCAACTGCAGATCTGGAATGACAAGTTCACCGGGGTCCGACCGCTGCTGGATGACGCATGCAACCCGCTGGCCGTTCATCTGCTGACGGAGGAGCAAAGAGTGGCCGCCATATTGCGCTGGAGCGCCCTCCCTGGCACCAGTCGTCACCACTGGGGCTCGGATCTGGATATTTACGCCCCCTGCCTGCTCCCACCAGGAGAGCAGCTGCAGCTGGAGCCCTGGGAGTATGAAGCCGGGGGCTACTTTGCCCCGCTCACGGCCTGGCTGGATCGCCACATGGCCGAATTTGGCTTCCATCTCCCCTTTACCGGTCAGCCCCAATGCGGCGTGGCAGCCGAGCCCTGGCATCTGAGCTTTCGCCCCGATGCGGAACTGATGGCCCATGAGCTGGAGTATCAAGCCCTCTACCAGTGCCTGAGCCACTCCAACCTGGCCGGACAATCCTGTATACTGGCCCAGTTACCACAGCTGTGGCAGCGTTTCGTGCTCGCCCCCCTAGCCCAGCCTTAAAAGGTCAGTTTATGAATGCATGGCTCTGGATCGGACTCCCTCTGCTCCTGCTCTTGGGTATTTTCTTGAATGCCATCAAAGACATGAAGCAATTGGAGAAACAACTGCCCAAATACCGCGACAAGATCCGGGAAGTGAAGGACGATGAGGATGACGATTGGCCCAAGCCCGCAACATCAGAGCATGACACCCAAAAGGATAAGCCCGCCCCATGAGGCTAAAGCCAAGTTCAAGTTAGCGAACGAGATAACCTTTTGAGCCAACCGTTGGCGAGCCCCCGTGGAGAGTTTTTTAGGTGAGTTAGCGAGAGACTCTCTCGCCAGAGCCCCTAACTGACACGCATTCGCCCCGTGAGGCGCCTTTTCCGGCACCCTGCCGCTAACTTCTGCTATCATCTGCAGCATGCCGCCTAGCAACCCTGGGGCGGCCCCCTTTCCTTCGACATGAGTTCACCGTGAATACAAACTTTTCCAGCCTGGCGCTGCCTGATGAACAGCTGCACAACTTGGCATCCTTAGGCTATGCCACCATGACCCCCATCCAGGCCAAAGCCCTGCCCCTGATATTGCAAGGCAAGGATGTGGTCGGCAAGGCCAAGACCGGCAGCGGCAAGACAGCCGCCTTTGGCATTGGCCTGCTCAACCGCCTGGATGTCAGCCACTATCGAACCCAGGCGCTGGTACTCTGCCCCACCCGCGAATTGGCCGACCAGGTCAGCAAGGAGCTGCGGCGTCTGGCGCGCTTTACCCCCAATATCAAGATCCTCACCCTATGCGGCGGCGTTCCCATGGGCCCCCAACTGGACTCCCTGGTGCACCCGGCTCATATAGTGGTGGGGACACCGGGCCGCATCCAGGATCACCTGTTTCGCAAGAGCCTGCAGCTGGATCACCTCAAGATGCTGATCCTGGATGAGGCCGACCGCATGCTGGACATGGGGTTTGCCGATGTGATGAAAGATGTCATCCGCCAGGCTCCCAAACAGCGCCAGACCCTGCTCTTCTCCGCCACCTTTCCAGAAGAGATAGCGCGCATGAGCGCCCAGGTACAGCGCGATCCCGTCGAGGTCAGCGTCGAAGCCACTCACGATAGTCGCCACATAGATCAGAGCTTCTTCGAGGTAGAGCGTGGTGCCCGCAGCGGCCTGCTGCTGCAGTTACTGGCCCACTACGCCCCCGGCTCCTGCGTCATCTTCTGTAACACCAAGCGTGAGTGCCAATCGGTACACGATACCCTGCGCGCCCGCGGCGTCTCAGTGCTGGCATTGCATGGTGATCTGGAACAAAGAGAGCGGGATCAGGTGCTGGTGCGTTTTGCCAACAAGAGCTGTCGCGTCCTGGTTGCCACCGATGTGGCGGCACGAGGCCTGGACATCAAGGATCTGGCTGCCGTCATCAACTACGAGATGGCCCAGGATCCCGAAATCCACATCCATCGCATAGGGCGTACCGGCCGTGCGGGGCAAAGTGGCCTGGCATTGAGCTTCTGTACCCCCCAGGAGATGCAGCGCGCCCTGGCACTGGAGGATTACCTGGGCCATCGCCTGAGCTGGCTCAACCCCTCTATCCTCAAATCCAGTAGCAGTGTCACGCTGGAGGCCGAGATGGTGACCCTCTGCATCGATGGTGGCCGCAAGGCCAAGATCCGCCCCGGGGACATACTCGGCGCCCTGACAGGGGAAGCGGGTCTGCCTGGCAGCGAGGTGGGCAAGATTGACCTGTTCGATACCCATGCCTATGTGGCAATCCGCCAGGCCAGCGCCCAGAAGGCGCTCAAGCGATTACAGCAGGGAAAACTCAAGGGCAAGAGCTGCAAGGCCAGGATCGTGCTCTGAGCTGCGGCAGATTAACCAACAAAAAGGGCGGAGCCAGTGGCTCCGCCCTTTTCCATAATTGGGCAAACAAACGTTTGTTTGCTCTGCCTGGTATTAGTCCAGCTTGACGCCCAGACGACCCGCGACTTCTTCGTAAGCCTCAACCACACCACCCAGACCCTGGCGGAAGCGATCCTTATCCAGCTTCTGGCGAGTAGCCTTGTCCCACAGACGGCAGCCATCCGGAGAGAACTCGTCACCCAGCACCACCTGACCTTCGAAGACGCCAAACTCCAGCTTGTAATCCACCAGGATCAGGCCGGCATCATCAAACAGCTTCTTCAGCACATCGTTGACCTTGAAGGTCAGCTCTTTCATGCGAGCTACCTGTTCATCGGTTGCCCAGCCGAAGGAGCGGATGTGGAACTCGTTGATCATGGGGTCATGCAGCGCATCATTCTTCAGGAAGAACTCGAAGGTAGGCGGGTTCAGATCCAGCCCCTCCTGAACGCCCAGACGACGGCAGATGGAGCCTGCGGCCACGTTACGCACAACACACTCAACCGGAACCATGTCCAGCTTCTTCACCAAGGCTTCATTGTCGGAGAGCAGGCGATCCATCTGGGTGGGGACACCCGCTTCTTCGAGCTTCTGCATGATGAAATGGTTGAACTTGTTGTTCACCATACCCTTGCGATCCAGTTGCTCGACCTTCTCACCATCAAAAGCTGACGTATCGTTGCGAAACAGCAGGACGAGACGGGAGGGATCGTCGGTGGTGTAGACGGATTTGGCCTTGCCACGATACAGTTCGGCTTTCTTTTCCATTGTGGACTTACTCCAGTAAGTGGGGTTACAGATAGCACAAAGGGGCCGCAATGCCCCCTTGCTTACTTGGTACTTACAGCCTGTTCACGGCCAAAAGCCTTGGACAAACCGATAAACATCTTGCTGACCACAGAGGTCGGCACCGGCTTCTTATCTTCATCAAACAGCGTGATGGAGGTCTTGCCCTTGAATTCACCCAGTTGCAGTCGGTAGGTGCCCGAGTCCAGACCAAAGGGCTCGATATCATGGGCCTTCCAGAAGTCGGAATCCGGCTCATCGTAGTCGACCACGATCAAGCCCTTGGATTGGGTCTTGCTGGTGATCTCGAAATTGAGCTTGGGCAACATGGTGATGAGGCGCTGCCAAGTCGCCTCGAATGGCGCATCCACCAGCCAGGCGGTCAGACCGTTATCATCGACCCCCAGACTCATGGCGGCACGACCATTCACCACCTGAACCTGGCCAATCCGCAGTTGCTTGTCATAATCCACCGCCACCTGATTGAGCATCAGGCCAGAGTAACGACGGCGTTCAAATATGGTCAGCGGCGACTCATCCTTGTCACCATCGATATACGCCTCATGGGAGAGCAACTCAGCGGTCAAACCGGTGCGATGCAAGGCAGGATCTGTCTTCAACTGGAAACGATAGCGCTGGTGAACCTGGGTCTCATCGTTCTCTTTGGCCGCCTCACTCCAGGGGGTGAGCCGTGCCGTGGCATAGAACCAGTCGGTGTCGAGCGTACGGGCAACCGGATCCAGGTTAGCCACCACTATGCCACGTCGGGTGAGAAAACCGACCAGCTGGTTCCACACCTCATTGTCTACATTTTGCGTCACACTGCGGGCGGTAAACCACAAGGTCACATTGTTTCCCGAGGTCTCGGCCCGGCTGCCAGGCACCAGATTCAGGATCTGAACGGGTGAGCGCACATCGACCGCATCCCCGACGGGACCGTTACTCACGGCTGCAGCCAGCGGCGGTATCTTGTACTCGCTGCCATAGGGCGGCGTCTGCAATCCAGCAGGGATCTGGAATGGTTTGGTAACCAACTTGGCATCCAGATATTCAAAATCATGATTCGCCTGTTTACGTTCGGCCACCGAGCCGCAACCCGCCAACAGGCCGACGCCCACCAGACCCAGCATCCAGAACGCTGGCACACTACTATGGTTTTTTTTATGCACGCTTGAGCAACTCCGCTCGGGTTAACGCCAGCTCCACCGCCTCATGAGCCGTTGCGCTCAGGGGCGTCAGAGGGAGACGCAAACCGGACTTGGCAATCAATCCCAATCGGGCGGCTGCCCACTTGACCGGAATTGGATTAGATTCAATAAATAGGGTGCGATGTAACGGCATCAGCTGCTCATTGAGCGCCAAGGCACGATCCCGCTCACCAGCCAGCGCCGCCTGACACATCAGGGCCATCTCGGCTGCCGCCACATTGTTGGTCACGGAGATCACCCCGTTCCCCCCTCGCAACATAAAATCACATCCTGTGGCATCGTCGCCGCTGTAAAGGCCAAACTCGGCCCCACACGCCTCACGAAGTGGTATAACCCGGTTGAGATCACCGGTCGCATCCTTCAAACCACAAATACCATACTGATGCGCCAGCTTAGCCACAGTCGCGCTCTGCAGATCACAACCGGTACGACCTGGCACATTATAGAGAATTTGCGCCAGACCACTAGCCTCTCCTATGGCGGCAAAGTGACGATAGAGCCCCTCTTGTGTCGGTTTGTTGTAATAGGGGGTCACAGAGAGCCCCCACTGCACCCCTAATTGCTTCACACCGCGAGCCAATTCGATGGCATGGCGCGTGTTGTTAGAGCCACAACCGGCAACCACGGGAATCCGTCCGTCCGCAAACTCCAGGGTTCGCGCCACCACCTGAAGGTGTTCCTCCAGCTCCAGCGTTGCCGACTCTCCCGTTGTCCCCATGGCGACAATAGCCGAGGTTCCACTCTGAACATGGTATTCCACCAGGCGTTTTAAGGAGAGATAATCGACAAGACCATGGTCATCCATGGGCGTGATGAGAGCTACGAGACTACCGCTTAACATGGTTCAAAACTCCAGGTTTTCAGGCCCGTTATGGTAAGACTCCCCCCCCGTAAATACAAGGGAGATGGTGTCGATGTGGCTGGGGGGCTATGTTACCATCCGTTCAGCAACTACAGCGGGAAGCAGTCATGGACCATTATCTCGTCGTTACCGCCATGGGCGAAGACAGACACGGCATTGTCAACCAGGTCACCCATCACATCAGCGCCTGTGGTTGCAACATTGTCGATAGCCGCTTGGCCATTCTGGGATCCGAATTTACCTTCACCATGCTGCTCTCCGGCGATTGGAATGCCATCAGCCAGATCGAACACACCCTGCCGCGGCGCAGCCATGAGCTGGCCTTGGTCACCGTCATGAAACGGACCCATCCTGCCCCACCCAAGCACTATCCATTATGGGCTGACGCCGAACTGCTGATCCGGGACGAACCGGGCATCATCAGCCACTGTACCCAGTTCTTTAACGATCAAGGGTGGGACATCCATGCCCTGCAGTCGGAAACCCTGCCGCTTAAACCGGCCGATCGCCTGCGCGCCAGTTTCCAGCTGCGCCTACCCGCCGCCTCTGACGCCATGGATCCTGAACACGCCTTTGCACTCTTTTGCCAACGGCTCGGAGCCGAACGCTTTAATTTTTCCATCACCCGAACCCTGTGAGGAGCCATCATGCCCATCTTGACCGCCGGAACCGCCGCCCCTGACTTCACCCTCCCTGACCAGGATGGTCAGCCCGTAGCCCTCGCCCAATTCCGCGGCAAGCGGGTTCTGGTCTACTTCTACCCCAAGGCCAGCACACCAGGCTGCACCACCCAGGCCTGTGGCCTGCGGGACACCCAAGCCGAGCTGGCCGCCCTCAACACTGTGGTGCTGGGCATCAGCCCCGATCCAGCCAAGCGCCTGAAGAGTTTCATCGAGAAACAGCAGCTCAACTTCACCCTGCTGGGTGATGAAGATCATGCCGTAGCCGACGCCTTCGGCGTCTGGGGCCCGAAGAAGTTTATGGGCAAGGAGTATGACGGCATCCACCGCATCAGCTTTCTCATCGATGAGCAGGGCGTGATCAGCAAGGTGTTCGACGAGTTCAAGACCAGCAACCACCATCAGGTGGTATTGGATTACCTAAAGAGCCTGTAACCGAGCTAGTTTCGTT
>JBOFBS010000114.1:0-1564 GCA_051645725.1 Aeromonadaceae bacterium | reverse complement strand
GTTTTCAGGTGCAGGGTATATATCGCCACACCTGGGTTGGCAGCTTCCAAGCGGATTTGCTTGGCATCCAATCCTGTCGTAGAGAGCTTGTTATCCCCCTCTATCGCACCTGCATCGGTGATCAGCACCACATAACGGGCTCCAAAGTGGCTCCAGTCGACCTGGTCTATCGCCTGCATCACACCTGCATACGCATCCTCATTGAACAGCTTGCTCGAAACGGTCGCCTGCTTGAGATCGGCCACTTTTGTCAAAAAATCGGCACCATCTTTGATTTCATTAGGATCGGCATACATGCGGGTGGTGTATTCCAGACCAGGCACCGCCTGGGCGTTGGAGCGAAAGGAGATCATGCCAAATTTCACCTGCTGACCCAGATTTTCCTTGTTGATCCGCTCATAGACCTTGCGTACAGCCTCCCGAGTTCGCTCGATATAAGGCCCCATCGAGATGGTGGAATCCACCACGAACACCACAGCAGCATTGAACTCCTTGAGCTGGCTCACCTTGGCACTGGGTTCAACAGTGGCCGACTCGGCCTTGCTGACCGAGGCCACATTGAGCAAACGGGTGTAGAAACCATCCTCGGTCATGACCTCCTCACCACTGAGGATGGGTAACAGATAGAACTGTTGCTGCAGATCGACAAAGTACTCGGGTTCTTGCGCCAGCACCCCGCCAGCATTGCCCTGCTTCTTCAACGCAGCGCGCAGCGGTGCAACCTTGGCGACCGGATCCGCCGCCTCCAGAATCTGATTGAGCTGATCTCGCTCCTTGAAAAAAAGCAGGCGATCCCGGTTAGCCGGATTGGTGAAAGCCAGAGTCAGCTGCATCTTCCAATCCACAGTACAAGACTGGGGTAACCAACCGATGCTCTGGCCATAGCTGTCGGGGCCGACCTTTACCCAGCCGGCCCCCTTGGCATTGACCTGCTCATAGACATAGAAGCTACTGAAGGCTGGTTGCAGCACCCCAGACGTCTGACCCGCCTCAGCCACCAACTCGCAACCGGGGGTGGTCAATACTCGTTGATATAGGCTCTTTTTCCCCTCCTGTAACAATGGACGATGCTCTGATGTTGTCTCGGCCGCCGCCGCACCTGCGCCCCCCAACAGCAGCATGAGTACTGCCGCGCCGCGCAATGACCTAGTTGCTGCAATCACTTGCTTAACTCCTCATAGCGCTGTTTGGCCTCGCCATTGTCGGGCTCAACCTGAAGTACTGTGTCATACCAATAGGCTGCAGTGGCATTATCGGCCTCTTTGAAGCAGTCGTTCGGCTGGTGGAACTTGGGATCATATTCACGGGCATAGGCCAGGGCCACCTTGCTATCTCCCCCCTGCGCACGGTTGGCATAAAGGCGTTGCGCCACACCACATTTCTGGGCTGACTTGGCGCTTTGGATCACCGCCAATAAGGTATCGGTTGGCGGCTGCTGTGCAATACAGGCCTGCACAAACTCCAATTCGCTCTTCGTCGCCAAATTAGCGGCACTGCAACCATCCTCCGTTGCCTCGCCGCTGGCTTCATTAACCACTGGTTCTGCCGCCACCGGTTCGACAGC
>JBOFBS010000113.1:0-14890 GCA_051645725.1 Aeromonadaceae bacterium | reverse complement strand
ATCGATTGGTGTAGATTTCTGGATGTCCAGACGTTTTTACTGATGTAGTACAGGAAGTGCACCATGCCTATCAAGATCCCTGACCGTTTGCCGGCTGCTGACGTGCTCGGCGCTGAGAACATCTTCGTCATGACCGAGAGTCGTGCCCTTCATCAGGACATTCGGCCATTGCGTGTCCTGTTATTGAATCTGATGCCAAAGAAGATCGAGACGGAAATCCAGTTGATGCGCATGTTGTCCAATTCGCCATTGCAGGTGCATGTTGATCTGTTACGCATTGATGATCGCGAGTCGAAGAATACCCCCAAGGCACATCTGGATACCTTCTATCACGATTTTGCCCAGGTGAAGCACAACCGTTATGACGGCCTCATTATCACCGGTGCCCCTCTGGGGTTGACCCAGTTTTCCGATGTTGTCTACTGGGACACGCTGGTCGAAATCATCGAATGGTCGCGTCAGCATGTCACCTCAACCCTGTTTCTCTGTTGGGCGGCCCAAGCGGCGCTGAAGGTGATTTATGGTCTGGAGAAGCAGACCCGCGAGGTAAAGCTCTCGGGGGTGTATGAACATTGCCGGCTGGTTGCGCATGATCCATTAGTGCGGGGATTTGATGACCATTTTCTGGCTCCCCATTCTCGTTATGCCAATTTTGACGGCGACTTTATCCGTAGCCACACCGATTTACAGGTCTTTGCCGAGTCCGAAGAGGCGGGGGTTTATCTGGCCGTGAGTCCGGATTGCCGTCAGGTCTATGTAACCGGCCACCCGGAATATGACGCCGATACACTGCATCAGGAGTTTGTACGGGATACCGGGGCTGGAATTGATCCACAGTTACCGAAGAATTATTACCGCAACGACGACCCGAATCAGCAGCCGCGAGCGACCTGGCGTAGCCACGGGCATCTGCTGTTTGCCAACTGGCTGAACTATTACGTGTACCAGAATACACCGTTTGATTTGAACAACTTACCGTGAGGACTCACTCACCCTGCCAGCCATACCGGTTCAAGTCGATCGGGGATGCGGGGTTGCAGGAGATCCCTTCCTGCTGCAGGCGAGCTTGCTGTCGATGGTAGTCCTCGCCCCGTAAGGAAAGTGTACCGAAACGATTGACCACCCGATGCCAGGGCAAGCGTGTATCCTCGGGGAGTCGACACAGGATACCGCCCACCTGGCGAGCCGCGCGGGGGGAACTGGCCAGGCGCGCGACTGTGCCATAGGTCGCGACACGGCCATACGGAATCGCCGCTATCACCTGATAGACGCGCTGGGTAAAATTGGTTGTGATCTCTTCCTCGCCGGGAGGAGTGATGACAGATGAGTCGAGCATGGCGTTGGCCCTACAGTTTTTTGCCATACTGCCAGCCACTCCAGAACTCGTCCAGTCAACAGCCGGATGATGATTTCGCCTTTGGGGCTCTGGCCTGCAAGGGCCCAAGTAGTAATGAGGACAAGCCAGTGGCAGTACATGCGCAAGGAATGCCGATCCAATCCCGACTCACCGAATGTCTGCAGGAGCGTATCCTGCTGATTGATGGTGGCATGGGGACCATGATCCAGAGCTACGGGCTGAAGGAAGCAGATTATCGCGGTGAGCGTTTTGCTGCCTGGCCTAGCGACCTGAAGGGCAACAACGATCTGCTGGTGCTCTCCAAGCCTCAGGTGATCCGCGAGATCCATGAAGCCTATCTGGCTGCCGGTGCCGATATTCTCGAGACCAACAGCTTCAATGCTACCCGTATCGCCATGGCCGACTACCAGATGGAAGATCTCAGTGCCGAGATCAACCGTGAGGCGGCCCGGTTGGCTCGAGAGGTAGCCGATGCGTGGACCGCCAAGGACCCGAGCAAGCCGCGTTTTGTCGCCGGTATTCTCGGCCCTACCAACCGGACCTGCTCCATCTCGCCGGATGTGAACGATCCCGGCGCCCGCAATGTCACCTACGACGAACTGGTTGCTGCTTATACCGAATCGACGCTGGCCCTCATCGAGGGTGGCGCTCATATCATCATGATCGAGACCATCTTCGATACCCTGAACGCCAAGGCGGCGGTCTTTGCGGTGGAGAGTGTGTTTGATGAGCTGGGTTATCGCCTGCCGGTGATGATCTCCGGCACCATTACCGATGCCTCAGGTCGTACCCTGTCAGGACAGACCACCGAAGCCTTCTATAACTCGTTGCGTCATGCCCAGCCCCTCTCCTTTGGGCTGAACTGTGCGCTGGGCCCCAAGGAGCTGCGTCAGTATGTGGAGGAGCTCTCCCGCATCAGCGAGACCTATGTCTCCGTGCATCCCAACGCCGGTCTGCCCAACGCCTTCGGTGGCTATGATCTGGAAGCCGACGAGATGGCGGACCATATCCGCGAGTGGGCACAATCCGGTTTCCTGAACCTGGTGGGCGGCTGTTGTGGCACTACACCCGCCCATATCGCCGCTATGGCCAAGGCTGTGGCCGGTTGTGCGCCTCGGGTTCTGCCGCAGCGGGAAGTCTCCTGCCGTTTGGCGGGGTTAGAGCCGTTGACCATCAGCGCCGACTCCATGTTTATCAATGTGGGTGAGCGCACCAACGTCACCGGCTCGGCCAAGTTCAAGCGGCTCATCAAGGAGGAGAACTATGACGAGGCATTGGATATCGCCCGCCAACAGGTGGAGAACGGTGCTCAGATCATAGATATCAACATGGACGAGGGGATGCTGGATGCCGAAGCCTGTATGGTGCGCTTCCTTAAGCTCATTGCCTCCGAGCCGGATATCTGCAAAGTGCCTATCATGGTGGACTCCTCCAAGTGGGAGGTGATTGAGGCTGGGCTTAAGTGCATTCAGGGTAAGCCTATCGTCAACTCTATCTCCATGAAGGAGGGGGTGGAGAAGTTTATCGCCCAGGCCAAGCTCATTCGCCGTTACGGTGCGGCCGTCATCGTCATGGCCTTTGATGAGCAGGGGCAGGCCGATACCCGGGCGCGCAAGTTCGAGATCTGCCAGCGCGCCTACCGCATCCTGGTGGATGAGGTGGGCTTCCCGCCAGAAGATATCATCTTCGACCCGAACATCTTCGCTGTGGCCACCGGCATAGATGAGCACAACAACTACGCCATGGATTTCATCGAGGCGGTCAAGGACATCAAGGATAACCTGCCCTATGCCATGATCTCCGGCGGTGTTTCCAACGTCTCCTTCTCCTTCCGTGGCAACGAGCCGGTGCGTGAGGCGATCCACTCAGTGTTCCTCTACTACGCCATCAAGAACGGCATGGACATGGGGATAGTCAACGCCGGTCAATTGGCCATCTACGAAGACATCCCCGCCGAGCTCAAGGCGGCGGTCGAGGATGTGGTGCGCAACACCCATGCCGGTGCCACCGAGGCGTTGCTGGCTATTGCCGAGAAGTATCGTGGCGGCGCCCAGCAGGTGGCGGATCCCCGGGATCAGGAGTGGCGCAGCTGGCCTGTGGCCAAACGGCTGGAGCATGCGCTGGTCAAGGGGATCACCGATTTTATCGACGAGGACACCGAAGAGGCGCGTCAGGAGGCGACCCGTCCCATCGAGGTGATCGAAGGGCCGCTGATGGCCGGGATGAACGTGGTGGGTGATCTGTTCGGTGCCGGCAAGATGTTTCTGCCCCAGGTGGTGAAGTCCGCCCGGGTGATGAAGCGCGCCGTGGCCTATCTGCAGCCCTATATCGAGGCTGAGAAGTCCGGTAGCAGCAGCAACGGCAAGATCGTCATGGCGACGGTGAAGGGCGATGTCCACGACATCGGCAAGAATATCGTCGGCGTGGTGCTGCAGTGCAACAACTTCGAGATCATCGATCTGGGGGTCATGGTGCCCTGCGAGAAGATACTCCAGACCGCCCGTGAGGAGAATGCGGACATGATTGGCCTCTCCGGCCTCATCACCCCCTCCCTGGATGAGATGGTGCATGTGGCCAAGGAGATGCAGCGTCAGGGCTTCACGATCCCGCTGCTGATCGGCGGGGCCACCACCTCCAAGGCCCATACGGCGGTGAAGATAGAGCAGAATTACGACGAGCCCGTGGTCTATGTCTCCAATGCCAGTCGTGCCGTGGGCGTGGCCCAGAGCCTGCTCTCTCCCGAGCTCAAGCCCGCCTTCGCCGCCCGTCTGGCCAAGGAGTATGACGCCGCCCGCGAGCAGCATAATCGCAAGCAGCCGCGCACCAAGGCGGTGTCGCTGGCGGAGGCCCGTGCCAATGGCTGGTCCTGCGACTGGAGTGCCTACCAGCCGCCCAAACCGGCCAAGCCTGGCATCCATGTGCTGCGTAAGGTGGATATTGCCACCTTGAGAAACTACATCGACTGGACCCCCTTCTTCCTCAGCTGGGAGCTGGCGGGCAAGTATCCACGCATCCTGGAGGATGAGGTGGTGGGCGAGGAGGCCAAGCGCCTGTTTGCCGATGCCCAGGCCATGCTGGATCGCCTGGAGCGCAGCGGCGAGGTCGAGGTGACCGGCATGCTGGGTCTCTTCCCGGCCAACCGGGTCGGTGATGATATCGAGGTCTATACCGACGAGTCGCGCAGCCAGGTGAAGCAGGTGTTGCGCGGCCTGCGCCAGCAGACCGACAAGGTGAGCCAGGCCAGGGATGGCAACGTCTTCCCCAACTACTGCCTCTCCGACTTTGTCGCCCCCAAGGAGAGTGGTGTAGCCGACTGGATCGGTGCCTTTGCGGTGAGCGGCGGCTTTGGCGAGTCCAGCATTGCGGAAGGCTACAAGGCGGCGGGAGATGACTATAACGCTATCCTGGTGCAGGCGGTCTGTGATCGTCTGGCCGAGGCTTTTGCCGAATACTTGCATGAGCGGGTGCGCAAGGAGTATTGGGGTTATGCCCCGGACGAGGCGCTCAGTAACGAGGATCTGATCCGCGAGAACTACCAGGGCATCCGTCCGGCACCTGGCTATCCGGCCTGCCCCGAGCACACAGAAAAGGGCACCCTCTGGCAGTTGTTGGCGGTGGAGCAGACCATAGGCATGCAGCTGACCGAATCCTATGCCATGTGGCCGGCTGCAGCGGTCTCCGGTTGGTACTTCAGCCACCCTGATGCCAAGTACTTCGCCGTGGCCGGGATCCAGCAGGATCAGGTGCAGGATTATGCGACGCGCAAGGGGATGACCCTGGAGGAAGCGGAGCGCTGGTTGGGGCCGAATCTGGGCTACCAGCCGGAGTGATGGTCGGTTAAGGTGTCATCATCAGGCCCTCCCAGGTGGAGGGCCTGTTGTTATTATGCTTTTCGCTGGTGTCGTTTGGGAGTGGCAATATGTGGTTGCAGCGGGAGATCAGGTTACGGGCCAGAGAGCGGGGATTTCATCTGGTAACGGAGGAGATAGTGCGCCAGTTGCCTGAGCTCGCGCGCATCCAGGTCGGCCTGGCCCATCTGTTTATCCAGCACACCTCGGCCTCGCTGACTATCAACGAGAATGCCGACCCGACGGTGCGCCAGGATTTCGAGAGTCTGTTTAATCGTCTGGTGCCTCAGGATCAGCCCTATTACCGCCACAACTATGAGGGGAGCGATGATCTGCCCGCCCATATCAAGAGCAGCCTGCTGGGCAGCACCTTGCTGCTGCCCATCCGTCAGGGGGGCTTGGCGCTGGGCACCTGGCAGGGCATCTATCTGGGCGAGCACCGCGACCAGGGCGGCAGCCGTCGCCTCATCGTCACCCTGCAGGGGGAGGAGACGGGTCAGTACTGCCCCCCCTCGTTACAGTCGGGTCCGGCATAACACTCTACCCATCGTACTATTCCCTTGCGTGGGCCATCGCTGCCATCGAGCTGGCGATCTTTGGCCTCGCACTCCGGGGTCAGTATGGTCCCTTGATACTCAGTGCGACTGGCCTTCAGCCACTCTCCGGTAAAATCGCTCTCCTTGGCTACCATCACGCAATGGCTATAGCCTGAGGGGCCAAGGCAGGAGCGGGCGAGCAGGGTGAGTAGCAGCAGGGCAGTCAGCACGGCTGTCAGGTAGGCACACTTGCGCAGTATCGGGGGCATGGTTCCAGTTTTTCCGGTTAGTCGTCATGGTGGTGGCCATGTTACGTGAATTGGCGCCATTTGAAGGCGATTGTCAGCATAATTGTCACTCTGCTTCTCAGAAAAATAGCTGGTTACGCGGGCATGGCGCCTGAATTTGCCAAACCCCCTGCCAGGGTCACAGCAATGGTGACGGGTTCCGGGAATAATGCCTCCCTGCATTTTTCCATAGTGAAGGTATTCCTATGCGTCATCGCGTATTGCTAATGGCCTGCCTCTTGGGGCTGGGTCTCTCTGCTCAGGCCAGTGTCGGTGAGAGCGCCACAGCCGCTCCGGCCAGCCCAGACTCAGGTATCGAGGCCAAGCCGGTCCCCAGCAAAGAGGCTTACCAGGCACTGCTGACCAAGTTTGACAAGGTCTCCAAAGAGCAGTCGCCCATGGCCTATGCCGCGCTGGTGGGAGAGCCTGTGCTCAGCCAGCAGGGCGATGCCATGTATAACTTCTATCATGAGCTGCTCAAGCCCCATATTCAGGAAGATGCCCGCGCTGCCCTGCTCTATGCTGCGCTGTTGGGCGCTCAGGCCCGTAAGCCGCTGGTGATGCTGCCGGGTGAGGGGATGACGCCGGAGCGGCAGGCCATGTGGCAACAGCTGCCCGCCACCCCGCTCTTTCAAGAGGCGAACAAGCTTCTCAATGAGCTCTGCCAGAAGCAGAATCTGCAAGGCTGCATGGCCCACTTTTATGAACTCTTCGATGCCGGTAGCCCAGTGATGATGGGTAAGGATGAGAAGGAGCAGCAGGCTTTCCTGCAGGCCCTGGTGGCGGCGGAGAACGAGGTCCGTCGTATCGCCATCATGAACTATGCCAAGCAACCGACACCCGGACTGGCGGGTTTTGTCTCTACCCTCTACGAGCGTGGTCTGACCCCCTTCCCTGCCGAGCAGGCCAAAGCTATGGGGTTTGTGCGTGATGCCGACAAGGCGGCTCGCTGGCAGCAACAGGCTGGTAAATAATCTATTTCAGGCCGGGCTTACGCCCGGCCTCATTTTTCCTTCCTCTCTTCATCTCCGCCTCTCATCTTGCGACAGCTGTGGCTGTCTCTACATTTGATGTGTATATTTATCCAGTTGCAACCGTGAGCGCCCCTGCCGGGTTTCTCATCGGCCTCTATCCAGTCGTTTCTTGCTTTTGGCTGTCTGCTATTTAAGGAGTGCCATGACCCCCTCTCTTTCCGTTACGCCTCTGCTCCTCTTGGGGGGGCTCTTGTTTCTGGGTCTGTTGCTAGCCTGGTGGCGTGGCCATCAGCGAGTGGCGTTACTGGAGTTGCAACTGCAGCAATCCCGGGGTGAGGTCGATGCCCTGCAGGCGCAGGGGGGAGAGTTGCAGCAACAGCACAGGACGCTGCTTGAGCTGAAGGCGGCGGTGGAGGTTCAGGTTGGGCGACTGGATCAGGAGTGCATCAGCCTGGAGCAACAGTTGCAGCAGAAGCAGGAGGAGCTGGAGCGTTTAGAGAGAACCCTGACCCAGCACAATGCGTCTCAATTGGGTGAACGTGATCGCCGACTTATTCAATTGGAGCAGGAGTTGGCGGCAGAGCGTCAGCGGCATCAACAGACGGCCCAGCAACTGATTGTACGTGAACGTGAATATGCTGAGCTCAGTACCTCGCAGGTGGAGAAGCAGCGTCATTTCGCCGCCCAGCTCCAGCAGTTGGCTGAGAGTCGGGAGATGTTGAAAACCGAATTTGAGCAGCTGGCTAACGAGATACTCGAGCGCAAGGGGCAGGCCTTCAAGGCACTGAACCAGGAGAGTGTCAGCCAGCTGTTGCGTCCGGTGCAGCAGGAGATGCAGGGCTTTCGCCAGAAGGTGGAGAGCATACATGTGGAGGAGCTCAAGCAGCGCAGCGAGCTGAAGAATGAGCTGGAGAACCTGCAGAAACTGAACCGAACCATTACCGAACAGGCCGAACGGCTGACGACTGCCCTGCAGGGGCAGAAAAAGACCCAGGGCAACTGGGGTGAACTGATGCTGGAGAATGTGCTGGATGGTTCTGGTCTGCGTCTGGGACAGGATTATCGTCGTGAGGTCTCGTTCAACACGGAGGAGGGGCGATTGCGGCCGGATGTGGTGGTCTCTCTTCCCCAGGGCAAGCAGCTCATCATAGATGCCAAGACCTCACTTGCGGCTTACACCCGATATGTTAATGCCGAAGAGGAGCTGGAGCGGCAACAGGCGCTGGTGGAGCATAGCCAGGCGGTGGGGGCGCGCATACGGGAGCTAGCCGAGCGTGAATATCATAAGTTGCCCGGGCTCAATTCGCCCGAGGTCGTCATCATGTTTATTCCCATAGAGTCAGCCTATGTGGCCGCTCTGCGTCACGATCCCGCCCTGTATCAGCGGGCGATAGAGCGCAATGTGCTGGTGGCCACGCCAACGACCCTGCTTACCAGCCTGAACATAGTACGCCAGCTCTGGCGCTTTGAAGATCAGAGCAAACATACCGCCGAGCTGGCCAGCCGCGCCGAGCGTTTTTATAACAAGCTGCACGCCTTTCTGGTTAGCATGCAGGAGGTGGGCAAGCAGCTGGAGCGGGCTAAAGGTAGCTACGACAAGGCACTGGCCCAGCTCTACTCCGGGCGCGGCAACCTGATCAAGCAGGCAGCCGAGTTCAAAGAGCTGGGGGTGGCGGTGCAAAAAGAGCTGCCTGGCGAGCTGGTGGAGCGTGCCGAACTGGAGCTAGGCGAGGGGCTCAATCTGGAGTGGAGCCAGCAGAGTGGGAGCCAAGAGGGTGCGCTCTAGCGGCAGCACGGCTCCTGCGCTCTCGATAGCCCCAGAGCAGGGCGACTAACAGCGCCAGGGCGCTGAGCCAGATGCCTGCCTGCTCTTGGGGCAGACGAGCCAGCATCAGCGAGACCCCATAGCTGCCAGCTGGCACTTCAAGCTGTAGCAGGCCGCTCTCAGTTGGATTGAGCGGCAGCGGAGTTCCATCCTCCAGGTTAGCCTGCCAACCTGGGTAATAGAACTGGTGCAGCGTCAGTTGGGTGGCGGTAGGGGCACTGACCTGTAGTGTTATGCTTCTGGCTTGCCAGCTCAGGAGTTTCCATCGGGTGTCGCTCTGGCTGCTTGCGATCTTGGGCGTGTTGCTGGCAAAGCGCCCTATCTGCTGAAAGCTGAAGAGTTCGGGAGGGACCCAACGTGGCCGATACTCCAATGGGCTACGGGAGGTTGAGAGTGACTGACGCGAGATCTCGGCGCTGACCGGTTGCAGCAGCATGGGGCGAATGCCGACCAGCAGTTCACTCAGCAGCAATAGCGCCAGTACACCCCAGCCGCAGGTGGCAATCTTGGGGTTAAGCTTGCCCTTCTGATCTGTCGTCGCCAGGGCTAGCAGAGCCGTGGCGGCAAGAGTGAGTACGCCGCCAAATCGCCAGGGGAATTGCACCTTCTGCACTATGGGCAGCCAATCCCATAATGGCTTGCTGATGGGCCACATCATCACGAGAGCCCCCAAGAGCACCAGTAACCAGAATCTATGCTCCCGTTGCAAAGCGGGGTGAGGTTGTCGTACTAACCAGGCACAAAGACCCAGCACGGCGGTCAACACAGAGATAAAGCTCAGGTAACGGCGAAAACTCCAGCCATGCTGGAAGTTGGGCCAACTGTCGAGAAAGCTGTTGGCGTAGAAGAGAAAACCCGTATACATGCTGGGCATGGAGACATAGTGCTGAGTGGTCAGGGCGGGTAGCCAGTAGAGGGCGGCCAGGCCAGCTCCTAGCGCACAGGCCAACATATGGTGGAGCAGAGAGCACAGCCTATATCGGCGGGATGGCACAAACAGGGCATGACCCAGCACCACAGGCAGGAAGAGCAGAAAGCTGGGCAAGTGAGTCATGATGAGCAGCGCGAGACAAAGGGCCAGGGCAAGGGTGCTGCGAGCCCCCAGAGCCAGGTGTCGGCTGTGGTAGAGGATGAGCGGCATCCAGACGAAGCTCCAGAACTCGGCAAAGGCGAAGCGCATGTAGAGATCAACCAGCAGGTGATAGGGCAGCACCATGTAGATCAGGGCGCAGATCATGGCGTGGCGTGGTGTGGTGAGACTCTTGAGCCAGAGGTAGGCGGTGAGGCCTGATGCCATGAGGGCGAGTGTGGCGCTCAGCACCAGAGGATAGGTACTGTTGCCGTCTATCCACAGGGGGGCGGAAAGCAGGGCCGTGGCCCAAAAGGGCAGGGGCGCGTAAAAGAAGAAGGTGGGGCTGCCCAAGCCTCCATTCATATTTTGCAGCCAGCGCGGGTAGAGCTCTCCTTGCCAGAATTGCTCGGTGAAGTGGTGGCTGAAGATGAGGTGATGCAGAATATCGTGTCCACGTGGACAGCCGGTTAGCCACATGGGAAGCGCCAGCAGCAGGGCTACACCAATCACAGTCAGCCAACGCGGCAGATCACCGTGTCGTTCCATGCCATAGATAGACATTCCATTCTCCCTGTGCCGCTACTCGAGCAGGCTATGGCGTCACTCTCTATCGATAGTTTAGCTAATCACAGGCTTGGATGTTTTTTAAACTAACAAATGAAAAAACCAGACGCCAAGAGTCGGGGCAGCAGACGATCGCCAAAAAGGGGAAGGCTGAGGAGGGGCTGCCAGGGGTCTGGAGATGGATAGTCCCTGCGTCAACGCTTTTGCCGGATTGGCCGGGCGGGGTGAGGTGAAAAGAGTGGTGAGTTCAAGGAACCAGGGTAATGACGCTGCGTCGTTGGGACATCACCTCTATGGGTAGCCCACATCCCAAATCCTTGGCAATAAAAAAGGAGTCACAGCGCTATGCTGTAACTCCTTGTTTTATTTGGTGGCCCCTCCCAGGTTTGAACTGGGGACCAAGCGATTATGAGTCGCCTGCTCTGACCGCTGAGCTAAGGGGCCGAATGTGGTGGAGATTATAAAGAGCCTGTTGCAGATAGTCCAGATATCAACGGGTTAGATGCTTATAAAAGCAGCAACCCGTTGCATCTGGATGCGTTCGGCCGATTATTCGTCCAGGAAGCTGCGCAGAACCTCGGAGCGGCTGGGGTGACGCAGCTTACGCAGTGCCTTGGCTTCGATCTGACGGATCCGCTCGCGGGTCACATCAAACTGTTTGCCGACCTCTTCCAGCGTGTGGTCCGTGTTCATGTCGATACCGAAGCGCATGCGCAGTACCTTGGCTTCACGAGCCGTGAGGCCTGCCAGGACATCCTTGGTGGCTGCCTTCAGGCTCTCTGCGGTCGCCGCATCAGCCGGCAGGGCCAGGGTGGTGTCCTCGATGAAGTCGCCAAGATGAGAATCTTCATCATCACCGATGGGGGTCTCCATCGAGATAGGCTCCTTGGCGATCTTCAGCACCTTGCGGATCTTGTCTTCCGGCATACCCATACGGCTGGCCAACTCTTCCGGACTCGGCTCGCGACCCATCTCCTGCAGCATCTGACGTGAGATGCGGTTGAGTTTGTTGATGGTCTCGATCATGTGTACCGGAATACGTATGGTCCGGGCCTGATCCGCGATGGAGCGGGTGATGGCCTGACGTATCCACCAGGTCGCATAGGTAGAGAACTTGTAGCCACGGCGGTATTCAAACTTGTCCACCGCCTTCATCAGGCCAATGTTCCCCTCCTGGATCAGATCCAGGAACTGCAGGCCGCGGTTGGTGTACTTCTTGGCGATGGAGATCACCAGACGCAGGTTGGCCTCTACCATCTCTTTCTTGGCGCGGCGGGCCTTGGCCTCACCTATGCTCATGCGACGGTTGATATCCTTGATCTGGGCGATGGAGAGCCCAGTCTCTTCTTCGACCTGCTGCAGCTTGGCTACACCGCGTTCGACATCTTCTGATACCTCGTTGAGGGCCGCGGACCAGGATTTGCCGCCATTGCGTGCTTGCTCAAACCAGGCCAGATCGGACTCTTTGTTGGTGAACAGGGAGACGAAGTTTTTCTTCGGCATCTTGGCCCGCTCGACGCAACACTTCATGATGATGCGTTCCTGAACTCGCACACGCTCCATCATCTCGCGCATGTTGTTAACCAGGCGGTCAAACTGTTTGGGCACCAGGCGGAACTGACGGAAGACATCGGCCAGCTTGGTGATTTCCAGCTGGGTACGCTTATCTTCACGACCGAAGGACTTGATGGAGTCACGGGTCACTTCAGATTGGGTGCGCAGTTCGCTGAATTTCTCGCGGGCGACTTCGGGATCGGGACCACCGTCGTCATCGCTGTCATCGTCATCGCCCTCTTCGTCTTCCTCTTCCTCGTCATCATCCTCATCGGCCAGCTCCTCTTCACTGAGTTCAGAGCCGATGTGGGTGGCGGTGGGAGGCAGATCGTCTTCGTCCAGGTTGACGAAGCCAGCTATGATGTCGCCCAGGCGAATTTGGCCTGCTTCGTATTTGTCATACTGATCGAGCAGGTAGGTGATGGCCTCAGGATACTCGGCGACCGAGCTCTGTACCTGATTGATACCATCTTCGATACGCTTGGCGATGTCGATTTCGCCTTCGCGGGTAAGCAGTTCAACTGTGCCCATCTCGCGCATATACATGCGCACTGGGTCAGTGGTTCGGCCAATTTCCGATTCCACCGAGGCCAGCACCTGGGCGGCGGCTTCGGCTGCGTCTTCATCTTGGGCCGTTTCAGTCATGATCAGATCATCGGCATCCGGGGCGCTTTCCACCACCTGAATACCCATGTCATTGATCATCTGGATAATGTCTTCAATCTGATCCGAATCAACGATATCTTGTGGCAGATGATCGTTCACCTCGGCATAGGTCAGGTAGCCCTGTTCTTTACCTTTGGCAACGAGGAGTTTAAGCTGCGACTGCGGGGTATGCTCCATAGAACTCATCCGGTTGGTGATGCTAGATTGCGCCAGAGTGCGCGTTATTGGCGCGCGAACCGCCGATCATACTAAAAATCGACCAGTTTTGCACGTTGACCATGACGAATGCATAAAAAGACCGTTGCCCATAGCGGTCGGCCGGGCTGTTCGGTCTGTCTAATTCTATTTCTTCAATTATCTTCAAAATTTGTGATAGTTCCCGATGACCGGGCGTGGCGTATGATATAGGGCCTGGCGGCTAAAAATGCAAGTCTGGATCGTCGTTTTAGCCATTATTTTGTTATTTACTCTCCGTCAGTAACAAGATCAACTCCTGCTTCTCCTCCTGGCTCAGTCCTTCGGCTGAGGCCTTGTTCTGCAGGTCAGTCACTCGCTGCTGTAAGAAGCGATCGATGAGGCGAGCACAGGTATCTTCCAGCTCCTGCAGGGTGTTTTCTCCTACCGCTATCTCCTCCAGCATGGCCAGACGGGCCAACCCCTCTCCCTCTCGGGTGCCTCGCCAATGCTCAAGCAGTTGTCCTGTGGTCATGGGGTTACCGTGCAGCAGCTCAAGCAGCTGCAGTAGAAAACCTATGCCCGGTTCTCGCAGTCCCAGCAGGGCCTGGGGCAGGGGAGGAAGTTGTGCGGCGACCTGGGGATGCTGTACGGCCAGGGCGATGGCGCGTCGCACCAGGGTCAGCTTCATCTTGCTCTGTGTGGTGCGAGCAGCGAGCGGGCGCTGGGCTGTGTCGCTCTCCTGTTTTTCCTGGCGCGCCATGATGTCTCGCAGCCGGCGTTCACTCTCGCCCCAGCGCAGGCGTTGGGATAGCTTGGTAATAAGCCCTTCCCGGGTGAAACCTTCCGGTACCCGGCGTATCAGTGCCACGGCCTTCTGAGCCAGCTCGTTTTGACCCGCCTCGCCGGAGAGGTTCAGGTCTCGGGTCAGACGCTCAAAGAGGAAATCGGCAAAGGGTTGCGCCTCCGCCAGCCGTTGCTCAAAGGCATCGCGACCGTGGGCGCGAACGAAAGAGTCAGGATCGTGCTCGGCAGGAAGAAATACAAACTTCAGCTCCCGGCCATCCTGCAGGCTGGGCAGGGCATTCTCCAGGGCGCGCCAAGCCGCCTCGCGACCGGCATTATCCCCATCGTAGCAGCAGACCACTTCCGGTGTGGTGCGAAACAGCAGGTGCATGTGGTCGCTGGTAGTCGAGGTACCCAGTGAGGCAACGGCGTAGTCGATCCCATACTGGCTCAGGGCGACCACATCCATATAGCCTTCGACTATCAGAATGCGGCTCGGATTGCGGTTCGCCTCTTTGAGTTCGTAGAGGCCAAACAGCTCTTTTCCTTTATGAAAGATCGGTGTTTCAGGTGAGTTCAGATACTTGGGGGTGCCTTCACCGAGTACGCGGCCACCAAAGCCTATGATGCGTCCCCGTCGATCGCGAATGGGGAACATGATGCGATCGCGAAATCTGTCATAGCTCCCCCCCTGATCCTTCTGGATCAACATGCCGAGGGTGATGAGTTGTTGTTCCAGCTCCCGATTGCGTCCCAGCAACTGACGCAAGCCATCCCAGCCTGCTGGCGCGTAGCCAATGGCAAACTTTTTCACCACCTCGCCGCTGAGACCTCGCCCCTTGAGGTAGTCGATGGCGGCCGATGAGTTGCGCAACTGGCCCTGAAAGAAGCGGCTGGCCTGCTCCATCAACTGGTATTGATCTGCGCTGATCGCCGGGTTGGATCCGGAGGATCCTCCCTGGCCCTTCTCATCGCGAGGAACCGGGATCCCCAGGTTGCCCGCCAGCTCTTCGATGGCATCGGGGAAGGTGAGAC
The DNA here is from genome assembly GCA_051645725.1 of Aeromonadaceae bacterium. GTDB lineage: Bacteria > Pseudomonadota > Gammaproteobacteria > Enterobacterales > Aeromonadaceae > Pseudaeromonas. The sequence goes on along the minus strand of JBOFBS010000113.1, from coordinate 212 downwards.
CGTCATACTCCATCAGGAAACCGATGGCGTTGCCGTGAGCGCCACAACCGAAGCAGTGGTAGAACTGTTTTTCTGGGCTGACAGAGAAGGAGGGGCTCTTTTCATTATGAAAAGGGCAGCAGGCCTGATAGTTTTTACCTGCTTTTTTCAGGCGAACGCGGCCATCGATCAGGTCGACTATGTCGGTTCGGGCTAGAAGATCTTCGATAAAG
>JBOFBS010000112.1:0-3802 GCA_051645725.1 Aeromonadaceae bacterium | reverse complement strand
CGTGGCGGCGGCCATAGCCCGAGCCAAGGCGCATAAAGCAACAGCGGCCCAGGATGAGACGCCACCAGCCGAAGAGAGCCCCGCGGCCACTGTGGTTGACGAGCCAATCGATCCGAAAAAAGCAGCCGTGGCAGCGGCCATTGCCCGTGCCAAGGCGCGTAAAGCGGCAGCGGCAGCGGCACAGGATGAGACGCCACCAGCCGAGGAGACCCCCGCGGTGGTTGAGCTCGCCGCTGGCCCAGAGGTTGAGGCGCCTATCGATCCGAAAAAAGCAGCCGTGGCAGCCGCTGTTGCCCGCGCCAAGGCGCGTAAGCTGGCATTGCAGTCGGCCACCCAGAGTGAGCCGCCCACGCCTGGGGCTTCGCCACTCCCCCCTGAGGGAGCCGCTCCCATCACCCATGACAAGAGTGAATAATTGACTATGGCTTTTACCATCGCAAGCGCCCCCCACGGCCACAGCCAACAGACCACAGCCACCATGATGCGACTGGTGATGCTGGCCATGCTGCCGGCCATCTGGGTTCAGGTGCACTTTTTCGGATTTGGCGTGGTTATCCAGCTCCTGCTGGCCCTATTCACCGCGCTGATCAGCGAGGCCCTGGTGCTGCGTCTGCGCCAGCGCCCCGTGATGAAATCGTTGGCCGACAGCAGCGCCCTGCTCACTGCGGCCCTGCTGGCCGTCTCGCTGCCGCCCCTGGCTCCCTGGTGGCTGGTAGTTCTGGGCACCGCCTTTGCCATCATAGTCGCCAAGCAGCTCTATGGGGGGCTGGGACAAAACCCCTTCAACCCCGCTATGGTCGCCTATGTGCTCCTGCTGGTCTCTTTTCCCAGCCACATGACCAGCTGGATGCCGCCGACTGGCATTGCCCAACACCTGCCCACTCTCTCAGACGCGGCCAGCCTCATCTTCCAGGGCACCACACAGCACGGTGCGCCCCTGCAGCAACTGCTGCTGAACGTAGATGGCATCACCACGGCGACTCCGCTCGATAGCGTAAAAACCCAATTGGGTCTGGGCAAAAACATCAGCGAGATCCGCGGTGAACCGCTGTTTGGCCGCTATGCTGGCCTGGGATGGGAGTGGGTCAATCTGGCCTTCCTGGCCGGTGGCCTCTTCCTCATACTCATAGGCACACTCGCCTGGCAGATACCCACCGCCTTTTTGCTGTCGCTGACCCTCTGCTCCGCCCTGGCCTGGTATATCAGCCCCGAGAGCCATCTCCCCCCTCTGGTGCATCTGCTCTCCGGGGCCACCATGCTCGGGGCCTTCTTCATCGCCACCGATCCGGTCACGGCCGCCACCACCCCGCGGGGGCGACTTATCTATGGCGCACTCATAGGGGTATTGGTTTTTATCATCCGAACCTGGGGCGGTTACCCCGATGGGGTAGCCTTTGCCGTACTGCTGGTGAATATTCTGGTGCCGCTGATCGATAGCCGCAGTCGCCCACGTATCTATGGACAATAACAGCATGCATAACCACGCTTCGCCTAACCCAAGTCAGCCAGATGGAGTGGCAAACCTCATCGCATCGCTGCGGCGAAACAGCACCAGACTGGCACTCTTTGCCATCGTCTGTACTTCCATTGTCGCCATCACGAATGCCTTGACCCATGATGTCATCGCCCAACAAGCCGAACGTGACCTGCAAATAACGCTGGGACAGATGCTGCCTGCCGACCAGTACGACAACAATCTGGCCGACAGCTGTGTGCTGCTCACTAGCCCTGACTATCTGGGGGACAAGAAACCTCACCCTCTTTATGTCGCCCGCAAGCAGGGGCAGGTCACAGGCTACATAGTGGAGTCAATTGCACCAAATGGCTATTCGGGTGCCATCCGCCTATTGACCTCGGTGATGCAAACCGGCGAAGTTAGCCGGGTACAAGTGCTGGAGCACCATGAGACCCCAGGGCTGGGAGACAAGATCGAACGGAAGAAATCGACATGGATCGATCGCTTCACCGGGCAATCGCTGCAAAGTGACACCGACCCGCGCTGGGCGGTGAAGAAAGATGGTGGCGAATTTGACTCCTTCACCGGAGCCACCATCACACCTCGTGCAGTAGTGGGTGGCGTCAAGAATGTGCTGCTTTTGCTGCGCCAGCACCCTGAGCTCATCTCAGCCGCGCCAGCCTGTCCCATCACAGCTGAATAAGGAAACGTCATGTCTAAACAAGCTTGGCTTGATGTCGCCAAAGAGGGGTTGTGGACCAATAACCCGGCTCTGGTACAGATACTGGGGCTCTGCCCGACCATGGCCGTCACCACCACGGCCGCAAACGCCCTGGGGCTGGGCGCGGCCACCACACTGGTGTTGGTTCTCTCCAATCTGGTGGTGGCGCTGGTACGCCAGTGGATCCCGACTGATGTCCGCATCCCCATCTATGTGATGATCATTGCCGCCTTCGTTACCTGCGTTGAGTTGCTGATGAACGCCTATGCCAATGCCCTCTATCACTCGCTGGGTATCTTCATCGCCCTCATAGTCACCAATTGTGTGCTGATAGGCCGACTGGAGGCCTTTGCTAACCGGAACTCGCCACTCATCTCGGCGTTCGACGGTTTGGCTATGGGACTGGGCTTTACCGCCGTATTGGTGGTGCTAGGAGGGATCCGGGAGGTGTTAGGCCAGGGTACACTGTTTTATGGTGCCGACAGCCTGATGGGATCATGGGCCGCCGTCTTGCGCATCGAAGTGGCCAGTGCCGATCATGGTTTTCTGCTCGCCATATTGCCGCCAGGTGGCTTCATGGTGCTGGGCTTCCTCATTGCCCTGAAAAACGTCATCAACGGCTACTTCTCCCGGCAAAAAGTGCGCGTAGCCCCCGTGATTGAACGAGCGCGAGCCACTCAGCTGTGAATCAGGAAAAGCGCCGTAACATACTCGAGCGGTTGCGGGCGGCCAACCCGCATCCGACCACAGAGCTGCACTACAGCTCCCCTTTTGAGCTGCTCGTTGCCGTGATCCTCTCGGCCCAAGCCACGGATGTGAGCGTCAACAAGGCCACGGCGCGTCTCTACCCCGTGGCCAACACCCCGGCTAGCATACTGGCGCTGGGCGTCGAAGGGCTCAAGGAGTACATCAAGACCATAGGCCTCTATAACGCCAAGGCCGAGAACATCATAAAAAGCTGCGCCATACTGCTTGAGCAGCATGGGGGGCAAGTCCCAGAAGATCGCAACGCCCTTGAGGCCCTGCCTGGCGTAGGCCGCAAGACGGCCAACGTGGTGCTCAATACCGCCTTTGGCTGGCCCACCATAGCCGTGGACACCCACATCTTCCGCGTGGCCAATCGTACCGGTTTTGCCCCAGGCAAGAGTGTAGAAGAGGTCGAGCAAAAGCTGCTCAAGAGCGTGCCGGCTGAATTTAAACTCGATGTTCATCACTGGCTGATCCTGCATGGCCGCTATACCTGCATAGCCCGCAAGCCAAGATGCGGCTCCTGCCTCATCGAAGATCTATGCGAGTTCAAGGAAAAGAGCGAGATCTAGGCTCTGTATTCCAGGGACTGGCGACATTTCAAGGATAACAGTGAAGCCCTTGCTGTTGGTTGAAAGTACAGAGCCTAACTCTTATACACAACTCCCATCCCGTTAATGAGAAATCCAGGGACGCTGAGGCTCACTCCCCTTTTTTCAAGGGGAGGGTTGGGGATTGCTTTTTAGCTTGTGAAACATCAAAAGGCACCCCTCCCAACCTCCCCCTTGGCAGAGTGAGGATCCGTTCGAAGCTTTTTCGGCATCTATCTCACCAGTCGACCAAAGATGTGTATAAGAAACAGGTACAGTGTCACCCCT
>JBOFBS010000111.1:0-4864 GCA_051645725.1 Aeromonadaceae bacterium | reverse complement strand
CCATACCAGGTGCCACCAATGACCTGCATCTTCTCGGTGAGGTTGAAGGCGACGAAGTTCTCGGAGTTGAGCCCCTGCTCTTTCCATTGAGGGTTGGTGCATTTGGAACCGTTTAGCACCACGAAGTCCGGCTCGAAGTCGGCCAGCTCGGCTTCGGTTGGGCGAATAAACATATTCTTGGCAAAGTGGGCCTGCCAGGCCACCTCAGTGATGATGCGAACCTTGAGGCGCGTATCGCTATGGGCGCCGCAGTAGCCATCGATCACATAGAGGCGTTTGCCGGAGAGCTCATCGAGCACCAGTTGTTTGACATGGCGCCACACCTCGGGGCTCATGGGTTTGTTGTCGTTCTTGCCGCCATCGCTCCACCAGATGGTGTCGCGGCTGAGATCGTCCAGTACCACATATTTGTCTTTGGGGGAGCGGCCGGTAAAGACACCGGTATCGACCTTCACCGCACCCAGGCTGGTGACCATGCCGCGTTCATAGCCGCTCAGTGTAGGGTCCAGCTCGGCGGCATAGAGCGCTTCATAGCTGGGGTTGCGGATGACCTCTATGACGTCGTGGATGCCGTAGCTCTCCAGGCGCAAAACCTCGGCCAGGGTAGTGGGAGTCGCCATGCTATTCTCCTGGTTTCTGTAGGGATAAGCTCGCTGATTTTGAGTCTAGTCAGCGGATGGCGAGATAAACGGGACTCCAGTCAAAGAACCGCCAGGGTTGGCCCAGGGGTTGGGCATGCGAGCTGGCCGTGAATAGAGAGGGGCATTGCAGTCGCTCAGATATAACTCATTGTTAATAAACTGTTTTGGCGTTTATTCTCCGGCGGCCCAGGCTGGTTTTTTTCGGGGCATGAGCCCAAAAAGCAAAAGGGCACGCTTCTGTGCCCTTTTGTGATTCTGTGAGCTGCTTCACTCTTGAGTCGGTCAGTGCAGAGGCTGTTGTCCGGCACTGCTGCCACCGGCAAAGAGGGCGGCGGTATCCAGGGCATCGAAGAGATAGTGGGTGCCACAGTAGTCGCAGTGCATATCTATCTTGCCCTGTTCGTGCAGCAGAGCCTCTACCTCTTGTTGCCCCAACTGCAGCAGGGCGTTTTCACTGCGCTCCCGGGAGCAGGTGCAGCGGAAGCGGATAGTTTGCGGCTCGAACAGCAATACTTCCTCCTCGTGATAGAGGCGGTGGAGTATCTCCTGGGCTTCCAGCGTGAAGAGCTCTTCATCCTTGATGGTTGCCGTCAGGGTGCTCAGGTGTTCGAAGGCATTGGCGTGTTCCTCACCGCTGGCCGGCAGGGATTGCAGCAGCATACCCGCGGCCAGGGGGTGTTCCGTTGTACCGCCGGTGCGGATCCAGATGCGGGTCGCCAACTGCTCGGATTGGGCAAAGTAGTTTTCCAGCGACTGGGCCAGACTCTCGCCATCAAGAGCCACTATGCCCTGATAGCGCTCCCCCTCATCCGGGGTGATGGTGATGACCAGATGCCCTTCACCCACCAGATCCTTGAGTCGGGCATCAGCTGGGCACTCGCCCTCCCAGCGGGCAACACCACGTAGCTGCTGCTGGTGGTCGCCATTGATCACCGCCAGGCGCACCGGGCCATTGCCCTGCAACTGTACCGTGATGGAGCCTTCAAACTTCAGGGTGGCGGTCAGCAGGCTGGTGGCGACCAGCAGCTCGCCGAGCAGGGCACGCACGGCGGGTGGATAGGTCTGAGCCTCGACCATATGCTGGTAGCTGCTGGCCAGTTGCACCAGTTCACCACGCACCTGGTGGTGTTCGAACAGGTAGCGATAGAGTTGATCCATCTTGTTCATTAATCTCTCTCTCTTTTCGTGCATGCTATACGTGCGTGACGTGTGATTATCCCTGCTTCAGACGCAACAGATCCCGCCGTTGCTTTTTATCGGGGCGAGTCTCGGGGTGGGGAGCATAGAGGGCATTCAGGCGCCGGGCCTCGGCGTTCTTGGCCCGTTTGGCGGTACTCTCTTCTGTCTCACGGTAGAGCTGCTGGGCTTCGCTGGCACCGCGACGCTGGGCTGTGAGCTGCAGCACGGCAACCTCTTTTTCCTCGTCCCCTTGCCACAATTTGACTCTGGCCCCCACCTCGACCACCTTGCCGGGCTTGCTTCTTTGGCCATTATAGTGGACTTTACCCCCCTCTATCATAGCTCGAGCTAGAGCTCTACTCTTGTAGAAACGGGCTGCCCATAACCATTTATCCAAGCGAACCGAAGAGTTGTCATCTTGGGTTGTTATCATGGCGCTCCCCCGGTTTGCCTATAAAACGCCAGTATACCAGAGCAGATTGGTGACGCTGCCTCAGGAATTTGAAGTTGCACTACTTTCAGTGGGTTGTCATGGCGGGGCAGGCGGGAGAGAATAGTGAGTAGTTACACATAAACGCACAGTTGGCGGCCATTGCGCCTGCCCTATCTTGCATTTCAGGGAATTCGCATGGATCAGCTGAACCATTTATCTGCTTTGGTGCGCAAGATTTCTGCCACCAGATCCAGTTTAGCGTTATTTTGGATTTTGGTGATTTTATCTTGCCAGCAAATGGCAACCCTGACTTGGCGTTTGTTGCCCACATCGGCTTCAGGTAGCGCAGTATCACTGGAACGTATTGCTCCCCCCTCATCGGCCCACTCTCCTCGCCAGCTCGATGCCCGTGAGTTGTTAAAACTGGCGCTGTTTGGCAAGCCAGAGGTGAAGGTTGTAAAGCCTGTGGCCGCCCCCACTCAAGACTCTCCTCGTACTCGTCTGAATTTGACCCTTACAGGCTTGTTAGCCAGCAGCTCACCGGATCGCTCCATTGCCATCATTCTCAATGGGGGCGACGAACAGGGCTATGGTGAGGGTGACATAGTCAATGGAACCCAAGCCTCGATCACCAGCATACTGGCCGATCGTGTGATCCTGGATAATCAGGGGCAGAGCGAGACGCTGATGCTCGATGGTGAGGAGTTCAAACCCCTAGGCCAGCAGGCGGCACCACAACAGCCTGAGCCCAATACTCCCACCTTGAGCAAGCTGCGGGATAACCTGGCTAAAGATCCAGGTAAGTTACTGGATTATATCAATATTTCGCCCGTGATGGCCGATGGCAAACTAAAGGGTTATCGTATCAACCCTGGTAAGGATGTGGCTTTTTTTCATCGTATCGGGTTACTACCTAACGATTTGGCTGTGAGTATCAATGGGTATGACTTGCGCGATAACGGTCAAGCCATGCAAATCATGCAACAGTTGTCTTCGATGAGTGAGATGAACCTGACTGTGGAGCGTAATGGCCAGCAGCAGGATATCTACATCAGGCTGACAGAATAACAAGAGCTGGAGTCAATCAGTTAATGACTATTAAGGGAAGAAAAGGTCTGTTGGCATACCTGTTGGCGGCCAGCATGTGCGGGAGCCCCCTGGCGCAAGCTGCAGAGTTTTCTGCCAGCTTCAAGGGGACAGACATCCAGGAGTTTATCAACACAGTTGGTAAGAACCTCAACAAGACCATCATTGTCGAGCCGTCTGTGCGCGGCAAGATCAATGTGCGCAGCTATGACCTGCTCAACGATGAGCAGTACTACCAGTTCTTCCTGAGTGTGCTGGATGTCTACGGCTTCTCCGTGGTGCCCATGGATAATGGTGTGCTGAAGGTGGTGCGCTCCAACACGGCCAAGACCTCGGGTGTACCGGTTGTTGATGATTCTGCTCCGGGTATGGGCGATGAGATGGTGACTCGCGTCGTCCCGGTGCGCAATGTCTCGGTTCGTGAATTGGCTCCCTTGCTGCGACAGCTTAACGACAATGCCGGTGGCGGTAACGTGGTGCATTACGAGCCCTCCAACGTGCTGCTGATCACGGGGCGGGCCATGGTGGTCAATCGCCTGGTCGAAATCGTGCGTCGCGTCGATAAGGCCGGGGATCAGGACGTAGACATAGTCCGCTTGAAGTATGCCTCGGCGGCGGAAATCGTGCGCCTGATTACGACCCTGACCAAGGACGATGCCAGAGCCAACATGGGCTCTTTGTTGTCTCCCAAGCTGGTGGCCGATGAGCGCACCAACTCGGTTGTGGTATCCGGGGATCCCAAGGCGCGTCAGCGGGTGATGCAGATGATCCGCCAGCTGGATCGGGATCAGGAGAGCCAGGGTAACACCAAGGTCTTCTATCTGAAGTATGCCAAGGCCAAGAACCTGGTCGAAGTCTTGACCGGGGTCAGTAAGAGTATTCAGGCCGATAAACAAAAAGGGACCCAAGCTGGCGGCGGTGGCAGCGATAGCAAGATGACGATACAGGCGGATGAGCAGACTAACGCCATCGTCATTACGGCCCAGCCCGATACCATGCAGGAGATCGAAAAGGTCATAGCCCGTTTGGATATTCGCCGGGCTCAGGTGCTGGTGGAGGCGATAATCGTTGAGGTGGCTAACACCAATGGCGCCCAGTTCGGCGTGCAGTGGGGTAACAGCAACGGCGGTATGGTGCAGTTTACCGGTGACAGTTCACAGATGCCGATCTCCAAGTTTGTTGCAGCCAAGGAAGATGGGGCGACGGATGCGGCCAAGGCGGCACTGGCGGCCTTGAATGGCGGCAGTGTGGGCTTCTACTCAGGTGACTGGTTTGCCCTGATGACGGCATTGAAGACAGACAACAAGAGCGATGTATTGGCCACACCGAGTCTGGTGACAATGGATAACCAGGAAGCCTCCTTCAACGTGGGTCAGGATGTGCCTGTGCTGACTGGCTCCCAGACCACAACCTCCAGTGACAGTGCCGTGTTTAACACGGTAGAGCGAAAGACGGTCGGGACCAAACTCAAGTTCAAGCCCCAGATCAACGAAGGCGATTCTGTATTGCTCGATATCGAGCAGGA
>JBOFBS010000110.1:0-1501 GCA_051645725.1 Aeromonadaceae bacterium | reverse complement strand
CGGACAGGCCATCAGGAAATCTGCGACACCCACCTTTCTGAGCAAGGCGTAGCGGGCGATGGCGATATTGAGGCAACAAGCAGTGATCCAATCTCGCCGAACAGCCATATCTCCTTGGCCACCGAGCAAAAGGAGATAGTAAAATCTGGGACACCCACCTTTCTGGGTAAGCCGTAGCCAGATTGGGGATGTGGTGACGGATGGTTAGCTCGGGAGCCGGATCGGGAGCAACAAGGTGATGGTTCTGGCCTTTAAAGCCTCTTGTTCAGGCAACATCATGCTCGGCATCGGATGACATGCCGGGGTGTGATATGAAGTGGGGACTCGTGATTTAAAGAGGCGGCTGATGACATCGCCGCTGGCCGCAGTGCTGTGCGAACAGTTGGCAATGCTCCTTGTCACCCACAGCTCTGATGCCTTGCCGCCGAAACATCGTCACTTGTCGCAACCATTGCGCGGTATCAAGGCCAAGTCGTTGCAGGATGGGGGCAAGATGAGCCGCAATATGGCCCCGTTTGTCGGTTCTGATGGCTCGCCCTGTCCAGTCGACCAGCGCCAGATAGTCGGTAAAGAGGTAGGGCAGACTATCTGACGCACTTCTGCTGGAGAACGGCAGCAACAGGGGTGGCAATGGCGCTGCGGGGTTTTTGTCGGTGAGGCGCTGTTTAATGCTGGTGTAATCGCTCTCTTCCGGTCTGTCGGCAATCGCTGCCCGTATCGGATTGAGGTCAACGTAAGCCATGCAGGCCAGCAGGGCTGACTCGGTGAGCAAGGCCTGACTTTTGAAGCGTCCTTCCCAGAAATGGCCCTTGCAACCATCTTCCTGATTGGCCTGGCGGGCCAGGTTTTCATTGAGTAGCCGAACAAACCAGCTGATGGAATGCAGCCGCTCACGCCATTGTGCTATCAGCTGTTGTACGACCATCAGTTCCGGTTCAATCAGGGATTCCCCCTGATACCAGCGCCGCACCAGCAGGGGCCACTGAAACAGTGCTGCCCAACGCTCGGCTATTTCCCGATCGCCCCAGTTGACGGCCGTATCGGGCTCAACCTTGAGCACCAGGTGGTAGTGATTGTTCATCACCGTATAGGCGCAGACGCTGATGGCAAACAGTCGCGATAGTTGGCTCAGTTTGTCGACCACCCACTGGCGCCTGTGTTCGTAACTCTGGCCGGAATGGACATCTTCACCGCATAAGAAGGCCCGCCGTACGCAGCGACTGACTACATGGTAATAAGGCGTATCTTGCAGACTGATTTGACGGGAACGGGCAATGGTCATGGGCACCTCCTGCGATATCCCTCTCAGTCAAGAACAGAGGTAAGGCGCTGTCAAAAAGGTGGGTGTCCCAATATGACTGCTGTGGCAAACCTATGACCTCGCCTTTATGACGGCAACCGCCTCGACCTGGCAGCCTCACGAGATCATCTGGTCATTTATCCTGCCCCACACCCACTGGTTACTGCTCACGCTGCTGCCGCCTCTGCTGCTGATCCGGCA
>JBOFBS010000109.1:0-2095 GCA_051645725.1 Aeromonadaceae bacterium | reverse complement strand
AACGTCTCTCCGTTCGTGGTGAGCTTATCTCCGTTCGTGGTGAACTTCTCTCCGTTCGTGGTGAGCTTGTCGAACCATGAATATGTATAATCTAATTACCTGATTTTAAATAAATTACCCTCACCTTAGACAAGTTCAGGGTGAACGGAGTTGATGTGCTTAAGTAACAAACATGGGGCCGTCTCTCCCTTCCTGCGCATCTCCTCGCATCTGAATTTAGCCACCTAGATTTAGCCACCTACCTCAGTATGTGATAGGCCTCCGCCAACCGTGACAAGGTGCCATCCTGATCCATCGCCTGCAGCGTTGTCTGCCAGGCCGCCATGACCGCCGGATCCGTACCCAGCGATGCGACCACCCAGGCCTGATAGTCACTGAGCTTAACCCCCTTAACGAAGGTCTGATCCGGCAGGCCGTGCAGGCGGATAAAGAAAGCGACCGCAGAGCGAGAGGCAATCCAGCCATCGATGCGACCAGTCATCAACTTCCGGCCATTGGCATCATCAGATGTAATCAGCTCGACACGCTCCAACCCCCTGCGTTGGGCCACGATGGCATTGGTTGCCCCGATATTGGCCCCCAACATTCCCAGTGACTTGGCCTGCTCCAGCGTGGTAGCCATCGGCCGCCCTTTTACGGTATAGACGCTGAAATCATCCACCACCACTGGATACAACCAGTGCACCTTCGACTCCCGCTCCGGGACGCGGCCGAGCCATAAGGCGATGACGTTCGGCTTACTCATGACATTGCGATTAGCACGAGCCAGTGGTTGCACCTGAATTGCTCCGTGATAGCCTAACCGATGCATCACCTCCTGCCCCAACTCATAGGCATAGCCCCGGTAGCGCTCCTGCTCGACAAAGACAAATGGCGCTATGTTCGAGCAAACCACATCCGGCTCCTGGGGCTGCTCATTGGCCCACAACTGTGACGACAACAGTGCGCAGAGCATCATGATCGCCCCACTTGCTCCTCTCAAATACCTCGCCATCAATGCTCTCACCACGCCAAGCCTCGATTATTAGCATAGCCGCATGACTCCAGATACCGCCAGGCAACACCTTGAGGTTGGTTAAGCGATGAGAGGCACAGCAGAGATCCCACATCTAACGCAGAGTGATCCCACTCGATCCCCTCCTTGCTCTCGATTACAGCAAAAATTTGGACAAGAAGAGGGCCAAGTCGCCGCACCCGGCCCGATGAATCCCAAATTAATCGCCCCATATCTGCAGATAATTCGACCAGGTTTTGTTAACAAACTACTCAACAACCCCAACATATTGATATTTGTCAATATTTTATATGGCATTGTCATGAATTAGACACGAATCTGTAACTTTCGCTTTCTAGTCTCGCAGCTTCGTTCAGAAGCAGCATGGAGTACCAGAGTGAAACAATCCCGTCGTGATTTTATCAAGATGACAGGGGCTGGCGCCGTCGGCTTGGGGGCCATGAGCCTGCTGCCTGGTTGCCACTCCAGTGATTCGAGCAACAGTTCCACCTCAGCTCCAAGCCGGCGGATTGCCATCCTCTCCGATGTGCACTTTCACGACGTCTACGGCGACTACGACTTTGCCGATCTGGCGCCGACGGATGCCAATGGTCGCAAGGTGACCATGCGCAGCATGAACGTCTCCTGCCGCTCTACCCGCATGTTCAACGAAAACTACTTCGTGCTGCATGCCACGCTGCAACAACTGGGTGAGCAGGGGGTCAAGTACGTCTGTTTCAGCGGCGACTACTCAGATGATGGTCAGGTCGACACCATCAAGGGCTTCAAGAAGGTGCTGGAGCAGTATCGCGAACAGTACGGTTTCGTCTACCTGCTGGCACCGGGCAACCACGACTGCTACCCGGCTGGCGCCAGCCAGAGCAAGATGTTCCTCGACAAGGAGGGGCGTCAGGTGATGGTGGTCGATGACCGCAACAGCAGCAACAACCCCACCGATGAGGGCCAAGCCGGTGAATACCGCCATGTCACCCCGAAGATGTGGGGCGGCAGCATCGAGGACATGCTCACCGATCTGGGGGACTACGGCTTCCGCAAGCAGGAGGGGTGGCTGCACTACGAGACCCCGTTCGGCACCTCGGA
>JBOFBS010000108.1:0-1897 GCA_051645725.1 Aeromonadaceae bacterium | reverse complement strand
CCTCACCCAGGGTGCTGGTGACGACGATAAGATGGGTCTCTTTTTTCAGCTGCTTGGGTTTGAAGTCGCTCATGCTGAGCAGCTGCACCTGCAGCCCCTTGCCTAACGCCTGCGATTTGATGGACTCGGCCACGCCCTTGGCATTGCCGGTCTGGGAGCCGTAAAGAATGGTGAGCGTGCCCGCGGGCGCACTGGCCGCGGTTGCAACAGCGGCTGCGCCTGCCGAACCATCGACCGCGAGCGCGCCACCCGCCTGAGCCAAGCCAAACAGATAACCGCTGGCCCAGATCAGCTCATGGGCCGAAAATCCGGCCACGGCCTCGGCCAGTTTGGAGAGTTGCGGTACGGGCAGTGCCGCCGCTTGTGTTCCCTTTGAAGTCATATCGCCGATTTCCCTCTACTCTGATGGTCCCAGCTTAAGGAGTGGTTATATGCTTATCAAAGAACAAAACCGCATTTTTAATTCCATTTAGACATAAACGATATAAATAACCCATCTAAAGGCCCAACTAGGGCGCAGAGGCTCACTTTGTAGCCGGCCATTTGCGATAGGAGTGACTCCTGTGGATGGTGCAAAGTGGGTGTCCCATAGCCCTTGTGGGTGATGCAAAAGTGGCTGTCCCATAGAGAGAGAGGTAGAACTCGTAGAGTTCGAAAGTGGGTGTCCAGTTGAACGCCTAGAAGATCCCCCTGTTGACCTATGTACTCCGAAAGTGGATGTCCCATAGTGTCCTGTACTCCGAAAGTGGATTTCCCATAGTGTCCTCATCCTGAAAGTGGGTGTCCCATAGAGAGAGAGCAAAAGTGGGTGTCCAGTTGACCTGTCCAGTTGACCTGAAAGTGGGTGTCCTCTGGATATATCTGGATATAAAAAAGGAGCAGCGCTGCTGCTCCTTGGGATCTGATAAACAGATGCGGATGAGTTAGAAGCGGTATTCCGCTCCAGCAAACCAGCCATCCATACGCTGGGAGAAGTTCACCCCATCCACCTCATCATCCATGCGGACATTGCGATAACCCGCTCGCAGATTGAAGTTGACGACCAGCTCCATCGCCGCGCCTATGCGATAGTCGTGAGAGTGGTTGCCCTCCCAAGAGACAAAACGGGCATCGGCAAAAGCACTGATGGTGGTGCCAGGAATATTGGCATCGGCCTGCAGATAGCCCATGGGCAGGGTATCTTTGTAATTTTTACCGTTGAACTGACCATCCAGCTGGCGAAGATCCAGGCCACCACCTATGCCAAAGAGATCGTTATCGAACAGGCGATAGTAGAGCGCCAGATCCCAGACATCCAGCTCATTGCTAAGCCCGAAGCCCTGGCTGCTCAGATCTGAGTATTGCAGATTGGCGTTCGGGATCAGGGGGAAGCCATGACGCAAATCCACCCAGTAGGTCCACAAGGAGGGGTCATCATAGTTGCTGCCGCGCCCTTCGATTTGCCCTTCCGGAGTTGGATTCCAGTAGTCGGCTCCCAAACCAAGACTCAAATCAGCGGCCTGACTCTTGCCCGCCAGAGCCAGCAGACAGGCTGCCACCAACAAACTCTTCTTCATCTCCAGAAACCTCTTGTTGTTCATTATTGGCGGACATTCTACTCATGCCAGATGAAAAACCCAGACAATTTATGGATAGAAACACTCGGGTATAGCAGGCCAGAGAAGGCAGATAGCCGGCGGTTCAGGGATAACCCGCTATCCCTTGCCCCCTCGGGAGCTGACCATGACGCGCACGGCGATCACCATCTGTTTTGCTGTCGAGTGCCCTCATAATCGAGGAGCCAGGTATCGGATCATCTGCCGCAGACAGGGAGGTGAGCGCGACGAACTGGCTGGCTGTTTTAGCTCCTGCCGAGTCTAAAAGAAAACCCGCCGAAGCGGGTTTGAGATATGACAAG
>JBOFBS010000107.1:0-8874 GCA_051645725.1 Aeromonadaceae bacterium | reverse complement strand
AGCGGGCCAGTTCGCCTGTCATCAGGGCGAAGTCGGCGTCCAGGCGGGCGGCGCGCTCTTCGGAGAGCACATCGTCGTTCTGCTCGCGCAGCTCTTCGCTGAATTTCAGCCGCTTGATACTCATATCATCGCCCAGTACAAAGCTCACCGTCTCGGCCCACTCCAGTGCCAGCTTGGTCACCAGCTTGTCGGCCAGCAGGTGCGCCTTCATCTCTTCACTCAGCAGATCCTGCTCCTTGGCGCGGATGATGCCGCCATGCTCCAGGGCACTGCGCAGCTCCACTTCATCACCCAGAGTAAAACCGGCCGGTGGCGTGGTACCGTTGAGCCATTCGGTCATGGTGATCTCGGGCGGGTTCTTCAGCGCCACCGGCACCACGGGCAGGGAGCCGGTGCACTTGCGCAGCAGCGCCAGCACATCATCGGCCTTCTTGGCGGAGCCCGCATCCACGGCGATATAGCCATCGGCGGGATTGATCCACAAAAACGTCTGGCTCTGACGGGTGAAGGCGCGTGGCAGCAAGGTCATCAAGATCTCCTCCTTCAGCGCCTCCTTCTCCTTCTTCTTCAGCGCCCGGCCCTGCTCGGCTTCGAGGGCGTCCACCTTCTCCTCCAGCATCTCCTTGACCACGCTGCTCGGCAGCATCTTCTCTTCCTTGCGGGCGCATAGCAGCAGCTGTCCTGCGGCTTCGTGTACCAGGGCTTGCGTGCCCTTGCCCAGAGGGGAAACCCAGCCGAACTTGCTCATATCCTGGCTGCCGCAGGGGGTGAAGAGCACGGTTTCGAGCATCTTCTCCAGTGCATCGGCATCGTGCTCGAAGGGGCGGGTAAAACGGTAGAGTTGCAGATTCTTAAACCACATGCAGACCTCGGTGATCGGCGAAAAATGGCAGCAGTCTACCAGAGTTGTGACCCTCACGGCATTTTCACCGGAAAAAGACTGAGATGGCTCACAGGCTCCGGGGCAGGCTCCTTGCTCTGTGTGGTGAAGTTTTATACTTGGCCTAAGCCATAAGGAGAAGCCCCCCATGTTGATCCGCTCCTGCGTCGATGATGACATGCCGCGTCTGCTGGAGATCTGGATGCAGGCAACCCTGCATGCCCACGATTTCTTGCCGGCAGCCATGTGGTGGCCACGTCAGGAGGCGATGCGCCGTCGTCTGCAGGATGGTGCCGAGATCTGGGTGGTCGAGCCTCTGGCCCATGAGGTGGAGCGCTCGCCTGTGGCAGATAGCTCTCCCCTCAATGAGTTCTCAGTTGTCGGTTTTATGGCCATCAAGGATGAGGAGCTGCTGGCCCTCTATGTTCACCCCGAATTTCAGTGCCAAGGGATCGGCTCCATGCTGATGGCGTTGGCGCAACAGCATCATCTCTATCTTTATCTCCATGTCTGTATCCGCAACAGTGATGCCGTCCGTTTTTACCAAAAGCATGGGTTTCGTGCGGTACGGGAGCGCAAAGAGTCCCAGACAGGTTGTGATGAGTACCTGATGGAGTATCGAACCCCTTGATAAACTAGGCAGAAAACTCCATGTTGTAGAAGCCTGCCCACGGCGGGCTGAAGGCCCACAAACACGGACACATTATGAGACTGCTGCATACCGCAGATTGGCATCTTGGTCATCATCTGCATGGCCATGACAGAACGTTCGAGCATGGTTGTTTCCTGGACTGGTTGAGTGAACTCATTCGCGCCCGTCAGATTGACGGTCTGCTGGTGGCGGGGGACCTTTTCGACACCGCCAATCCTGCCGCTGCCAGTTGGCAGCTGTTTTACCGTTTTCTCGCCCGGTTACGGGCCGAGGTGCCCCACCTGAATGTGGTGGTCATAGGGGGCAATCACGACTCTCCCTCCAAGCTGGATGCCCCTCACGAGCTGCTTAAGGCTTTCGAGCTGCATCTGGTCGGCGCCATCTCGCGGGATGCGGCCGGTGCCCTGGATGTGGAGCGGCTCATCGTGCCGCTAAAAGACAAGTTTGGAACCATTCAAGCCTGGTGTGCGGCCGTGCCCTACCTGCGCAGTGCCGATCTGCGTTGGGATGGGGACGAGGGGGAGGGTGATCGGCTGGTAGCCGGGGTGCGTGCTATTTATGCCGAGGTCTTGGCTGCTATCGAGGCCAGACGCACGCCGGAGCAGGCGGTCATTGCCCTGGGGCATGCCTATCTGGTTAAAGGCGAGCTCTCGCAACTCTCCGAACGCAAGGTGCTGGGCGGCAATCAGCATGCCTTGCCGCTGGATCTGTTTACTGGTGCCGATCTCGTTGCCTTGGGGCATCTGCATCTGGCCCAGAGTCCTGCCCCCCATATTCACTATTCGGGCTCTCCGCTGCCGCTCTCCCTGGCCGAGGCCGATTATCGCCATCAGGTGCTGGAGTTCGCGTTGCAAGGGGCCGAGGTGTCTCTGGTGGCACGGCATCCGGTTCCGCGCGCCGTAGAGATGCTGCGTATCCCGGCTGAGGCGGCGCCTCTGGATGAGGTGGTTGCCGAGCTAACTAGCTTGAGCCTGCCGGCGCGGCCTGCAGAGCAGCGCCCCTATCTGGAAGTGCGGGTGCAACTGGACAAACCCGAGGCCCGGATCCGGGAAAAAATCTTGGCGGCACTGGCCGACAAGCCGGTGCGCCTGGCCCGGATCACCACCCACTACACAGGGCATGGGTTGGCCATGGCCGATACCCAGGCCCATAGTCAACTGGATGAGCTCTCACCCGAGCAGGTGTTTCGGCTCTGCTATGCCCGGCAGCATGCCTCAGCGCCTGATCAGGCGCTAGAGCAGGCATTTAGTGAGTTATTGACACAACTGCAGGAGGGGCAGGCATGAGAATTCTGGCGATACGGGGTGAGAATCTGGCCAGTCTGACCCGCCCATTTACCATTGATTTTACCAAGGGAACGCTGGGCAATGCGGGGCTGTTTGCCATCACGGGCAACACGGGCGCAGGCAAGAGTACCCTGCTCGATGCCATTTGCCTGGCCCTGTATGACCAGATGGCCCGTTTCCCGGCCAACAAGAAGCAGCAGGCCGAGATAGGGCGGCTTGATGATCCTGACCGCCTCAAGGCCAACGATGTGCGCCATGTGCTGAGCCGTGGTCAGGCGAGCGGTTTTGCCGAGGTAGATTTTATCGCAGCCGATGGCCAGCGGTGGCGGGCTCGCTGGCAGGTGCGCAGGGCGCGGCAACGTACCGATGGCAAGTACCAAAAGCAGGAGCGCACGCTCACCTGCCTCTCCAGTCAGCAGCAACATGCGGGTAACAAGCGCGATATTCAGGAGCTGATCGATCAGCTCATCGGTCTTAACTGGGAGCAATTTCGTCGGGCCGTGATCCTGCCTCAGGGGGAGTTTGCTGCCTTCCTCAAGGCCAGCATGGACAGCCGCTCTGCCCTGCTTGAGCGCATGACGGGCACCGAGCTCTACTCCGAGCTCTCTATGGCGGCCTTTGAGCGCAGCAAGCTGGAGCGCCAGCGGCTGGAGTCACTGCAGGAGCAACTGCAGGGGGTCATGCCGCTGGGGCATGAGGCGCGTCAGGCGTTGCAGAGTGAGCTGGGCATGGCCCAGTCCCGAGTCTTGACGCTCAAACAGTGGTTGGAGCAGTGGCGGCAGTGGCAGAGCTTGCAAAGCCGCGAGCATGAGCTGGCCCTGCTGCTGCATGATGCCCGCCAGGAGCTGAATGAGCGCGAGCTGGCGTGGCAGGGGGAGTCCGAAGCTCGTCAGCAGTTACTGCAACTGGAGAAGGTGCAGGTCGCCAGGCCGGTTTTTGATGAGCTGGCGCGCACCCTGCTTGAGCTCACACAGCTTGAGCAGGAGATGACGCAGTTGCAAGGCCGCCTGGATGAGGCTGAGCAGGCAGATCAGCACTGGAGTCAGCAGCTGGATACACAGCAGCAGATGCTGACGCGCCAGGAGCAGGAGATCCGCCTCCGCCAACCTGAACTGAATGAGGCTCGGGAGCTCGATGGCCTGCTGCAGGAGAAAGAGCGGCAATGGCGTGAACTAGATGCCGAACAACACGAGTTACAGCGGCAGATACTGCAGCTGCGCCAGGCCCTCGAAGAGGGGGAGCAGAAGCAGCAGCAGCGTTTGCGGCAGAAGGGGGAGTTGAAGCAGTGGCTCGAAAGGCACCAGGCCATAGGTCGAGTCGCCCATAAGTGGCAGCCCCTCTTCAATGCCATGCGTGAGGCACAGCAGGACAGACGGCGGCTACAGCAGTGGCGTCTGGAGTTGCGACAACTGCAGATGCAGCAAGAGGACAAGCAGCAGCTACGCCAGCGTTTGGAGCAAGGCTGCCTCGAGTCACGACAACAGCTGGCGCTGCGTATGGAGCAGCTGCGCCAGCTCGAAGCCGACCATCCGCTTAATGAATTGGCGGAGGGACAGCAAAGATTACTGCAGGCGCAAGGTCTGGTGGAGCGCTTGCGCCATCTGCGCGAGTTGGCCGAGCAGGCCGTGCTTTTACAGCGGCATCAGCAAGAGCAGGAGCAGCAACTGCAGCTATTGAGCCAGCGCCGCGAAGAGCTGCGTCAGCAGGCGCTGGTATGGCAGCCCGAGCTGGAGAAGTTGCGTGAGCAGTTGACCCTCTCGGCTCATGAGCTGCAGCAGACACATGCCAGGCAGAGCCTGCAGGAGTACAGGGAACAGCTGGTGGAAGGGGAGGCGTGCCCCCTGTGTGGCTCGGATCACCACCCTTGGGCCAACCACCAGCCTCAAACTGAAGGGGTGCTGCTGCGGTTGATGGCGCAGCAGCGCTTCTTGCAGGAGCACTACGAGCAGCGACAACAGGCGCTGACCCAGTGTCTGGTGCAAGAGCAGCAGTTGGGAGAGGCCGAGTCTCGACAGCAGCAGCAATTGGCGCGGCTGTCAGAGCGTTTTGCCCATCTGGCGCTGCAGTGGCAAGCCGGGCGTGAGGGGTGGGAGGCGCGCCTTCCTGAGTGGCCAGGGGCGCGGGCTGAATGGCTTCCGCTCTTGTCCCTGCTGGGGACTCAGCAGCAAGAGAGCCAACAGCAGTGGTTTTTGCTCAATGAAGAGTGGGAACGGCAGCGCCTGTTGCAGGCCCAGCTGGCCACCCTGCGTCAACAGATTGAAGCCCTGCAACTGCAGAGTCAGGGGGCAGATAGACACCTGCAGGATCTGTTGTTACAGCAAACCCAGCTTCAGACCACACAACAGAGCCTGGAGCAGCAGATCACCCATCTGAGCGAGCGTTTGCAACTGAGTGAACAGAGCCTGGGTGAGCAGTTGGGGCAGGGTGAGTGGCGCAGCTTGCTGGAGTTGGCCCACGATGAAGAGGCCCTGATGCAGTGGCAGCAGCAGTGTCAGCTCTTTTTGCAGCATGAAGAGGAGTGGCAACGCCTGGAGCAGGCCTGGCATCAGGCGCAGCCGGAGATCTCGGCCTGGCAGGCCCAGCTTGAAACGCAAATGCGACAGTGGCAGCAGCGGGATCAGCAGACGGGGCAACTGCAGCAACAGTGCAGTACCCTGCGCCTCAAGCGTGAGCAGTGTTTGTCTGGCCGGGCCGTGATTGAGGTGGAGCAGGAGTGGCAACAAAAACTCGAGCAGTTGCGAGCCGCACTGGCCCAGAGTCAGCGTCAGCGCCAGCAGAGCAGCGAGCAGAAGGCCAGCGCCGGTGCCTCGCTTGAGAGTCTGCGGCAGCGCCAGCAACAGGTTCAGGGGCAACGTCGCGAGGCATTGCGCAGCTGGTTGCGTCATGAACAGACGCTGGGGATCCCGGAGTACGAGCTGCAGCGCCTGCTTAGCCTCTCGGTGGAGTGGGTGCGTGAAGAGCGGGCGCGTCTGCGCGAACAGGAAGAGGGGTTGAGTCAAAGCCGAACCCGGCTGATTGAGCGCGAGCAGGCCATGGCTCAGCAGTTGGAGCTTCAGCAGCAGGCGCTGCAGGCCTTTCCGGCGGAGGCAAGAGAGCAGAGCCGCATCGCGCCTGAGTGGGCCGCAGGATGTGAGCAAGAGGTTATGCAGCTGGAGCCCCGGATCTTTGAGTGGCGGCGGCAGCTCATAGTGGCCGAGGAGCAGGATAAACAGCTAGCCAGCCTGCAGAGTGCTCTGCTCCAGCAACAGGCTGAGGCAGACAGGTGGGGGGCGCTGGCGGAGGTGATTGGCTCGGCAACGGGAACCAAGTTCCGCACCTTTGCCCAGAGTCTGACGCTGGAGCGTCTGTTGCTGGTGGCCAACGAGCACCTGGCTGAGCTGGCACCCCGCTATCAGCTGGAGCGTGTTCCTGGCACAGATCTGGCGCTGCAGGTTGTGGATCGGGATATGGGGGATGAGGTGCGAGCCGTGGAATCCCTCTCCGGTGGTGAGAGTTTTCTGGTCTCGCTGGCGTTGGCTTTGGCGCTGGCGTCACTCTCGAGCCGGCAGACCCAGGTGGAGTCGCTGTTTATTGATGAAGGGTTTGGCTCGTTGGATCCCGACAGCCTGGATACCGCCATTGCCTGCCTGGACTCATTGCAGGCCTCTGGCCGGCAGATTGGAGTGATCTCTCATGTCCAGACCATGGTGGAGCGTATTGGGGTGCAAATTCGGGTAGAGGCCTTGGGCGGAGGGGAGAGCCGAGTTGTAGTGCCCTGATTGTGAAGGAATTACTGCATTATCATAAAAGTGTCATGAAACCGTCTAATAATGGCGCTAGTGAGAACACGGAGCGTCTTAAAGGGTTTAAACATGTCAAGAAGAGTACTGGTCGTCGAGGATGAAACACCCATCCGCGAAATGTTGTGTTTTGTGCTGGAGCAGAAGGGGTTCGAGCCCATTGAAGCCGCGGACTTCGAGCAGGGGCTGGCCAAGGTGTGTGAACCCTTTCCCGATCTGATCCTGCTGGACTGGATGTTACCTGGCGGGACAGGCATCCAGTTTATCAAGCAGCTCAAGCAGGATGAGTTGACCCGGCAGATCCCCATCATAATGCTGACCGCGCGGGGGGAAGAAGAGGATAAGGTACGAGGATTGGAGGCGGGAGCCGATGATTACATTACCAAGCCCTTCTCTCCCAAGGAGTTGACGGCGCGGCTCAAGGCGGTGATCCGCAGAGCGGTACCGACCTCCACCGAGGAGGTGATCGAAATTCAAGGCTTGAAGCTGGATCCCGTGTCCCACCGGGTTACGGTTGAAGATCAACCCCTGGATATGGGGCCGACCGAGTTCCGGCTACTCCATTTTTTCATGACACATCCTGAACGGGTCTATAGCCGCGAACAGTTGCTAAATAATGTCTGGGGCACCAATGTTTATGTTGAAGATCGTACCGTAGACGTCCATATTCGTCGTCTGCGTAAGGCGGTGGCGGCTGCCGGGCATGATGCCCTGATACAGACTGTGCGTGGAGCAGGCTACCGCTTTTCTACCCGTATCTGAGGAGCAACATGCTAGAACCCTATTCCTGGGGCCGACTCATCAGGAAGAGTCTCTATGTCATCTATCCCCCCTTTGTGTTGTTAGGCATGATCACGGGGTATTGGGCACTCTTCCTGCTGGCGGCAACCCTGCTGCATCTGATCTGGCTCTATTATTATCAAAAAAAGTTAGCGGATTGGCTGTGGAAGGATCGCAGTCTGGTCCCGCCCCAGGGGCCAGGTACCTGGGAGTACATTTTCAACGGTATCTATCGACTGCAGCAGCGGCACAGGGTAAGGCGACGTGAGTTGGCTAGTGTGATCCGCCGCTTTCGTGAAGGGGCCGAAGCGCTACCGGATGCCGCTGTGGTGTGCCGCAATGATGGCAGCATAGTCTGGTGTAATCGTCTGGCGGGTCAGTTATTGGGCTTTCGTTGGCCTGACGATGCCGGGCAAAACGTCAGCAACCTGATCCGCAGTCCGCTCTTTGTCGCCTACTTGAAGGGTAAGCAATTTGACGAGCCGCTGGAGATTGCCTCGCCTGTCAATGAGGAGCGGATCCTGGAGTTTCGCATCATGCCCTATACGGAAGATCAATCCATGATGGTGGTGCGTGATGTGACTCATCTCAAGAGCCTGGATGCCATGCGCAAGAACTTCGTAGCAAATGTCTCGCATGAGCTTAGGACGCCGCTGACTGTGCTCAAGGGTTATCTGGAGATGGTCGAAGATGCGCCAAGTGAAGCCATGTGGAGCAAGATGCACAGGGTGATGCTGGAGCAGACACTGCGCATGGACACGCTAGTAAACCAGCTCTTGGTCCTATCCCGGATCGAGGCGGCACCCGATATTGATCTCAACCGGGTGGTCGAGGTGCCAAACATGTTGGCACTGCTGGAGCAGGAGGCTCGTGCGTTAAGTGGTGAGGCGGAACACAGGTTTGAGTTTCGGGTCGATCCTACCCTCAAGATACATGGGGATGGTGAGCAGTTGCGCAGTGCCTTGACCAACCTCATTAACAATGCCATCAAGTACACGCCACCGGGCAAAACCATTCGTGTCGAGTGGCAGCGAGTCGGTGCTAAGGCCCGTTTTGCTGTCATAGATGAGGGTGAGGGGATCGCCAAGGAGCACCTGGGAAAACTCACGGAACGTTTCTATCGGGTAGACAGGGCTCGTTCCCGCCAGACCGGGGGCGCAGGGCTGGGTCTGGCAATCGTCAAGCATGCCTTGAGCCACCACGATACACAGCTTGAAGTAGAGAGTGAGCTGGGCAAGGGAAGCTGTTTTAGTTTTCTTATTCCAGCCCGTCTGGTGGTGTAAGCACCGCTTGCAACAGGTTCGGCAACGGCTGGTGGTTGATCAGAAAAGACGGTGGCAATGGCCACCTTTTTTGTCTTTAGTGCGCCCAGCATGGGCGCATGCCTGCGGGTGAAAGTCCCGCCGTGAGTTGATCACAGCGAACGAAGTGAAGCGCAACTGCATGAGGGCGACCGAGTGTGGGGAGGAAGCGTGGAGCATAAACCGCGAGTCGATG
>JBOFBS010000106.1:0-5104 GCA_051645725.1 Aeromonadaceae bacterium | reverse complement strand
CGATTGCCCGGATTGTAACCGCAAGATGGGGATCCGTACCGCCACCACTGGGGTATTCCTGGGGTGCTCAGGTTATGCGTTGCCGCCCAAGGAGCGCTGCAAGAAAACCATCAACCTGGTGCCAGGGGATGAGTTTATTGCTGCCGACTCCGAAGAGGGTGAAGTGAATGCCCTGCGCGCCATGCGCCGTTGCCCCAAGTGCGGCACGGCCATGGACTCCTATCTCATCGATGAGAAGCGTAAGCTGCATGTCTGCGGTAATAATCCGGACTGCGATGGCTATGTGATAGAGCAGGGGCAGTTCCGTCTCAAGGGCTACGAAGGACCTGTGATCGACTGCGAACGCTGTGGTGCGCAAATGCAGTTGAAAACCGGACGTTTTGGCAAGTTTATGGCCTGTACTGGTGAGGGGTGCAAGAACACGCGCAAGATCCTGAAGAACGGTGAGATAGCGCCACCCAAAGAGGATCCTGTGCCGCTGCCTGAGCTCAAATGTAGCCAGTCGGATGCCTATTTCGTGCTGCGCGATGGCGCGGCGGGGCTCTTTTTGGCGGCGAGTACCTTCCCCAAGTCACGGGAAACCCGTGCACCACTGGTCGCTGAACTGGTGCAATTCAAGGAGCGATTGGCGCCCAAGCATCGCTACTTGGCGGAGGCTCCGGTAGCCGATCCCGACGGTAACCCGGCCATAGTGCGCTTTAGTCGCAAGACCAAGGAGCAGTATGTGATGAGTGAGGTAAATGGCAAGGCCACCGGCTGGAGTGCCTATTACTCCGAAGGGGGGCGCTGGGTAGTCATGGAAAGCAAAGCGGCTGCCAAGAAGGGTAGCTGATTTGGCAGAAAGGCCACGCAGGTGGCCTTTTCTGTTTTGTAGCGCTAACGAGTGGGTCGGCTATTTGCTAAGCAGTTGAATCGTTAACGATAAAAATTGTTTTGACCTGGGCGAGACTCTACGTATAATTCGCCCGTCTTCTAGCAAGACGGCATCTGCAAAGCGGGAATAGCTCAGTTGGTAGAGCATAACCTTGCCAAGGTTAGGGTCGCGAGTTCGAGTCTCGTTTCCCGCTCCAAGTTGCGAAGCAACAACGTCTCTCAGGCGCGTTAACAAAGCGGTTATGTAGCGGATTGCAAATCCGTCTAGTCCGGTTCGACTCCGGAACGCGCCTCCATCTCTCCTCTTCTAAATCCAGTCAGACTCGACAGCAGAGATATCAAACACATCTGGCTCGTGGCTCTGAAGATGACATATTTGTGATCTGGCGCACCACGGATTGACGCCTTCAGCCTGGTATAGTAAATCTACTCCTGCCTGATATAGGATTAATTTTGTACATCTTATGTTGTGCAACAGGAGGATGGCATCTTGGCTAAGCGTTTCTCTTTGCTACATCTGTTTTTGCGCCGACTCTATGTCTGTATCGTGGGTTTTCTCGCGTTTCCTTTTGTTTGCTGGTATGCGCCTTGGCGCAAGCGTCTCTATAGCCTGCTGTTTCGGGTTTGGTACAAAAGAGCGCGCGAGCCTGTATGGCTGACGCGCGTCTCTGAATGTGCGGATTTGTTCGTTTGAGCGCCATTCTCGTCGGTTAGATGCACTTTACCGGCTTGGGTAGCCCCGCTATCTTGGTGGCCTGTTTGGCTGGCCCTTTGGGAAACAGCTTATAGAGATAACGGCTGCTCCCTTTCTCCGCCCCATATTTCTGCTCCATGGCCTTGACCAGCGCTCGAATGGCAGGAGAGGTGCGATACTCGTGATAGAACTCCCTGACAAACCAGATCACCTCCCAGTGCGCTGGGGTCATGGGGATCATCTCTTGGGCAGCAATCGCTTCTGCCACCGCTTCACTCCACTCATCCTGATGTTTCAGATAACCATGCTGATCGGTATCGATGAGTTTGCCTGCAACTTCCAACATATCTGACCTCGCTTGTAGGCGGTTATTCTACCACTCAGTCACTGCTCGACAATCGCATTGGCTCTAATAGCCAGGTCAGGCGCAGTAACTCATTGGCCTGCTCGGCAATAAGCCACAGTTCCTGCTGGATCAGCCAATCGGGCTCAATATCGCCAGCGGTCAATGCGGAAGGTTTCGGCTCTTTGAGCTGAATGAGGGCGATCTCCACTTTTTGCCCACTGAGCATATCGGCGGTTGCCTCCAGAACACTTTTTATCTCATTTATCAGCTCTTGCTGTTCAAGGGTAAGGTAACGGCCAAGTCGGTGTTTGTGGGCACCCAGGGTTGAAATATAGGAGATGATGCTGTGGCTGCGATGAGTCAGGCTGGCACAGAGCTTCAAGAAGCGACGTTTGCTCTTGGGCTCGAGGAGCATGTTTTGCCACGCTTGTGCCAAGGCACTATCAGCCAGATGAGCCTGGCGGCGGGCCACGCGATAGCTCAGCTCGTCCTCTGCTTGGGGTTGGGACTGTTGCTGCATACTCCGGATTATGGCCTGCAGGTAGCGACCGTTATGGCGTAGGGATTGGGCGAGCAAAGACGGAATGCGCTTATATTGCCAATCCGGCCAGATCCACATGACGGCGGCAAAGGCAATCAAGGCTCCTATCAGGGTATCGAGCAGGCGCGGGAGCATGAGGACGTTACTCTGTACACCAAGCAGGCCGAAGGCAGTGAGGGCATAGAGGGTAATAAAGGTAACGGCTGCGCTGTAGTTGTTTCTCAGCTGAGAGAAGAAGAGTACGGCAGCCAGGGCCATGCCGATGAGTTGTCCTGTGACACTTGGTGTTAACCAAAGCAGAGGAATCCCGAGCAGGATCCCCAGCAGGGTACCGGCAATCCGCTCGACTATGCGCCGTCTGGTGGCGCTAAAACTCGACTGGCAGACAAACAGGCAGGTGAGTAGTACCCAGAAGCCCTGTTGAATATGAAACAGTTGCAGCAGACCATAGGCCGAGACCAGGCAGAGTGCCATTCTGATGCCATGCCGAAAGAGTGGTGATGCGGAGGTGAGCTGTTGGCTTACATCGCTTAAGGCATGGGCGGTGCGTGTCAGTTGTCGGCTTTCTCGGCTATCTATGGGGCGATCGAAGTGGCCTGTAAGCGGGCTGGCCTGCTGCAGCAGGCTGAGCAGGGCAGCCAGATTTTGTTGCAAGAAGTCCAGTGCCGTGTGTAAGGGGCCCGAAAAATGGTGCTGTTGGTGGGTGTAATTCAGCTGATCCTGTAACGCACTCATGACCCAGTTTAACCCTTTGCCGGGCGTAAAATGGTGGTGCATGCGGATGGCACTGCCGAGTTGTTCGCAGCCCTGTCCTATCTGCTCCAGTACCTCTCGAAAACCATCCAGGATTTCATCGCGCTGGATCTCCTGTTGTAATTTGTCATAGAGATAGTGGCTTGAGAGGATGCGCTCGTGGATCTCTTGGGCGAGCAGGTAGAGTTGTAATAATCGTTCCAGGTGCGGATCCCAGCCTGCGCTGAGTCGACCACTGAGCATCTCTTTACTCAGCTGCATGTTATGGGTGCAACTGATGTTCAAGATGGCCAGGTTGTGGCGGATCTGGTTCATATTTTCGCGGGTAACGGGAAAGAAGCGGGATTTCTCGTGGCAATACCGGCCCAGGGAGAAGAAGAGTTGCGCCAACTGCTCGTGAACTGCTTTATGGGGCAGCAGTTTTAGCCAGATGAGGGAGACAAGGCCATACCATAGGGCACCGAGGCACAACCAGAGTGGTTGATGCCACAGATTGGGGGCGTGCGCGGCTCCCAGCATGGAGTAGATCGCGACCAGAAGCGAGCCGAAACTGATGGTGGCATAACGAGGGCCCAAGGCACCGAGCATGATAAAACCCAGAGTCGAGCTAAATAGCCCCAAGGCAAAGAGCCAAGGATAGGGGTAGAGCAACTGTACCGAGGTGGTGGCAATAACAAAGCACAGCAGCGTCACCGCCAGGTTTTTGATGCGTCCGGGAACGCTGTCATCGGGCTCGCCTATGGCGCCAGCGACCACGCCGAGGGAGAGGATGACCGACTCGTGGCTCATGCCAAAGAAAAATCCAGGGAGAAGCGTTCCAATGATGGCGACCATCACCTTGCCGGCGAAGAAGAAATGACTATCACTGACGAGGCGACGCAGAAAAAAAGAGAATGACTCCGACATGCTAGGACCGAGTGAGCTGAGTTTGGCTCATCATACCTAAAAAATATAACAATACAGAAGATAAGGATAAGGGCGGAAAGATTCCGCCCTGGATGGCGCATGCAGAGTGTTAGTTGCGGTTGCCGCCGAGCAGGTTGAGCAGGCTGACGAAGATGTTGAAGATGGAGACAAAGAGCGACACAGTGGCCGAGATATAATTGGTTTCGCCGCCGTGGATGATGGCACTGGTCTGCCAGAGGATGGCACCACTGGAAAAGAGAATGAAGAGCCCACTGAGTGCCAGATGCAGGGCCGGGATCTGCAAGAAGAGGTTGGCCACCATCACCACCAGTATCACCACAAAACCGGCTGTCAGCATACCGCCGAGAAAGGACATGTCTTTGCGGCTGATGAGCACATACGCCGAGAGGGCGAAGAAGGTGAGGGCCGTACCGCCCAGAGCCAGCATGACGGTTTCGATGCCTTGTCCCTTGATCACCATATTGAGGATGGGGCCCAGGGTGTAACCCACAAACCCGGTGAAGGCAAAGGCAAAAAGCAGCCCCAGGCCTGAGTTGCGATTGCGTTCGGTCAGAAACATTAAACCGTAAAAACCGACCAGTGTGATGATGAGACCAGGTGCAGGCAGTGCCAGTGCGGCACTGAGTCCGGCTGTCACGCTGGCGAACATCAGGGTCAGGGCCAGCAGCAGGTAGGTATTGCGTAACACCTTGTCCGTGCTGTGGGAGAGGGCCTTGCTAGAGACCAAAATGTCAGAAGTTTGCATCTATATGATTCCATCAGGTAACAAGTTGGAGTTCCACTGTGACTCGGAAGCGGGGCTTTTTCAACTTTAGTTCATCATTTGTGCGAACGGCGATTAAAGCGTGAGCGATTGATTTATCTAGGGGGATTAAGTGTTTACAAGCAGTTTGGCCTTTAGTACTATCTTGGCCGTTCGGAGGGGTGGCAGAGCGGCTTAATGCAACGGTCTTGAAAACCGTCGATGGGC
>JBOFBS010000105.1:0-9197 GCA_051645725.1 Aeromonadaceae bacterium | reverse complement strand
CCCATGAAGGAGCATAACCCCAGAAATCGGGATAGCACCACGTTATTGACCAAGCCATTGGCCAGGGCGATTAACAGCAGTTCTTTCATGACAGCGCATTCCTTGTGCAATGTTAACTGTGAGCCGAGGTGCGATTTTTGTGCCATGACGACGCCTTCCGCCTAGCAAGCCCCGATCTGGTGCATAGTGAGCCATTGTGGGTTGAGCTAACGGCTTAATTCCGACAAAGCTCCCGACAAACGCCAAACAAACCCTTTGTTTATGCATGGTTTTGGCGCGAAAACTGACAAAACCGAACGCAGGCTCAGCTTTTTTATTTGTGGGCACAGGAATTGCTTTTACTCATCTGAGACTGACATTTCGCCCCGTCATGAGCGACAGAGCAGACAAATTGTCAGATAGCACACAGCAGTTGAGATAAGCCTCACTGCATGCCATGCAAGGAGTTTCCATGAGCCAGATGACAGCTCTGCAGACCGAGCCCGCCAGCGAATTGAGCCTCGATCATCAGGCTCTTCAATACGCGCTGCAGATCCTGCCCCTTGAACTCTTTTTGGAGGTGGTGGAGCAATCTTCCATTGCCATCTCCATCACAGACCCCAGGGCGAACATCCTTTACTGCAACCTGGCTTTCTGTCGGCTGACCGGTTATCGCCGAGGTGAACTCAAGGGGCGGAATCACAACATCCTCTCCAGCCAGCAGACCCCCAGAGCCCGTTATGAAGAGCTGTGGAAGCAACTGCAGGATCGCCGTCCCTGGGTGGGGCGGCTACTCAACAAACGCAAGGATGGTTCCGTCTATCTGGCAGAAGTCACGGTGACGCCCGTGATAGGCGGCGATGGCCAGATCACCCACTTCTTGGGAATGCATCGCGACATCAGTGCCAGCTTTGCCCTGGAGCAGAGGGTGCATAACCAGATGACGCTGATTGAGGCTGTCCTCAATGCCGCACCCTGGGCGGTGGCCGTGCTCAACGAAGAGGGCGAGGTGGTGTTGGATAACCTGGTCTACAAGACGCTGCGTACTGACCTGAAGGGGGCTGAGCCCTTTACGGCCCTGGGCTTCGGTTCCGAATTCCGCACCACCACCTTAACGCCCGAGCAGTGGCGCCCGCTGACCATACGGGGTAACAAGCGCTGGTTCAGTGTGATTTGCAGCTCCTTGCTGGAGCTCAATGAAGAGGCGAGCCACTACTTCGGTGAGGGCAAGCGCCCCTGCACCCTGCTCATCATCGCCGATCTGACCGAGCGCAAGGAGCAGATCGAACAGATGCGTCTGGCCCATCTGCGTGGCGAGATTGAGGAGCAGAAGATGCTGGCGGCCGTCAGCGAGACGCTGGATGCGGCCCTGGTGCAGATGCAGGCACCGCTCAACCTGTTGCGGGCGGCACTGCGCCTGACGCCAGACAGTGAACCGCGTAACCAGTTGGCCATGAAGGTGGCGCTGGATGAGGGAACCCAGGCCATGCGTCGTCTGGATGCCTGTCGCCCACGGTTACAGGTGGTCAAACGCTCTCACTTCAAATTGCAGGAGGTCCTGGCCGATCTGCAGGATCTTTTCCTGCCGCGCAGCCGCAGTGGTCAGCTCTCGTTGCAGATCGTCATTCCGGAGTTGGCGATTGAACTGGCCGGACAGAAGCTACGTCTGCTTACCGCCTTGTGCCTGTTACTCGAGCGTGCCTGCCTGCTGGTGGGGTCGGAGCGAGGCGGCGTGGTGAGGCTGGAGGTCAGTGTGCAGGGGCAGGAGCTGAGTCTGAGTGTCGAAGACAATGGCCCGGCCCCGGAGGCGCTGGCCTCCCATAAATTATTGCAACCCTTTACCGCGCTCTCTGCCGAGTGCTCCGGAGGGATAGAGCTGAGCTTGGTGCAAAGTATTATCACGGATCACAAGGGTGTGATCGAAGTGAACCAGAGTGAGTTGGGTGGGTGTTGCATCCGCTTGCGTCTTCCGTTGCTGCATTGCCAGGAGGCTAGTTAAATGAGCAACTTCTCTTCCACTGCGGTGCCCCAGGCCGCCAATCGTAGTTTGAGCATGCAGCAGCAACTCAATGCCCTGCATCAGATCAGTGTGGTGCTCAGCCGCTCGTTGGATTTGGAGCAGACGCTGGGGGCCATGCTGCAGAGCCTGCACGATCATGCCCAGATGCAATATGGCATGGTTTCGCTGTTTGACCATGATCGCAGCGCTCTGTTTGTGCAGGCCATGCACGGCATCGATGCCGAGGTGATCAAGGATGTTCGCAGCGTGCGTTATCGCATGGGGGAGGGGATTCTCGGTACCGTGATGCACCAGGGCCACTCTTTGGTGATAGCCAGGGTTGCGGATGACCCCCGTTTCCTCGACCGTCTCAATCTCTACGACTATGGCTTGCCCTTCATCTGTGTGCCGATCCCTGGGGCCGATAGCCGTCCCATAGGCGTACTGGCGGCGCAGCCCATGTCGGCCGACGAAGAGGGGTTACCGGCCCGAACCCGTTTCCTGGAGATGGTGGCCAACCTCACCGCCCAGACAGTTCGCCTGGTCGGCCAGGCCAATCAGGCTCACGAGGCGATCCGTACCGAGCGGGACAGCCTGCGCCGCAAGGTGCGCAGCCAGTACGGCTTTGACAACATGGTGGGGCAGACGGTCGCCATGCGGCAGATCTTCGACTCCATACGCCAGGTGGCCAAGTGGGATACCACAGTACTGGTGCGGGGTGAGAGCGGGACGGGTAAGGAGCTGATCGCCAACGCCATTCACTACAACTCGCCGCGGGCTTCCGGCCCCTTTGTCAAACTCAACTGTGCAGCCTTGCCCGACTCACTGCTGGAGAGTGAACTCTTCGGTCATGAGAAGGGGGCCTTCACCGGGGCGGTGAAGATGCGCAAGGGGCGTTTCGAACTGGCCGATGGCGGCACCCTGTTTCTGGACGAGATAGGTGAGATCAGTGCCTCCTTCCAGGCCAAGTTGCTGCGCATCTTGCAAGAGGGTGAGATGGAGCGGGTTGGTGGGAGTGACACCATTTCGGTGGATGTACGTATAGTTGCGGCGACCAACCGTAATCTGGAGGATGAGGTGCGGCAGGGGCGTTTCCGGGAGGATCTCTACTATCGCCTCAACGTGATGCCCATTCAACTGCCCGCCCTGCGCGAGCGGTTGGAGGATATCCCCGAACTGGCGCGCTTCTTGGTCAGCAAGCTCTCGCAGAAGCAGGGACGCGAGATCAAGATCAGTGATGGGGCCCTGCGTCTGCTGTTGGGCCACGACTGGCCTGGCAACGTTCGCGAGCTGGAGAACTGTCTGGAGCGAGCCTCCATCATGTCGGAGTCCGGGCTCATCGATCGGGATGTGGTGGTCTTCAACAGCAACAATCAGGAGCCGCGCATGGCCACCAGCAGTGGTGCGGCTGTGGCTCGCCAGGCCAGCACAGAGATGGACTTCAACGATCCACAGCTGGATGAGCGTCAGCGGTTGATCGCGGCGCTGGAGCGTTGTGGTTGGGTACAGGCCAAGGCAGCCCGCCTGCTCGGCATGACGCCGCGCCAGATCGCCTATCGCATCCAGATCATGAATATCAACATGCGCAAGATGTAAGCACAACATCGTTTCTTTTTGAAGGAAAAAGCACCAGGAAGTCTTATCTGGTGCTTTTTCCTTATCTATTAAATTTAACTGTCAAATATGACGGGGGATTGAAGGTCTCACTTTCATAGTGTTTTATTCTAAAGTTAATCGTTCACTATTAATTGGAACATGATTTTTCGGTCAAAAAAAACACACGCCAAAACTTTGAACCTGTAAAATTCCTTTCTGATCAGATTGTTGCGGCTATTGATGTTTAAGTTACTTAATTAATAATTTAATAATGCTTGTTGGTTTTGGCAGGATATTTGTCTTGCATGCATTTGACCTGTTACTTCTGGCACTGTTAACTCTGGCTGAATGTTATAGCGTATGCGCCCAGGTGCTGCCTTGGTTAATCCGCTTGGTTTTTAAAGTTTAATTTCGCAAGAGATCAAGCAGGTGGTTCTTCCATCGCAATGGCATCTATAAACGGGCAAATATATAATTTCATGGAGAGATAATAGTGAGAGCACATAAGAAACAAACCGTATCAGCGTTGGTTTCCATGGCTTTAGGTTTAACTGGAACGTTAATATCTATAGCAGCGCCGGCCGCAACTTGGGTCGATGCCAGTAACTCAACTCTGGTAAAAGCAGCCAAGCAGGGTGTTCAAGGTGGCGCGGTAAGCTTTATTCCGAAAAATTCAAAACAAACCATTGTCAATACTCCTCACCTGCGCAAGTACCAGTACTATAAAGGGATCCGCGTATTGGGTGCAGAAGTGATCGAACACGCCAAGCCAGCCACCTCGGTTCCGGCTGTAACAGGGTCAGTGGTTGAAGGGTTGAGCCTGACTCAGCTTACTCCACGCTTGAATAAAGAGACTGCGCTGCAGACCGCACTGGATCTCTATCCTGATGCCGTCAATGTTAAGCGGGCCAAGACCGAGCTGGTCATCAATGTAGAAGGAAGCAAAGAGACTCTGGCCTATCTGGTTACCTTTTTTGCTGATACCAAAGAGGGCCCCAAGCGCCCCAATATTTTGCTGGATGCCCAGACTGGTGTTGTGCTGCGTAACTTCGATGGCTTGACCCATTTACAGATTGGAACTGGACCAGGAGGAAATACCAAGTCGGGACGGTACATCTACGGTACCCAGTATCCCAAGCTAGATGTGACCAGAAATGGCACAACGTGCAGCCTGGAAACGCCGAATGTCAGGACCATCAATCTGGATCATAGCTATGATGGCTCTAGTGTCACAAATGCCTTTACCTTTACCTGTGTCCGCAATAACTACCAGGCCATCAACGGTGCCTACTCACCACTTAACGATGCTCACTACTTCGGTAACGTCGTGTTTAACATGTATAAGGATTGGCTGAAGACGACGCCTTTGACCTTCCAGCTGTTGATGAAGGTTCACTATGGCAATGGCTATGAAAATGCCTTCTGGGACGGTACCAGCATGACCTTCGGTGATGGGGCGACTAGGTTCTACCCGCTTGTCTCTTTGGATATAGTCAGTCACGAAGTCAGCCATGGTTTCACCGAGCAAAACTCAGGGCTGGAGTATTGGGGACAGTCGGGCGGGCTTAACGAATCCTTCTCTGATATTGCCGGTGAAGCTGCCGAGTGTTATCGGACTATCAAGGCCGATGGCAGCTGCACAGTGGATTATCAGGTTGGCGCTACCATATTCAAGGGGCAGGGTGCCCTGCGTTATATGGATAATCCGCCGCAGGATGGTATCTCAATTGATAACGCCGCTGATTTCAATGATTACATGGATGTTCACTACTCCTCAGGGGTCTATAACAAGGCGTTTTACCTGCTTTCCTCGCAACCGGGTTGGGGCGTGAAGAAGACCTTCCAGATATTTGCCAAGGCTAACCAAAACTACTGGACCAGCACCAGCAACTTTAATGACGCGGCTTGTGGTGTCGAGTATGCGGCTTCAGAACTGGGATATGGTTCGGGTGCTGAGAAGAAGGTGATCCGGGATACTCTGGCGCAGGTCGGTGCAAAATGTGCCGGTTTTGTCACCCCAGTGGTCAAAGAGTACTCAGGTGATCTAGTACAGGGTGTGTGGCACTACTATGGCCCCTTCAAGAGTGTGAACCGCTCTTTGATTGCCCAGCTAACGGGGGTAGGTAATTCGGATCTGTATGTGCGCCGCGGCGCCAAGCCGACCGAAACTCAATATGATTGCCGTCCCTTTGAGCGAGATAGTGCCGAGCGTTGCAGCATACTGCCAGGCTCAGATATCTATGTCGGGGTTCAAGGTTTTAGTGGTACCTCCACTTATAAACTCTCCGTCACTTATTATACCAAGCCGTAAGCTAGGTCGAGAGAAAGCCCGGAGTTCGATCCGGGCTTTTTATTTATCCTAAATTTATAGACTGCACTTTTTACTATTCAATCCGTTAGATATTACATCACTGTCATTACCCGCAAGGGAAAACATGAGTAATTCGACAATAGTGAACTGCCAACCCATTTGGGGGGCAACACTATTTTATTCCTCGAGGATTACTCATGTTGCATAATTCACCGCGTTATTTTCAGCTTTCCCTGTTAGGCATACTCATCTCCCCGGTCTGTTCATTCGCTACTCAGGCCGCGCAATGGCGCGATGCCTCTTATCTGACGTTATCCACTGCGCTAGGCCCTCAACTGGCTGACCCTGATATGGAGTTCCGGACTCGGCCTTCCCAGGCCGGCCTGGTGGCGGCGACGGGCCGACATCTGCGCAAATGGCAGTACTATCGCGGCGTGCGCGTGCTGGGGGGCGAAATCATCGAGCACAGAGCCGGCTCGCCGCGCATACCGGCGGTGACAGGACGAGTGGCAGAGCAGATTGTGCTCAGCAGTGTGCAGCCTGCCTATGAGCCCAAACAGGCGGAGCAACAGGCTAGGGCGCTCTATCCCGATGCCAAGCAGGTGAGCCGTATGAGCAGTGAGCTAGTGGTGACACTGGATGGGGAGGTTGAGCGCCTGGCCTATCTGGTGACATTCTTCTCTCATGGTACTAACGGGCCGATCCGGCCCGTGGTCGTGCTGGATGCCAACAGTGGCGAGGTGATCGAGCAGCATGATGGGTTAACCCATGACGTGTTGGCCACAGGGCCTGGGGGGAATGTGAAGACGGGACGCTATCGTTACGGAGAGCAGTTTCCCGGGCTGCAGGTGACCGCCTTAGGGAGCGATTGCCGGCTGCAATCGGCTAACGTGACCACCATAGATCTGCAGCATGGCACCCGCGGTGATGAGCCCTACCATTTCAGCTGCTGGGAGAGCCCGGGACATGCCATCAACGGCGCCTATTCGCCCCTTAATGATGCACATGCCTTTGGCCATGAAACCTATCGTCTCTACCAGCAGTGGCTGGGGGTGGCCCCGCTCAAGCAACCACTCTTGCTGCGGGTGCATTACCTGACGAACTATGAGAATGCCTTTTGGGATGGGGAGGCCATGACCTTCGGGGATGGGGCGCGCAACTTCTATCCGTTGGTGGCGCTGGATGTCGTCAGCCACGAGGTGAGTCACGGCTTTACCGAGCAGAACTCCGCCCTCAACTATGCCGGGCAGTCCGGTGGCATCAATGAGGCCTTCTCCGACATGGCAGGCGAAGCGGCCGAGTGTCTGCATCAGATGGATAGCCAGGGGGCATGCCAGGTAGATTGGCAGGTCGGTAGTTCCATCATCAAGGGGCAGGGGGCGTTGCGTTATCTGGATCGCCCCGCCCTGGATGGCGTGAGCATAGAGCACGCCAGCAAGTTTCGGCCTGGCATGGATGTCCATTACTCCTCGGGTGTATTCAACCGGGCCTTCTATCTGCTGGCGACCACGCCTGGTTGGAGTATCCGCCAAGCCTTCGTCGTCTTTGCCCGGGCTAACCAGCACTACTGGACGGCACGCAGCAGCTTTAATGAGGCCGCCTGTGGGGTACTTCATGCCGCCGTGGATGAGAAACTGGATGAGAAGGCGGTTGCTGCTGCCTTCATGGCCGTAGGCGTGCAGTGTGGTGATAGCCAGACTCCGCCGCCGCTCGAACGTAAAAAGGAGGAGTTCACGGCCACGGTTGGCAAAGGCAAGTGGCTCTATTTCGGGCCTTTTAGCTCGACAGGCAATAGTCTGACGCTCACCCTGTCGGGGACTGGGGATGCGGATCTCTATGTGCGTAAGGGGGGAAAACCCACGGCGAGTCAGTTCGACTGTCGTCCATTGGCAGCGTCCAGCCGGGAAAGCTGCAGACTACCAGCGGGCATTCAGGGCTATGTTGGCATCAAGGGGTATGCCAAGGTATCGACCATCAAGTTGAGCGTGAGTTACTACCAGCCTGCTCCTGCAAGCCGCTAGCGTCTGCGGTCCCGACCAACCAGGCTTCAACCGGCCTGGTTGGCTATTCCTTATCTTCCCTTGCTATGCCTTCTCCTGCCGCCACTTCCCAGGTCAGCCTCTATACTTGGAGTAACAGTTGCTGTGTGTCAGGGGGCCATCATGGAGATGGAACATGCGGTTGCCATTATCGCCTCTCATGCGGATCGGCATGGGGATCACTTCATCTTCAACACTCAGGAGTTTGTGAGCTGGTGTGAGCAGACGGGAGGGTCGGCTATGAGTCTGGAGCAGGCCAATCATGATCTGGCACCATTCTGTCAGCGCATCGGCTATTCCGAGCCGGTGCGGGCCTGGCGTTACTATCTGACCTGAGGTTTTGCAGTCTGACCTGAGGTTTTGCAGCCTGAGCTGAGGTTCAGCGGCGGGCGAGCTAACTGTTCGGCTGATCGCCCCGCGGGTTGTTCTGAAAATGGCGTTTGTATTCGCGACTGAACTGGGAGGGGCTGTTATAGCCCACCAGGCTGGCGGCTTCGGCTATGCCGCGTCCTTCGCGTTGGATCAGCTCCCGTGCCCGATTGAGGCGGATCTGTTTCATGTACTGCAGGGGCGAGACCCGTGTCACCTGGCGAAAGGCGCGGTGGAACGATGAGACACTCATGTGCGCCTCGGTGGCCAGGCTCTCGACGGTCAGCGGTGCAGCATAGTCACGGTGTATGCGCCCCAGCACCCGGGCGATGCGGGCATAGTGGCTATCGTGACGGGCCAGCTCCAGCAGCACATAGCCGTTGGGGCCAGTCAGGACACGATAGAGGATCTCCTGCAGTATGCCGGGGCCGAGAATGGTGGCTTCGGCTTCAATGGCCAGGGCGCCGAGCAGGCGTTCGCAGGCATCAAGCAGAGGGGGGGAGAGCTTGACGCTGGAGAGGCCGCACTCGATGGAGCGGCAGGGTTCCATGGGCATCTCGGGTGAAAACAGTTGCTCCACCAGCTGATGCAGCGACTGAGTATCGATGTCGATCGCCAGCCCGAGTATGGGTTCCTCGGGGCTGCAGTGCGCCTCGCACTCCAGGGGCAGCGG
Source organism: Aeromonadaceae bacterium (assembly GCA_051645725.1). GTDB lineage: Bacteria > Pseudomonadota > Gammaproteobacteria > Enterobacterales > Aeromonadaceae > Pseudaeromonas. The sequence continues at coordinate 231 of JBOFBS010000105.1, read as the reverse complement.
TACGCCGACTACCAGATAGGAGTCGGGGCCATAGGCCACCTGCTGCTCCCCCAGATGAATGATCTTGCTCCCTTGTCCCATGAGGAGCAAGCCGGACTGATAGGTGAGAGGCTGGCGCGGATTCCCTTGCGTGGTGCGAAAGAAGCGCACACCCGGCAGCCGGGTGGCAGCCACTCCCTCCAGGTTTTGCAAGCCCAGCTGTTCAACATAGCGCTGCATGGCCGTGGCCAG
>JBOFBS010000104.1:0-2153 GCA_051645725.1 Aeromonadaceae bacterium | reverse complement strand
GACTTCTATTTCCGACTGGATCGGCTCTAACCCCGAGTGGTTTCCCCTCGGTATTCGTCACGACGATCTCAGGCAACACTACCTCCATGCCAAAAGACTGGCTCATGAGGCGCTGACGGCGATCGGCTGGCGTTCCTTTTCACCTTTGCTCGCAGAACCCGTCCCACTTGATAGGCAACTTGGCCAAATGTTGGCTGCCGATAAGCCTGTCATACCACGAGCCCTGCAGAGCCAGGGTATAGAGCTGTTACAAGCGAGCCAAGGGCCCGCTTTGCTGCTGGTGGAGGCCCCCATGGGGGAGGGCAAGACAGAGCTCGCCTTTATGGCGCATCTGCACTTGCAGCGTACGAATGGCCATCGCGGCTTCTATCTGGCCTTGCCAACCCAGGCCACCGGCAATGCACTGTTTGCCCGTGCTCGCCAGTTTATGGATGCTTTTGCACACGGTTCGGCGCCCGATCTGCAACTGATCCACGGTGGCGCCGCTCGTCACGAGATGATGGCAGCGCTCAAGGACGTGTGGGGTGACGATGGCAAGCAGAGTGAGGGAGTAGAAGCCGCCCGCTGGTTCTCCCGTCGCAAGCGACCGCTGATCGCTCCCTATGGAGTGGGCACCATCGATCAGGCGCTCTTCTCTGTGCTGAATGTCAAACATCACTTCGTGCGGCTCTGGGGGCTGGCCAATCGAGTGGTGGTGCTCGATGAAGTTCATGCCTACGACACCTATACCGAAGGGCTGATTGAAGCGCTGCTGCGCTGGCTAAAAGGCCTGGGCTGCTCAGTTATCCTGATGAGTGCCACCCTGCCAACCAAGCGTCGTGATGGTTTGCTCAAGGCATGGCGGGTTGACCCTGCAGTGCTGCCAGAGCTTGCCTATCCGCGGTTGGTGCTTGCCGATGACAGGGGCCTCGACTGGGATGACCAGATAGAAAGCCGAATGATGGAGCCCGTCCGGTTGGCCGGATGCGGTACTACACCCGAGGAGTTGCTCTGCGTAGCACTTGAGGCCCTGACCCACGGCGGTTGCGGCGCCATCATCGTCAATACGGTCGAGCGGGCGCAGCAGCTCTATAGCCTGCTCAAGGCCAAGGCGCCGGAAGATCTCACCCTGCAGATTTTTCATGCCCGTTTCCCGTCCGATGAACGGGCACAGCGAGAAGCTGCCGTGCTCTCCACCTTTGGTAAAGAGGGGAAACGCCCGGCCCGGGCCCTGTTGGTGGCAACCCAAGTTGTCGAGCAATCTTTGGACATTGATTTTGACTTTTTAATCAGCGATCTCGCCCCGGTCGATCTGCTATTGCAGCGGGTGGGGCGCTTGCATCGCCATCAGCGCCCAGCCCGCCCCGAGCCTCATCGTCAGCCGATGTTGACGGTAGCCGGACTCTTACCCGGTGAATTACCCGATTTGGCGACCACCCGTTGGCGCTTTGTCTACGATCCCTACCTGCTCGCCATGACCTGGGTGCGGCTCCTCGGCGAAACCAGCTTGCAACTGCCCCAGGATATCGATCGGCTGGTTCAGGCCGTCTATGGCGATGGGGAGTTGCCCGATTCGGTGAGTGAGGCGCTACGCCAATATATCGAGGAATACAGCTACGCCACTTATCTGGCTGCAGAGCAACACCAGCGGCAGCTGGCCCGCAATATTGTTATCAGGGCCGATGCGGACCTTGGTACTTATTCGAACAAACCCAGAGGCTACGAAGAGGGGGAGGGCGAGGACAAAGGCTTAATTAACTGCACCCGGCTGGGCAAACCCAGCGTCACCGTGATTCCGCTCTTTGTCTCTGACAAGGGGGTGGCCTTGACGCCTGATGCTGAGCCCTTCGCGCTCGATGCACCGCTTTCAACTGAACTGGCCTGCCAACTCTGCGCCCGCCAGCTCAACCTCTCCAATCAAGCCCTGGTTAAGGCCATCAAGCAGCAACCCGACGTGCAAGCCTTTGCTCAGAGCCCGCTGCTTCGCTACAGCTACCCGTTGTTGCTCGATAGGGAAGGAAGGGGGCGGTTGGATGGCGGGCTGGTGGTTCGGCTCGATGGGGAGTTGGGGCTTATCTACCGGAACAGGGAATAACCAAAGGAGTGACAATGACAATGCGTTTTAATCTGCTCGACGAGCCTTGGCTGCCGGTCAGGATGCTAAGCGGAGAGGT
>JBOFBS010000103.1:0-2992 GCA_051645725.1 Aeromonadaceae bacterium | reverse complement strand
AGTGGATGTCCTAGTTGGATTTCCTGAGGGATTGAATGTGGATGTCCAATTCCTCTGGTCCAATCCCTCTGGATCTGGAAGAGAGAGCGTCTCAAAGCTGGATGTCCTCCTCCTCCCCAAAGCTGGATGTCCTCCTCCTCCCCCTTCCCACCCACCAAGATGGATGTCCTCACATTTCTCCTCACATTTCTTTACCAGCTCACTGCTGTTGGGTCGGCAAGCAAGGCAAGCAATTGATTCTCGTCCAGAACAGGTATGCCCAGCTCTTGCGCCTTGGCCAACTTGGAGCCCGCCGCCGCACCGGCGATCACCGCACTACTCTTGGCCGAGACAGAACCTGCAACCTTAGCGCCCAAGGCCTGTAACGCCTGTTTGGCCTCATCCCGGCTCATTTGAGTGAGAGTACCGGTCAATACCAGCGTCTTACCGAGCAGTGGCTGGGCCTGCGGCTCAACTCGGCTGATTGCAGGCCAGTCTATGCCCGCCCCCCCTTCTGCCGCAGGGGTAGTCAACTGCTGCAACACCTCCAGGTTATGAGGCTGCCGGAAGAAGTAGTAGACATGCTTGGCCACCACCTCACCTACATCGCTCACCTGTTGCAACTCCTCCACGCTCGCTGTCATCAGAGGGGCCAATTCGCCAAAATGGTTAGCCAGCGCCAGGGCCGTTGCCTCACCGACCTCCCGGATCCCCAGGGCAAACAAGAAACGAGGCAGCGTGGTATGCCGAGCCTGCTCTATGGCCAGCAGCAGCTTCTGAGCCGACTTGCTACCCATCCGCTCCAGCTCGCTCAAGGTTGTCTCATCCAGCCGGAAGAGATCCGCAGGCGTGGTCACCAGGTGCCGATCAACCAGTTGCTCAATGAGCTTATCCCCCAGCCCCTCTATATCCATGGCACGCCTGGCGGCAAAATGTTTGATGGCCTCCTTGCGCTGCGCTTCACAGAAGAGCCCTCCACTGCAGCGAGCGACCGCCTCACCCGGCAGTCGCTCGACCTCAGAGCCGCAGACTGGGCACTCGGCAGGAAACTGCACGGGTTGGCAGCGTTGCGGATCTCGACGCTCCAGCACTACACCCACTATCTGCGGTATCACGTCACCCGCCCGACGTACAATCACGGTATCACCGACCATGACCCCCAACCGCTCTATCTCATCGGCATTGTGCAAGGTGGCATTGGAAACGGTGACACCACCGACAAATACTGGCTCCAAGCGAGCCACAGGCGTGATAGCCCCGGTGCGACCGACCTGAAATTCGATCTCCTTAAGTTCCGTCAGCTCCTCTTGTGCCGGGAATTTGTGGGCCACGGCCCAGCGCGGCGCCCGAGAGACAAAGCCCAATTGCTCCTGCATGGGCAAAGAGTCCACCTTGAAGACCACGCCATCGATCTCAAAGGGTAGCTCATCACGTCGAGCCAAGATGGCATCATGATAGGCTTGGCAAGCCTCGATGCCCTGGCCTGAGGCTATCTCGCTGCTGACTGGCAATCCCAGGCTCTTGAGCCACATCAGACGGGCGTAGTGGGAGTCCGGTAATTGAGGCCCCTCAACTATCCCTATGCCATAGGCGTAAAAGGCCAGAGGACGACGCGCCGTAATGCGTGGGTCCAGCTGCCGCAGACTGCCCGCGGCGGCATTGCGCGGGTTGGCAAAGATCTTCTCCCCAGAGTCACGCGCCTCGAGATTCCAACGCTCAAACCCAGCCTTGGGCATAAACACCTCGCCACGAACCTCGAGCCGGGCAGGAGGGGTGTCCCCAAGCAGCGTCAAGGGAATGGAGCGGATGGTTCGCACGTTGGCTGTGATCTCCTCCCCGCTCTCACCATCCCCACGGGTGGCGGCTCGCACCAGTTGACCCGCCTCATAGAGCAGGCTCACCGCCAAACCATCGAGTTTGGGCTCACAGCAAAAGGTCAGCGGCTCGTTATGCCCCAGGCGCTCCTGAATGCGACGGCCAAAGGCCAGCAACTCCTCGGCATTGAAGACATTATCCAGCGAGAGCATAGGCTGCTCATGCCGGACCGAGCCAAAAGCAGCCAGCGCCGCCCCCCCTACCCGCTGGGTTGGAGAGTGGCTGTGCACCAGTTCCGGATGCTCAGCCTCCAGAGTCTGTAACTCCCGAAACAGGCGATCATATTCGGCATCCGGTATGGTGGGGGCATCCAGCACATAATATTCATGCTCGTGACGAGCCAGCATAGTGATGAGTTGATTCATCCTGGTTGAGATATCAGACATGGAGCGGCTTCCTAGGGGCTAGAGATAAACAGGAAGAGAGTAGAAACAGAAAGTGCGGCTTAGGGCCGCACTTCTTTTCCCGAATAAACAGCGTTCGCTCTACTGGCTATCGTAGGCACGCAATTCGTCAAAGTATTGGTTGAGCATATATTCAGTCAAGGGCTTGCGTTCCATGTCCATCAACAGGCCATCCACCTCACCCGCCAGCTTATCGGCGGCTTGCATCATCAACTTGAGATGGGCCTCGGCTCGCCCGGCATGGGGCAACTGCATGAAGAGGGAAATCCCTGGCGTCGAGAAGTGAACCATGCGGGCCGGATCGAAGGTGCCTGGCTTGACCATATTGACCGCACTGAACAGCACATCCCCCTGGCCATCCGGCTCAAGATGACGGTGAAAAATATCCATCTCGCCAAAACGGAAGCCCAGCATCTTGAAGCCACGCAGGAGATCCTGGCCATCCAGCTCATGCCCCTCTCGTGCCATGATATTGACCAGATAGACATCACGCCACACTTTATCGACGGTTGAGACAGACGGTGTTGGCTCATCAGCTATGGTCGGACCATGGTCATGCAATTCCCCTTCATCCACAGCCTGAATGCGTGGCATGGAGAAGTTGGCATCAGGTTCACGGCGCTTGGAAACCGGTTCATTACGACGAGACAGAACGCGAACTTTTCCAATCCCATCGTGATCGAAGCCGTCATTATCCTCTTCGTCATCCTCAGGCTTGCTCTTGGAGTGAGGAA
>JBOFBS010000102.1:0-16874 GCA_051645725.1 Aeromonadaceae bacterium | reverse complement strand
CCCGCTATGATGGCTGCCGTGGCTGCCGCCCAGATGGGCGAGTTCAACCCCAGCAGTTGAGCCGCAAAATAGGCCGTAAACATGATGACCAGCAGCTTGGCCGTCAACAGCCACTCCTGTCGGTTAGGCCAGCGCCATTGCATCAACATCTTCACCTCCGGCGGCGGTATGGGTTAGATAGAGATAGGATTCATATTGGCCAGATTATTCTCTCCTCTAGGAGCGATGCAACAGCAACCAACGCAAGGGCTCTGCCACCTAACAACGCAACCGGTGAGCACCACCATCTCTAATCCTGAGGGGGAAGGCGGGCCATGCAGGATCGCATGGCCGCTCTGGATACGTTTTTTTAGTGGCTCCTGAAATGAATATCGATTGTTACGTGACTCAGTAAGGCCTCACACTTAGCGCACCCCAACCCTGAATGACGAGCGGAAATGATGATGCGGTGTAACAAGAATGTTTTATCTGTGGTTCTGTTGGGCGCGTTGACCCTCTCGGCGGGCAGCGCCTTTGGTCAGGTGTCACGAGCCGATGTCGATGCCGTCATCCGCCCCCTGATGAGCAAATATCAGATACCGGGAATGGCCGTGGCCCTCTCGGTGGATGGCCAACACACCTTTTACAACTACGGCGTGGCCTCCAAGGCGACAGGCCAGGCCGTCACCCCCACCACCCTCTTTGAGATTGGCTCCCTGAGCAAGACCTTCACCGCCACTCTGGCCAGCTATGCCCAGGGCCAGGGCAAATTGCAATTTAACGAGCTGGCCAGCCACTATCTCCCCAGCCTCAAGGGGAGCGCCTTCGATCGGGTCACGCTGCTCAATCTGGCCACCCACACCTCGGGCATGCCCCTCTTCGTCCCCGATGAAGTGACCAACCAGGAGCAGCTGATGGCCTGGTACCAGGCCTGGCAGCCGACTTCCCCCATAGGCAGCCAGCGGGTTTACTCCAACCTGGGGATCGGCATGCTGGGGTTGATCACGGCACAGAGCTTACAGAAACCCTTCAGTGAGGCGATGGAGCAGGATCTGCTCACGCCACTGGGCATGAAACACTCCTGGGTCAAGGTGCCGGAAAACCAGATGGCCGAATACGCCCAGGGCTACAACAAACTGGATGAGCCGGTGCGCGTCACGCCGGGCCCTCTGGATGCCGAAGCCTATGGTTTGAAGTCCAGCAGTGCCGACCTGCTGCGCTGGCTCGATCTCAACATGGCCATCACGCCCCTGTCGCCCGCCTGGCAGCACGCCATAGCGGAGACCCACAAAGGGTATTACCAGACCGGAGAGTTTACCCAAGCCCTGATGTGGGAGTACTACCCCTGGCCCACGACCAAAGAAAAGTTGTTGGCGGGCAACAGCAGCGAGCGGATCATGAAAGGCCTGGGCGCCAAGCCCCTCACTCCCCCCCAAGCGGGGCCAGAGCAGGCCTGGTATAACAAGACAGGCTCCACCAACGGCTTCTCCACCTATGCCGTGTTTATTCCGGGGCAAAAAACCGCACTCATACTGCTGGCCAACAAGTGGTATCCGAACGATGCGCGTATCGAGGCGGCATATGAGCTGATAGAACGACTAAAAAAATAGAACAACAGTGGACACCCACCCAGCACAGCCAAGCCCCATAGCGAGCGCAGGCTAATCCGGGCGAACTCGCCCGGGTTTGCTGCTCGGGCTGTCCTGAACACGTTCAGAGAGAGTCTCTCACCCGCCCCGCTAAAGCTTGGGATGGATGCGTCGGTACCAGAAGCAGCCCTGATTGATGGCCCACATCACGATCAAGGCCATCACACCGCCGAGCAGCACATCGACTATCCGCTCCGTGGCCATGCCCATGGTCCCGCTGCTCAACGTCAGCGTGAGCGCGGTCAACCCGCTGCGCACGGCAAAAGCCAAAAGGTAACGAGGGAAGGCGACCAGGCTCAACAGAATGGCCAGGGCCAAACCATGAAATAGCAGGGGGCTGGGAGGCATGAACATGCCCAGGGCTATGCCAATCGGTACACCCAGCAGGGCACCCGTGACTCGTTGGGAAAACTTGTGCCGATAGGCAGACCACTCCCCTACAGCCACACTGGCCGCAGACCAGATGAGCCACTGGCCGTGGGGGAAGTGGATCAACTCCACCAGCAGGGCGGCCAGCGCCACACTGACCCCGGCAGCCAGCAGGTGGAGGATAATCTGCGGTGAGCGGTAGCAGGGCGGTGCAGAGGCGGAGGCTACCGGTTCCGGAGCGACCTGGGGGAAGGAGGCCCGGAGAGCGAGCAGGAGCAGTACAGGGGCCCCCCCGAGCAGCAGGTAGCCGAGCAGAGATAAAAGCGATGTGGCGGTACCGCTCAGCTCACAGGCCAGATAGAGAGCCGGAATGAAGGTAAAGATGGCCACGGATCTCAGGGCTGGCGAACGGTAACCCAACCATGTGATGCCAACGGCAAACAGCATACAGAGCAGCACAAATCCCGCAGGCAAAGGCTGGGTGACATAGAGCAGCCAAAAACTGAGCACCATGCCCAGCAGTTGCAGCAGACTCCTGGTCACGCTCAGTCCGCCGCGCTCGGCGGCTATGTAGCCGCCCATGGTCACCATGCTGGAGTGCAGCCAGAGTGGCTCCTGGGTCAGGACGGACAAGAGCAGCCAGGGGGCGCCGAGCAGCAGCACACACCCCAGTTGCGACCAGTTTATCTCCCGCTTCAGGCATTGCAGCTTCAAGCGAAGCACCGTGGCCCCGCCCCGGCTCATAGCTCACCCAGGGCATGGCTGGTGGTGACATGGGCTATGTTTGCCAACAGCCGCATGGCGGCCAGATGCTCCTCTTCGCTGGCGGCCGCACAGGCATCCTCCAGCACCACCACCTCGTAATCACGATCGTGGGCATCACGGGCGGCAGCGTGCACGGCCCAACTACTGCTCACTCCGGCTATCAGCAGGCGCTCAATCTTGTTGGCCCGCAAAATGGCCTCCAGCGAGGTGGCGTAAAACGCACTCACCCTCTGCTTGGTGACGATGGCATCCTCTGCTCTCACATCCAGCTCGGGGTGAAAATCACACCCCCTGCCGGCCAGGTTCAAGGCGCCCAGCTCATGGGCCCGCCCGAAGAGGCGCGAGAACTTGGGCTGCTCCTGGTAATGTTCCGAGAAGCCGACCCGAACATGGATCACCAGCCATCCCTGACGTCTGGCTAGCGCTATGGCCCGATTGGCATTTGCTATGACTTGACGTTCGGCCGCCTGCGCGGCGCAACGGGCGACCTTGCCGCCCTCACACATGATATCAACGACATAATCCAGGGTGATCAGGGCTGTTTTCATACTCGACTCCACGTTCATGCGGATTAGAGAGGAGGTAGCGCCTTGACCTGGCATGGCGGCACTACCCTTGTGTGTCGGGGAGGCAGGCCAATTTCTCCATGACCGCCCCGCTCTGTAACAGGAGTTCCCTCTCGTGCGCCGACAAGGAGTCAAGCGCCGCCATCAGCCACTGATCGCGTCCCTGCCGATTGGCCGTCAGCTCCCTCATGCCCGCCTCGGTCAGCGACAGGCGCACTTTGCGCCTGTCCCGCGGATCGGGCTGGCGGGAAACCAGCTCCCGCGCCTCCAGCTCTCGCAAGGCTGCAGCGAGATTGGAGCTCTGCATATTCTCGGCCCTGGCTAACGCCGAGGGGGTCGCCTCCAGTGCCAGGCGTTCAATGGAAGCCAGCAGCCGTATCTGCCCAAAGGAGAGGCTTGAGTGCCCGGACTCCCGTCTTAACCTGCGCACCAGCGACATGAGCTGGATGCGGAGATGGGCGGCTGCATTTTCGTCATAATTAGGTATGCTCATATAGCTATGAATACATAGCAAACCACTAAAAATCAAGCCGTATTCGCGCTGGATCTCATTTTATGGAACGCAGAAGCGAATCGTTTACATGGCGTTAAGATTGGATAACCAAACAATTATTCGATTACATTCAATTAGTTAAGCGATGAAAGCCCTGTTGGCTGCAAAAAACCGAAAGATTGGGTAAGTATTCCCTTCTAGCTAAGATGGTGTAGGCACGTTACAACAGAGCCTGCGTGGAGGGCACTTCCGCAGCAAGCTACAGTTATTTCCGCCGGGCCTAGTGCCCGGTTTTTTTTATCCTCTCGCCTCTGCTATCCTTAGTCGCCTTATCTCTATGGTCATAGCCGCAACGTGCGCCCAGACAAGCTGTCAGCGTGGCCCGGCGTTGCCTGCTCACTCAAAGGTTCTGATATGGCACATCTTGGCACCCTGTTTATCGTCTCCTCACCCAGCGGCGCGGGCAAATCCAGTCTGCTCTCGGCCCTGCTTGGCCGCCACAACGCCGACAAGCGCATGCAGATCTCCGTCTCGCATACCACCCGGGCCATGCGTCCGGGTGAAGAGAATGGCATCCACTACCACTTCGTTGACCAGGCTGAATTTCAGGCCCAGATAGCCCGTGGCGCCTTCTTCGAATGGGCCGAGGTGTTCGGCAACTACTATGGCACCTCCCGCGAGACCATAGAGCAGTGCCTGGATCAGGGAATCGATGTGTTTCTGGACATCGACTGGCAGGGCGCTCGCCAGGTGCGCGAGCTGCTACCCGATGCCCGCTCCATCTTCATTCTGCCGCCTAGCCTACCCGTGCTGGAGCAGCGGCTACGTGGCCGGGGCCAGGATAGTGACGAGGTGATCCAGCATCGCATGAGCCAGGCGGTGGCCGAAATGAGCCACTACGCCGAGTATGACTACCTGATAGTCAACGATGACTTCGAGGAGTCGCTGCACCATCTGGCCAGCATCATTTTTGCCGAACGCAGTCGCCTCGACGCTCAACGCCTGCGTCACGCCGACTTGCTGGATCGGCTACTGGCGGGCTGAACAAAAAACGAGTACAATTTGGCGTCATTTTTTATCTCTGGAGTTCCCATGGCACGCGTTACCGTTGAAGATGCAGTAAAACAGGTTGGCAACCGCTTTGATCTGGTATTGATCGCCGCCCGCCGCGCGCGTCAGATCGCCGTTCAAGGCCGTGATCCTCTGGTTGACGAAGAGAATGACAAGCCGACCGTGATCGCACTGCGCGAGATCGAGGAAGGCCTGATCTCCAACGAGTTTATGGATGCTCAGGATCGTCAGGACCTGCAGGAACAAGAGGCCGCCGAGATGGCAGCGGTTTCTGCCATGACCGACGGTCGTGGATTGATCCTCTAATCTCCTTCAGAACGGCACCTTCGGGTGCCGTCCTGCCCTCAACCCGATTTACAATCAGACAAATTGGCAGCAAACTCAGGATCACATCCCGATCGGGGCATCTGCTGCAGCCTGCAGTTGTTGAAGTGAGCCGGAGTAGGCCTTGTATCTGTTTCAAAGTCTTAAAGAGCTGGTCAGCAGTTATCTCCCCCCCGAGCAGGTGGAGCTGATACAACACGCCTATATCACGGCTCGCGATGCCCATGAGGGGCAGAGCCGCTCCAGTGGCGAACCCTATATCACCCACCCTGTAGCCGTGGCCCGCATCCTGGCCGACATGCGCCTGGATCACGAGACCCTGATTGCCGCCCTGCTGCACGATGTGATCGAAGATACGCCTGTCACCAAGGAGCAGCTGGCCGCACTCTACGGTGAGGCCGTGGCCGAACTGGTATCGGGCGTCTCCAAGCTGGACAAGCTCAAATTCCGGGATCGCAAAGAGGCCCAGGTCGAAAACTTCCGCAAGATGTTCCTGGCCATGGTGCAGGATATCCGCGTCATCCTCATCAAGCTGGCCGACCGCACCCACAACATGCGCACCCTAGGCTCCCTGCGTCCGGACAAGCGCCGCCGTATCGCCCGGGAAACCTTAGAGATCTTCGCCCCCATCGCCAACCGTCTGGGTATTCACACCATCAAGACCGAGCTCGAAGAGCTGGGGTTCGAGGCGCTCTACCCCATGCGCTCCCGCGTGATCCGCGAGGCGGTGAAACGTGCTCGTGGCAACCGCAAAGATGCAATCGATGCCGTCAAGACCGAGATACTGGGTCGCCTGGCCGAAGCCCACATAGAGGCGGAAGTTAAAGGGCGCGAGAAGCATCTCTTCTCCATCTACAACAAGATGGTGAAGAAGGAGGTGCAGTTCCATGAGGTGATGGATATCTACGCCTTCCGCGTCATAGTCAAAGATATCGACACCTGTTACCGGGTATTGGGGCAGATGCACACCCTCTACAAGCCCAGACCCGGTCGCTTCAAGGATTACATCGCCATCCCCAAGACCAACGGCTACCAATCCCTGCACACTTCACTGGTGGGCCCACGCGGCATGCCGGTGGAGGTGCAGATCCGTACCGAATTCATGGATCAGATGGCCGACAAGGGGGTTGCCGCCCACTGGGCCTACAAGCAGGATGGCGACAGCTCGAGCACCACGGCCCAACTCCGCGCCCAGCGCTGGATGAAGAGCCTGCTGGAGTTGCAACAGAGCGCCGGCAGCTCCTTCGAATTTATCGAGAGCGTGAAGACCGATCTCTTTCCAGATGAAATCTACGTTTTCACACCCGATGGCCGCATTCTGGAACTGCCCACAGGCGCGACTCCGGTCGACTTCGCCTATGCGGTGCATACCGATGTGGGCCACGCCTGTGTGGGCGCCCGGGTCGATCGCCAGCCCTACCCCTTGAGCCGAGCGCTCAACTCGGGGCAGACGGTAGAGATCATCACGGCCCCCAATGCCCGCCCCAACGCGGCCTGGCTCAACTTCGTGGTCACCTCCCGGGCGCGCACCAAGATACGTCAGTTCCTGAAGAATCTGCGCTCGGAGGAGTCCATAGTGCTGGGCCGTCGCCTGCTGGGCCACGCCCTGGGCGGCAAGCGCCTGGAAGAGATAGCCCCGGAGAACATACGGAAGGTACTGCTCGACACCCGACATGAGACTCTGGATGGCCTGCTGGCCGATATCGGCCTCGGCAACGCCATGAGCGTGGTCATAGCCCGTCGCCTGCTCGGCAATGTGGAAGAGCTCAATATCGAACACCCCCTACCCCAGCATGTGCGCAAGCTGCCCATCAAGGGGGCCGATGGCATGCTGGTCACCTTCGCCAACTGCTGCCGACCCATACCTGGCGACCCCATCATAGCCCACATCAGCCCAGGCAAAGGGTTGGTGGTGCACCTGGAGAGTTGCCGCAACATTCGTGGCTACACCAAGGAGCCAGATAAGTACCTGCCGGTGCAGTGGGATCTGGAAGTCTCCACCGAACACGAATTCCGTACCGGTATCCAGATCGAAGTGGTCAATCACCAGGGGGTCCTGGCACAACTGGCCAATACCATTGCCGCCACGGGCGCCAATATTCAGGGCATAGCCACAGAAGAGAAGGATGCCCGGGTCTACCAGGTGAACCTGCTCATCACCACCAAGAGCCGGATCCACCTGGCCGATGTGATGCGCAAGATCCGGGTGATGGCCGATGTGCTCCGGGTCAGCCGCAGTCGGCAGTAACCCTCGGCAGTCAGCGCGCACACCGAATTTAAGATAGAGAGCCATGAATCCCGAACGTTTCGCGCGCATTCAGCGCATGCTGGCCATGCGCCAACCCGATCTCACCGTCTGTCTGGAAGAGGTCCACAAACCTCACAACCTGGCAGCCATGATCCGCACCTGTGATGCCGTGGGGGTCCACGACGTACACGCCGTCTGGCCCGAAAAGATGCGCATGAATAACCATGCCGCCAAGGGCAGCCACTACTGGGTCAAGATCAACCGCCACGAGACCCTGACGGACGCCCTGGCCGCCCTGCGCCAGCAGGGTATGCAGCTTCTGGCCACCCACCTTTCGGATCGCGCCGTCGATTTCCGGGACATCGACTACACCCGTCCTACCGCCATACTCTTTGGTGCCGAGAAACACGGCATCAGCCAGGAAGCCCTGGCCCAGGCCGACCAGGAGATCATCATTCCCATGGTCGGCATGGCCCAATCGCTGAATGTCTCGGTAGCCAGCGCCCTCATCCTCTACGAGGCCCAGCGCCAGCGCCAACTAGCGGGCTTCTACCAGCAGGAGTGCCGCCTACCCCAGGCCGAGCAGGATCGTCTGCTCTTCGAGCGCGGCTATCCGGTCCTGGCCCGAGTCTGCAAGATGAAGCACCTGCCCTACCCCGCCATCACCCCCGAAGGGGAGGTAGAGGCCGATGAAGCCTGGTGGCAGCAGATGCAGATGAGCCATAGCGCCTGGAAGGCGCTAGAACATCAGGCGCTGGAGGAAGAACACGAGGCATGATGGATACTGAAAACGTAACCATATGAAAAGAAACGTTTTCATGAAAAATAAAAGTTGATCTGCTTCACAAGGTGGCTAATATCGAAAGTGACGAAGGTCACAAAAGCCACGAGGTGAGATATGAACAACATCTACAAGCAACTGACTACCCTGCTCGCCGGCAAGAACGAAGAACACTACGCACCCGCTACCCGTCAGTACTTCTTCCGCTACGAGCGCTAATCCTTCCCCCTCTTCTCTCAGGCCGCTTATGCGGCCTGAATTGTTTCCATCACAAAAACCCATCCCCGCCGTTAAAAGCTTCATCTTCTGGTCATGGATCTGACATCTACCCCCTCTAGCCTTGTGGTCATTCGATTGCACGCGCGTGCAATTCCGGTTAGGACCCCACAAGGAGAGAGAGATGTTCCAGCGTACCCTGATGGCAGCCGCTCTGGTTGCCGCCACCTTCCACGCCACGGCTGGCGAACTGGTCATAGCCGGCAGAGACAGCAACTATGGCGATGCCATGCAATATGTGGCCGACCAGTACCAGAAGGCTCACCCGGATAGCAAGATCTCCCTGGTCAAGCGTCCCGGCAAGGGGCTCTACGAGAGCGTGGTGCTCTCCCTGCGCGAAAAGAGCGGCAGCTATGATCTGATCATGATGGATGACACCTGGGCTCCCGAGTTCCTCGCCAACCACTGGCTGCGCCAGCTGCCTGCCGAACTGGCCGAGCCGACCTTTATCGCCAGCACCCTGGATCTGGGGCGCTATCCCGATGCCAAAGGGCCGGCCTACGCCCTGCCCATGGTCGGCAACGTGGCCCTGTTTGCCTGGAACCGGGAAGTGTTTGCCCAGCACCAGCTGAGCGAACCCAAGCGCTGGGAGGATGTGCTCGGTGCCGCCAGCAAGATCAGCCAGAGCCAGAAGGGCAGCGGCGTGGTGTTTCGCGGCGTGAAGGGCAATCCCATCGTCACCGGCTTTCTGCCCATCCTCTGGGGGTATGGCGCCGATGTGGTAGATGCCTCAGGTAACGCCGCCCTGAATACCCCCCAGGCCAAAAAAGCCCTGGAAACCTTCCTTGCCCTCAAGCCCTATGCCCCGCAGGGTGTAGAGGTCTATAACGCCGACGAGGTGCGGGCCGCACTGCAAAAGGGTGCCGCCGCCATGTCCATCGAAGTGTGGCCAGCCTGGATCCCGGATCTGGACAAGCCCCAGCTCTCCAAGGTGGCAGGCCAGATGGAGATCATGGCGCCCCCTTCAGAAACCGGCCACTCCTCGCCCATGCTGGGCATCTGGCAGCTGGCGATCCCGGCCGATGCCAAGCACCAGAGCGAGGCAGAAGCCTTCCTGAAGTTTGCCACCAGCGCCGAGATGCAAAAGCAGCTGGCCCTGAACTACGGCATTCCGCCCACTCGCGAAAACCTCTATGCCGACAAGGAGATCCTCGCCAAGTATCGCTGGTATCCGCAACAGCTGGCCGCGCTGAAGATGGGTAAGGCCCGGCCACGCATCAAGAACTGGGCCGAGGTGGAAAGCGTGCTGGGAGATTATCTGCAGATGGCACTGATGGGCCAACTGAGCGCCGAACAGGCACTGCAACAGGCCAATCGCCAGATCGGTCGCCTGGTGCGCCGCTGATCCGCTTTTCCTATCACAGCACTGTGTCACGGCACTGCGGACAGCTCCGCAGTGCCTTAATGGATCCCGAGATGTTATTCGAGAATAAAAAAGAGTTGCTGCTTCTGCTGCTGCCTGCGCTGATGGTGCTGGGCCTGCTCGCCCTCTACCCCATTATCAGCGTCAGCTATCACGCCTTCGGCAGTGACGATCTGGCCGGTTCAGGCTCCCGTTTTGTCGGCCTGGAGAACTTCCGCCAGCTATTCGACGACCTATTCTTTCGTGCTGCCATCGGCAATACCCTGCGTTTCACCCTGGTGGCCTCCTGCGCCCAGGTGCTGCTGGGGCTGGGATTGGCTCTGCTGTTTTACCGCCATTTTCCGGGGCGACGCCTGGCGCTGCCCATCCTCATCTACCCCATGATGCTCTCGACCCTGGTCTGCTCCTCCATCTGGCGCTTCTGGTATCACTACGATTTCGGCCTGCTCAACCATGCCCTGATGGCGCTGGGTCTGCCGTCTCAGGCCTGGCTGTTTAATCCCGATCTGGCCCTCTATGCCATCGCCCTGGTGGATACCTGGCAGTGGACCCCCATGAGCTTTCTCATCATCCTGGCCGGGCTGCAATCCATCCCCAAAGAGATAGGCGAAGCCGCCATGGTGGACGGGGCCAGAGGATGGCGCTCGCTCTGGTATATCACCCTGCCGCTGATCAAAAACGCCATCCTGCTGGCCTTCCTGCTGCGCGCCATCGATACCTTCAAGCTGTTTGACAAGGTCTATGTGATGACAGGTGGCGGCCCCGGCAATGCCACCGAGACCCTCTCCATGTTTGTCTACAAGTATGGCTTCCGCTTCTTCGATCTGGGCATGGCCAGCGCCTCGGCCATGGTGATGCTGGCCATTTCACTGGCCATGACCCTCTGCTATGCCCGTCAGGCGCTGCGTGGAGGCAAACCATGAGACGCTACCTGCATACCCTCAGTGCCTGGCTGCTGGTGCTGCTCTTCTTGCTGCCGATCCTCTGGATGGTGGGCACCGCCTTCAAATCCCCCGCCGAGATACTCGACTCCGGCGTGGCGCTGCTGCCGAGGCAGCCCAGCCTGGCCTCGTTCCGCGCCCTCTGGCAGGGTGAGCTGCTGACCCTGCTGGGCAACACCCTGTTTATCGCCCTCTCGGCCACCCTGCTCTCTCTGGTGATGGCCTTCCTCGCCGCCTATGGCCTCATCCGCTATCGCTTCCCGGCCAGCCTGGACAAGCTCTTCCTGCTGGCGGTGCTGGTGATCAAGATGATGCCGCCCATAGTGGTGGCCATCCCCCTCTACTCCCTGATGAACCAGTCGGGTCTGCTCAACAGCCAGCTGGGACTGATCCTGGTCTACCAGATCTACACCCTGCCCTTCTGTATCTGGATGCTGCTGGGCTTTATCCGGGATATCCCGCTGGAGATAGAGGAGGCTGGGGCCATGGATGGGGCCAGACTCTGGCGCCGCCTGCGCTACATCGTCTTTCCCCTCTGCGCACCGGGTCTGGTGGCCACCGCCATCTTCGCCCTGATCCTCGGCTGGAACGAGTTCCTCTTCTCGTTGCTGTTTTTACACACGCCGGACAAATTCACCATAGCGCTCTTCATCGCCAACTTCGCCACCGAAGATGGCACTGTCTGGGGAAAACTGATGGCCATCGGCCTTATCTCGTCACTGCCCATGCTGGCCATTGCCGGTTATCTGCAGCGCTACCTGCTGCGCGGCTTCTCGATGGGACTCAAATAGGAGAGAAGGATGAACAGACTTGAAATCAAAGCGATAGAGAAAAAATACGCCGCTCACACCGTGATCCCCACTCTCTCCCTCGAAGTGCAGGACGGGGAGTTCATGGTTTTCGTCGGCCCCTCAGGCTGCGGCAAGTCCACCCTGCTGCGCATGATAGCCGGGCTGGAGTCCATCACTGCCGGCGATATCTGCCTCAATGGCCGCTCGCTGAACAAGGTCCATCCGTCCCGGCGGGAGGTGGCCATGGTGTTTCAATCCTATGCCCTCTATCCCCATCTGACGGTGGAGCAAAATATCGGCTTTCCCCTGAAGATGGCGGGCATATCCAAGGCCCGGATCGCCCAGAGCGTGCGCCACACCGCCGACAAACTGCAGCTCACGCCCCTGCTCTCCCGCCTGCCTGGCGAGCTCTCCGGTGGCCAGCGTCAGCGGGTTGCCATAGGGCGAGCCATAGTGCGGGATCCCCAGCTCTTTCTCTTCGATGAGCCCCTCTCCAATCTGGACGCCAAGCTGCGCAGCGAGATGCGCATCTATCTCAAGCAGCTGCACCAGCAGCTGAAACGCACCATCATCTATGTGACCCACGATCAGGTGGAAGCCATGACCCTGGCCGACCGGATTGTGGTGCTCAATCAGGGGCGCATCGAGCAGATCGGCACCCCGCAAGATCTCTACGACACACCGGCCAACCTGTTTGTCGCCACCTTTATCGGCTCACCTGTGATGAATATCCTCAAGGCCCGCAGCCTGGCGCCATCGCTGGACTGGACCCGGCTGCCCAAGGGCTGCGCCACCCTGGGCATTCGCCCCCATCAGGTGATGGTGGATCCGCTACACCCGGAGCTGCACATGCCCATCGAGGTGGTAGAGCCACTGGGCCATGCCCGGCTCTACTATGGTCAGCTCTTCGGCTGCCCCTTTGTCGTGGAGAGCAGCGCCAACTACGGGGTGGGCGATCGCCTGCCCATCAACCTCACCCGCTCCGTGTTGCACTGCTTCAATGACAGTGGTTCTCGCCTTGCCCAGCCAGCTGCGGAGGTCGTGCATGCCGCCTGAGTTGCAAGTCGAGGTGATAGGGTGTGGCGATGCCTATGATGGCCACCACACCAACGCCAGCCTGCTGGTGAGCGAGCAGGGGTTCAGCCTGCTGGTCGATTGCGGCCCCACTGTCCCCGCCGCCCTGTTTCGCCGGGAACTGGCGGTCGAGGCGCTGGATGCCATCTACCTGACCCACACCCATCCGGATCACTGCCTTGGCCTCGCCACCCTGCTCAACTGGATGGACTCCTGTGGCCGACAGCGCCCCCTGCAGCTCATCGCCCAGAAGGAGCAGCTGCCACTGCTCGACCCCTTGCTGGCACTGGCCTGCTGGCCGCAAGCGGCCCCCCGCTTTGCCATCCAGCTCATGGCCACCCCCGCGCACTTCACGCTGGGGCCCTGGCTGGCCCGCACCACGCCGACCCGTCATGCCGTCGCCAACCTTAGCCTGCATCTGACCACGGCGACGGGCTGGCAGCTCTTCTATTCTGGGGATGGCTGCGTGCAGGAGGAGGGCGCCAGGCTGGCGGCCGACAGTGATCTGGTGCTCCTGGAGTGCGGCGCACTACAGCAGCATCCCAGCCACGGCTCCTGGCAGCAGATAGCACCGCTAAAACGCAAGCCAGGAAGCCAGTGGTCGCTCTATCATCTGGATCCGGCCATCCGGTTGCCGCTGCAACAGACCCTCGCCAGCCACCCCGGTATTAGCCTGGCCGGCGATGGCACACAATGGGCGCCAGGCGCCGCTGACCAGTACCACACCGACCACCTCAGGGCAGGAGCCAATCATCATTAACAAACCACGCAAAGTCACCGCCGCGGATGTGGCCGCCCGGCTGGGGGTCTCCCGCTCCGCTGTCTCCCGCGCCTTCAGCGAAGATGCCAGCATCCACCCGCAAAAGCGGGCGCTGATCCTGGAAACCGCCCGGCAGCTGGGCTATCAACCCAACCTCTTCGCCAGCCTGCTGAGCACCCCTACCCGGCGCCAGCGCTCCCATCTGGTGGCCATACTGGTGAGTGATTTTTCCAACCCCTATCAGGCCTTCCTGTTCGAGGAGCTCTCTACCCACCTGCAGCGCCACGGCAAGCAACCCATGCTGCTCTCCATCAAGGAGATAGAAGATCTGGATGCCGCCCTGCTGCGCCTCTCCAGTTATCAGGTGGATGGGGTCATCGCCGTGGTCGGCTCCCTGCCAGCCGAGAGCATCAACCAGTGTCTGAAACTCGCCCTGCCCCTGGTCACCCTGGGACGGGCCGACCCCGAGGGGCGCGTCCCCTCGGTGCAGACCGATAACCTGCAGGCCGGACGTCTGGCGGCGGAGCATCTGCTGTCTCTGGGTCTCACCCGGTTGGGATTTGTAGCCGGCAGAGCGGATGGTGAAGCCTCCAATGCCCGTTATCAGGGCTTTACCGACACCATAGGCGCCCGTGGGCTGCCCCCGCCCTGCCTGCTGGACGCCGGACGCTACGGCTACAGCGCCGGATTTGCCACCGGCGTGCGCGATATGGCACGACTGCGCGAGCTCGAAGGGATCTTCTGCGCCTCGGACGCCCTGGCCATGGGCATACTGGACTGCTGCCGGGAGGTGGGGCAACTCGCCATCCCGCAGCAACTCAGGGTGATAGGCTGTGATGATGTACCCCAGGCCGCCTGGCAGGGCTACCAGCTCAGCTCGGTGGCCCAGCCGGTGAGCGAGATCGCCGCCGCCGTGCTGACCCTGCTGCAAGCCATCTGGAATGGCGAAGCGTCAATCCCGGCCATGACCCGCGTCCCCCCCAGACTGCAACTGCGCCGCAGCGCCTAGCCTGCCTGGGCCATAGCCCTATGGCCCAGGCACAACGAGAACAAAAAAACCCTATATAATCAATGTGTTACGTCTATAATGATGTACTAAGGGAACAAGAAGGGCAGCACAAGCAACTATTGGTGTCTCGATACCCAGGTAAAAGATGGTGTTTTGCCACAATCATCGGCAACCGACTGCAAAAACAGACTGGAAATATCAATCGCGCCCTACAACAGACTACAGACTGGTTAGGTCCTGTATCAGAACTAAGCAAGCAAGATAGATAACATAGACTTCCCGAAAGCTGAATCGGGTCAGTCTCGCTTGATAAATGGGAATAACTAATCTCTCGCTGCAGATGATAATAGATCGCATTATCAAAATAGACATGTAAAATGCCTGCATCTTTTGTGGTAGGGATTCGTTATATGTTGCTGGACTACGCTTCTAGTAAGTTCTCCGTTCGTCCGTTTCGTCAACTTCGTCTGACGACACTGGCCTTATTGTGTTCTCCATTGGCTTGGGCTGACGAGGTGACTGTCTTGCCGCAAGTCAATGTTGTGGCCACGACAGACACTGCAGCGCAGGAGGGTTCAAAAAGCTATCAGGCCAAGTCCTCATCGATGGCGACCCAGACCGATACCCCTCTGGTGGAGATACCGCAATCGGTCAGCGTGATCAGCGAACAACAACTCGACGATCGGCAGCCACAGAGTCTGGACGAGGCGCTGTCGTCGGTGGCGGGCCTCAAGCAGAGCAATACGCTCGGTGGAACCCAAGATGCCATTCTCAAACGCGGCTTTGGCGGTAACCGCGACAACTCCATTCTGCGCAATGGGCAACAGTCAGTGCAGGCACGCAACTTCACGCCGACGACCCAAAGGGTCGAGGTGCTCAAGGGGCCTGCCTCTTTGCTGTATGGCATTCAGGATCCCGGCGGCGTGATCAATGTGGTGACCAAGAAGCCACAGCAGGAGGCTCGCTATCAGGCCTCGAGCTATTTCACCAGCTTTGGCGGTGGTGGTGTGCAGGCGGATCTGACCGGCCCGGTCAACGATAATGGGCTCTCCTACCGGCTGATTGCCGACAAGCAACAGTACGATTACTGGCGCAATTTTGGCGAGATTGAGCAGAGGGTCGTGGCGCCATCCATCGCCTGGCAGAACGACACCACCTCGATCCTGCTGGATTACGAACATATGGATTATGCGGTGCCCTTTGATCGCGGCACCTATATAGATACCAAGACAGGCAAGCCGCTGGCGATCCCCCGTGAGCGCCGACTCGATGAGACCTATAACATCACCACAGGCCGCGCCGACACGGCCAACCTGCAGTTTTCCCACCAGTGGCATCCGCGCTGGTCGCTGCACGGTGGTTATGGCTACAGCCGCAACTACTACAACGATGATCAGATGCGGGTCATGTCGTTTGATTCCACCACAGGGGTGGTCACGCGCCGCGCCGATGCCACCAAGGACGCGCTGCAAGAGGCGCATACCGCGAGCCTCTATACCGTGGGCAAGATCGAGCAGGGGAGTACACTGCATGAGCTGGTCGCCGGGGTGCAATACATGCACAACTACCGGACCCTGGGGGATCTCTACCGTGGCAGCAACGACAAGAGCTTCAACATGTACAATCCTGTCTATGGCACCTCGGCCTATCCGAGCAATGTTAGCGCGGCCGACAGTGATCAGACCGACAAGCTGCGCACCACTGCAGTGTATCTGCAGGATGCCTGGTCGCTGGATGATCACTGGATCCTGGTACTCGGTGGCCGCTACGACCACTTCAATGAGCTGACCGGCAAGGGTCGCCCCTTCAACACCAACAGCCAGGTCAATGACAGCAAGTTTGTCCCTCGTGCCGGCGTCGTCTACCTCATAGATCCGGCGTGGTCGCTCTACTCCAGCTATACCGAGTCGTTCCGTCCCAACACCTCGATTGCCAACGCCATCGGCGATCTGCCGCCAGAAGAGGGCAAGTCCTGGGAGCTGGGCACCAAGTGGCAGGGCAGTGGGCTGACATCTACGCTGGCGCTCTTTAACATCGACAAGAAGAATGTGTTGACCAGCGAGACCGACAGCACCACAGGGGAGACTCTCTACCGGGTGGCAGGCCGAGTACGCTCGCGCGGTCTGGAGGCGGAGCTTAACGGTGATCTGGGTAATAACTGGAGCGGTTATGCCAGCTACGCCTATACCGATGCCGAGGTACTGGAAGATCCGCTGCTGGCGGGCACCCAGGTGGATGGTGTACCCGAGCATATGGCATCCCTGGGCTTGGTTTACCAGTGGGACCAGGTATGGGGGGGGAGAATTCGGGCCGGGGCGTTTAGCCGTTACACCGGCACCTGGTTCATCGGTAACACCAAGGGCACCCAGTATGCACTGCCGGCGAGCATGGTGTATGACAGCATGGTCTCCTATG
>JBOFBS010000101.1:0-1789 GCA_051645725.1 Aeromonadaceae bacterium | reverse complement strand
AGGTGGCGCTCGGCGCCATCTATGGTGTCGAGGCGAGCGGCCGCACCGTGGGCAAGGACAACTACATCGGCCAGCAGGTGGCTCTGCTCGGTTTTGACGATCTGGCGGAGGCCGAACTCACCTCCCCCGCCCTCACCTTCGTCAGCTCACCGGCCCGCGAAATCGGCCGTCAGGCGGCAAAACGACTGCTGACCCGGATGCAGCAACCCGAGCTCGCCCCCAACCGCCATATCATCACCCCCAATCTGCAAAAGCGGGAGTCGGCCTGAGCTCCCGCCATTTACTAGATGAACATGAGTTGGCCCGCCAACCGGCAAGCATGGACATTTCTCTCCAATCTGCTTGGGAACCATTTCTCGACAAAGCTCACATGCGTGACTAATGGCAGACAAGTCTTCTGGCCTGATTGAAGCCATCTTTTATATGATGAGGTCATTAGGTTCACCCGCAGCGAGCCATATCTCTACGGGTAGTTCCCACTCTCTTTGTAACCAGCAAGGGATCATGCAATGGGTGAATTGAATCGTCATGGCCAGCCAGTCGCTAACTACAATGCAGCACGCAACCGCGACAAGCAGTTGAATAATCTGATGGGGATCTTGGATGGCATAATCGCAGACAGTCTCATCGATGAGCAGGAGATCCTTTATCTGGATACTTGGCTCAAAGAGAGTGCCAGCCTCAACGGCTGGATCTTTCGTGAGCTACGAGAAATGGTCGCTAATGTGCTGCAAGACGGTAAGTTGTGTGAAGAAGAAAAAGTCCACCTTATGAGTGCGCTTCCCCGTCTGATGGAAACATATCGTCATCTACCGGGTGTCGACTTCTATTCAGAGGAATCTGACAAGCTATTACTCGAGGGGCTCTGTCAGGGGTTGATGGGAGATCAACAGCTGTCCGATGACGAGATCCATTACCTGAGTTGGTGGATGAAACAAAACAGCATGCTGAGGGCCCACTATCCCGGAAAACAGCTGTATCAGACGGTGGAGCGTATCCTTTTGGATGGCATTATTACTGCCGAAGAGAGAGAGGAGTTGCAGCAACAATTGATGTTGTTTATCGGCAATCCCTTCGAGCAGGGGGCTGTCACGGGTATGGCAACCAAGTTGGCCATCAGTGACTCCGAAATAGATACCCTATATGACTGTACTGTTTGCTTCACCGGCATGTTTCTTTCCGGTACACGCCGACAGTGCGAGGAAACAGCCTTGCTATTGGGGGCAACTCCCCAAGATTCTGTCACCCAGAAACTTGATTACCTCATCATCGGTGAGCTCAGTTCGCGGGATTGGCGCTTCTCCTCATACGGCAGAAAAATCGAAAAGGCCATGTTGTTGCAGGAGAAAGGACACTCGGTACGTATCGTCACCGAAGAAGCCTGGCTTGCCCATGCCAACACTCTGCACGAGTCGGCTTGAACCTTATATCACGGCGGGGGCTCACGCCCGCGCCTTGATAATTCACTCCTTCTGCAAGCCAACAGCACGCCAAAACGTGAGGCCGCTCACTGCGCTGGTAAGGGGAGATTGAGAGCCAAGTGAAGAGGAATATGATGGGCGCCAGCCTCTCTTCACGAGCCCATTTATGAGCAACCCGCACGACCAGAATCCGCCGAGTGAAATCCATCGCTGTGACAAATGCAGGGAACGAACCCGCCATATCGTGGTGCTGGTCGCCCGCGATCACAGCCAGGACATCATGCCCAAGGATCCGCGCAAAGCCTTCTGGCAAGCCTTTACTTCCAGCAGCATCACCAACTGGGCGTTTGGTGAAACACTGGCCTACC
>JBOFBS010000100.1:0-11491 GCA_051645725.1 Aeromonadaceae bacterium | reverse complement strand
AGCATTACTGCCAGAGCCCACTACTTTCAATATGATGCGACATGGCTGGCGCTGGCGCACAGTCGTCCTATCTCGCTCCTGACTCTTTTACACAACGCCCATCCCGCTAATGAAAAATCCCGGAAGCTGTGGCCCCCTCCTCTTTTTTCAAGGGGAGTGCAGGGGGAGGAGCTCTTCGAGGCTTTTTCCGCCATTTATCTCGCCGATCGACCAAAGAGGTGTATTAGAGACAGATCTCGCTCGGCGTCGCCTAGCCATGGGTCATGATGTCATGCAATAAGAAAATAAAAAGCCAGTAAATCAACAAGATAAGCATTGTTGGTTTTACTGGCTTTTCTATCTCTATCTGATTAGATCATCGCTTTCTGCAGGCTTTGAACAGATCCAGTTTGGGTTGGTAGACGCTGGTGTGGATGTCCAGTATGCCCAGTACCGAGTGGAACAGGTTGTCGTGGCTGGCGGGTTGGCTAGCCTGCTGGCGCAGGCAGGTCAGATCCAGGCCTCTCTGTGCGGCAAACCCTTCGGAGATCCACTGCAACATGGGGATGTGGCGCTGGGTCTCTGGCGACATGCTGTAGGGGGCGCCGTGCAGGTAGAGGTTGTTTTCTCCCAGTGACTCGCCGTGATCGGACATATACCACATGGCTGTGTTGTAGTGGCTCTGCTGCTTGAGCAGGGTGATCAGTTTGGCCAGCACATGGTCTGTGTAGAGAATCGTGTTGTCGTAGGCGTTGGTGATCGCCTCGCGGCTGCACTCCTGCAGCTTGTTGGTCTGGCAGACAGGCGTGAACTGTTCGAACTGCTTGGGATAGCGTTGGAAGTAGGCCGGGCCATGGCTGCCCTTCTGGTGCAACACCAGCAGCAGGTCACCCTTGTGGTTTGCCAGTTGCGGCGCGAGCCCTTCGAGCATGATGTCGTCAAAACATTCGCCATCCCGACACCACCTGGCATCCTTGGCCTGACTCAGATCTTCATGCGGAACCCGGTCACAGGTGCCCTTGCAGCCTGAGTTGTTATCCTTCCAGAGAACCGGTATGCCGGCCCGTTGCACCACATCCAGCAGGCTCTCCATGTGCTGGCTGCTTTTGTACTCTTCGCGGCTCATGGGGGAGAACATGCAGGGCACAGAGGTGGCGGTGGCTGTCCCGCAGGAGCTGGTCTGGGGGAAGTTGATCACATCCAGTTTCGCCAGCTGGGGTGTGGTCTGGCGACCATAGCCGTCCAGTCCGAAGTTGGCGGCTCGGGCCGTTTCACCTACCACTATGACAAAGAGGGTGGGCTTGCCAGCGGCTTCTCCTCTGGCCACCACTCTGGCATCCAATCCAACCCGCTCCAGCTTGGTGGGTTTCAAAAACCAGTGACGATGAATGTAGTCTCCGGTGCCATAGATGAAGTTGGCCGGGGTGAAGAGGCGGCGGATCTCACCCTTGTTGCGAAAGAAGGAGGCGTAATCCTGATAGAAGAACCAGGCGTTGCCCGCTATGACGGCCAGCGCCAGGGCCATGATGCCGAGCTTGCGCCATAGCAGGCTTTTCCAGCTGCCATAGCGGATCGAGGTGCGCCACAGCAGCAGGCTGGGTAGCACTCCCAACCCCAGCAGGTAGGCGCAGAGTTTGAGATTCAGCAGCTCCAGCGCCTCGGCCGGATTGGTCTCGAAGACGTTCTGCAGCATATCCCTGTCTATCAGTATGCCGTAGCTGTTCATGAAGTAGGCCGCCGAGGCATTGCAGAGTAACAGCAGGGTCAGCAGGGGGCGGAACAGCCAGGGCAGGGCGATCAGGCTCAACAGAAAGAGCATCAGGCTCAGGGTGACGCTGAAGAGCGAGAGCAGCATCAGCAGATTCTGGCCGTTGAGCGGAGAGAAAAAGTCGAGGGTGTGTGACCAGAATTGCTGGTTGCCGGCCACCACAAAAAAGAGGGCGGCGAGCAGGCTCAGGGGGATGGCACCGAGAGAGAAACGTAGCTTCATTGTGGTATCAGAACTCTGTCATATATAAGGGCGAACTGGTCTCGCTATGCTTGGCCAGGTGGGACGCGGGCTAGCAGGGTGATCCTGGCGAGCCGGATTGAAGCATATCGTCTCTAGCTTAATTTCACCTTAAGGTGGAGGAGCGTGACGGGCATGGCTGCCATACCCGTCGCTCGCTTACGGCTGGCGCAGCCACTGTGCCACGCGCTTGGCAAAGTAGGTGAGTATGCCGTCGGCACCGGCGCGCTTGAAACAGAGCAGGGACTCCATGATGCACTCCCGCTCCTTGAGCCAGCCATTCTGGATGGCCGCCATGTGCATGGCATACTCGCCGCTCACCTGATAGGCGAAGGTGGGCACCCCATACTGCTGTTTGACCCGGAAGATCACATCCAGATAGGGCATGCCGGGTTTGACCATCACCATGTCAGCTCCTTCGGCTATGTCCATGCCTACTTCGTGCAGGGCCTCATCGCCGTTGGCCGGATCCATCTGATAGCTCTCCTTGCTGCTCTTGCCCAGATTGGCCGCCGAGCCGACCGCATCGCGGAAGGGGCCATAGTAGTGGGAGGCATACTTGGCGGAGTAGGCGAGTATCTGGGTATGGCTGAAGCCGTGGCTCTCCAGCGCCTCGCGGATGGCACCGATGCGGCCATCCATCATATCGGAGGGGGCGACCACGTCGGCTCCGGCCTGGGCATGGGAGAGGGCCTGCTTCACCAGGGCGCGGGTGGTTACCTCATTTAGCACATAACCACTCTCATCTATGATGCCGTCCTGGCCGTGGGAGGTGTAGGGATCCAGGGCCACATCCGTGATCACCCCCAGTTGTGGGTAGGCGCTCTTGAGGGCGCGTACCGTGCGCTGCACCAGGCCGTCACTGGACCAGGCAGCGCTGGCGTCCAGGCTCTTCTGCTCCTGGCTGACCACGGGGAAGAGGGCGATGGCGGGGATCCCCAGCGCCACCAGCTCACCGGCTTCCTCGAGCAGCAGATCCAGCGACAGTCGCTCTATGCCCGGCATGCTGCTGATGGCCTCGCGGCGGTTTTCACCCTCCAGCACGAAGAGCGGATAGATGAGGTCATCGACCGTCACAACACTCTCCCGCACCAGGCGACGGCTGAAGTCATGCTTGCGCAGACGGCGGGGGCGGCGGGCGGGGAAGGGGGTGGCGATAAACTGGGTCATGGCGTTACCTCATCAAGGCGAAAGAAGGCGCGCGTGGTGGCGCGGGTATGGGCCAACAGGCTGGAGAGGCTCTCCTGGCGCAGCTCAGCCACAGCGGCGGCGATATGGGGCAGGAAAGCGGGTTCGTTACGTCGGGACTTGGGCTTGGGGCTCAGATCCCGGGGAATGAGATAGGGGGCATCCGTCTCTAGCATCAGGCGACCGGCAGGGATCAGGGGGACCAGGTTGCGCAGCGCCTCACCGCGCCGCTCATCGCAGATCCAGCCCGTGATGCCGATGTGCAGCCCCAGCGCCAGGCACTCCTCCAGCTCGCTGCGGTTGCCGGTAAAGCAGTGCAGCACGGCACCAGGCAGTTGCGGCAGCCAGGGTTTGAGCAGGGCGACGAAACGCTCGTGAGCATCGCGGCAATGCATAAACAGCGGCTTTTGCAGCTCGGCGGCCAGGGCCAGCTGGGCGCTGAAGGCCGCCTCCTGGGCCGGGCGGGGTGAGAAGTCGCGGTTGAAGTCGAGGCCGCACTCGCCTATGGCCACCACCTGGGGCAGGCGAGCCAGCTGACGCACCTCCTCGGCGCTGCGTTCATCCCAGTGGCGAGCATCATGGGGGTGGACCCCCGCCGTGCTGAAGGCGTAACCGGGCCAGTGGCTGGCGAGCGTGGCGGCCGCCTGGCTCTCGGCCAGGTCGGTGCCCGTGAGGATCAACGCCTCTACGCCCGCCTCCTTGGCGCGGCGTACCGCCTCGTGCCGGTCGTGGTCAAACTGCGGGTTGCCCAGGTTCAGGCCGATATCAATCATCTGCTCTCTCGTCTGCGGTTGGCCCCTTGCGATAGGCTCGCCCCATCAGCAACCCCAGCTCGTAGAGCAGGCAGATGGGGATCGCCAGCAGAGTCTGGGAGAGTACATCGGGCGGGGTGAGGAACATGGCCACCACGAAGGCGCCGACTATGAAGTAGGGGCGTTTCTCGGCCAGCTTTTCGGGTGTGGTGGCGCCGCTCCAGCAGAGCAGGCAGACCCCCACAGGTACCTCGAAGGCGAGGCCGAAGGAGAAGAACATGCCCATGATGAAGCTCAGGTAGCTGGCGATGTCGGTGGACATGGTGACCCCCTCTGGCGCCGTACTGGCGAAGAAGCTGAAGACCATGGGGAAGACCACGAAGTAGGCGAAGGCCATACCGGCGTAGAAGAGGCTGGCGCTGGCCACGACCAGGGGTAGCACCAGACGTCGCTCATGCTGGTAGAGGCCGGGGGCCACGAAGGCCCAGATCTGGTAGAGCACATAGGGGATCGCCAGGAAGAGCGACACATAGAGGGTCAGCTTCATGGGGATGACGAAGGGGGTGGCCACATCTGTGGCTATCATCTGTGCCCCCTGCGGCAGGCTCTGCAACAGGGGCAGGGCCAGCATGTGGTAGATGTCGTTGGCAAAAAAGAGCAGGGCAAAAAAGAGCAGGGCGACGGCGGCCACGGCACGCAGCAGGCGGCGGCGCAGCTCCAGCAGATGGGCGATCAGGGGTTGCTGGCGTTGACTCATGATTTATCCACGGGCGAAGGGGGCGGATCGCGTTCCGCGAGTGGTTGTTGTCCCGGGCTGGCTTTTTTCAGCTCGTCTATGGCTTGCTGGATGTCGAGGGAGAGCTCAAGCTGGTTCTCGCTCCTGGGGGGCGGAGGGGGGCTCGGGATGGGTGCCTCCGGCGTGATGGTGGCAGATCTCTGGCCTTTGGGCTCCTGCAGGCTGGTGCGAGCCAGCTCCTGGGCCTGCTCTCGGCTCTGTTGCAACTCCTGCTTGAGCTTGTCCAGCTCCAGCTCATGTTCGAACTCGCTCTTCACCGCATGCAGTGTGGCGCGTATGGCGCCCAACCACTTGGCCAGGCTGCGCACTGCGACCGGCATCCGCTCTGGCCCCAGGACGATCAGGGCCACCACGGCACAGAGTAGCAGCTCGCTTATGCCCACATCGAACATGGGTTACTTGTCCTGGCCATCGCGAGGCGGTTTCTGGGGGGCCTGCCCCTCATGGAACTGGGCATCGGCCAGCTTTTCCGGCTCATCCGCTTTGGCTGTCGGGTCCGACGGGGGGGGCGTCGGCTTGCCCTGAGCCTCATCGTGCAGCGCCTTCTTGAAGTCGCGCAGGGCACTGCCCAGATCGCCGCCCAGGTTACGCAGGCGTTTGGTGCCGAACAGCACCAGCACTATGAAGGCGATGAGCAGCAGTTCGGTAATACTAAAGTGCATGATTCACCTCTGTGACGTTTCCCCGACCAGTTGTCGGGGATTAATGTGCTCGCATCTTGAACCAGCCGCGCAGCCAGCACAAGAGCGCCATGATGATGGCGGAGCCACCCGCTGTCATGTGAGGACCATCCAGCAGCAGGGCCCCCCCCAACAGCAGAGCGGCTCCCATGCCGAGCAGGAAACGGGCCTCTCCCTGACGGTGGCTCTGCTGGCGGAAGGTGCGGGCGAGTTGCTCCAGCTGGTGCTGCTGGCGCTGGGCCTGTTGCAGGGCATCGTAGAGCAGATCCGGCAGCTGTGGCAGCTTTTCCAGCCAGAAGGGGGCGTTCTCCTGCAGCGAGCGCCAGGCGGCCTGGGGCCCCAGTTGCTGGCGCATCCAGCGTTCCAGATAGGGCTTGGCCGTCTGCCAGAGATCCAGCTGCGGGTAGAGCTGGCGCCCCAGCCCCTCCACATAGAGCAGGGTCTTCTGCAGCAGCACCAGTTGCGGCTGCACCTGCATGTTGAAGCGGCGGGCCGTGTTGAAGAGGTTGAGCAGCACCTGACCGAAGGAGATCTCGATGAGCGGCTTGGCGAAGATAGGCTCCAGCACGGTGCGCAGTGCGGCTTCGAACTCCTCCACCTTGGTATCGGGGGGGACCCAGCCTGACTGCACATGAAGCTGGGCCACCTTGCGGTAGTCGCGGTTGAAGAAGGCGAGGAAATTCTCGGCCAGGTAGCGCTGGTCGGCCCGGTTCAGGGTGCCGACTATGCCGCAATCTATGCCAATCCAGAGTGGGTCGTGCGGATGGGCATAGGAGACAAAGACATTGCCCGGGTGCATGTCGGCGTGGAAGAAGCTGTCGCGAAAGACCTGGGTGAAGAAGACCTCTACCCCCCGCTCGGCCAGCAGCTTGAGGTTGGTGCCGTTGGCCTCCAGCGCCTGTCGATCCGAGACCGGGATGCCATAGATGCGCTCCATGACCAGCACGTTCTCCCGGCAGAGGTCGGTGTGAACCCGGGGCACATAGAGCAGATTGGAGCCCTCAAAGTTGCGCTTGAGCTGGATGGCATTGGCCGCCTCGCTCATCAGGTTCAGCTCGTCGAGCAGGGTCTTGCGGTATTCGGCGACCACCTCGACCGGACGCAGGCGGTTGCGGGGGATGAGCCAGGCCAGCAGTCGTGCCAGGGCCTCGAGCAGGCGCAGGTCGGCATCGATCACAGGGCGGATATCCGGGCGTATCACCTTGAGCACCACCTCTTCGCCACTCGCCTTGAGGCGGGCCGTGTGAACCTGGGCCACGGAGGCGGAGGCCAGCGGTCTCTCGTCAAAGTCATCGAACAGGGCTTCAATCGGTTGCTTGAGGCTCTGCTCTATCAGTGTTCGGGCCTGGCTGCCGGGGAAGGGGGGCACCCTGTCCTGCAGCAGGGCCAGCTCATCGGCCAGATCCGGAGGCAGCAGATCCCGACGGGTTGAGAGCATCTGGCCGAACTTGATGAAGACGGGGCCCAGCGCCTCGAAGGTGAGACGCAGACGCTTGCCGCGGCACTCACCCCGGTGGCGGTTGCGCAGCCAGAAGAGCGAGGCGCGGGCGGTGCGCACCGGCCAGGGGCGCCAGGCCCGGGGCAGCAGCTCATCCAGGCCATGCTGTAGCAGCGTAGCCCCAATACGATAGAGGCGGCGCAGCTCCTTGAGCCTCATAGTCCCACCCGGGCGGCCAGCCGCTCCAGTCGCAGGGCCGTGGCATCGAAGCGGCGCTTGAGGGCGGAGACATCCTCGCAGAAGCAGGCGACCTCCAGAGGGCCGGGCGCCAGCCGTGCCTCTTCGGTCAGGTACTCCGCCAGATCCTGGCGGCTGATTTCCAGCTGGCGAGCCAAGCCTTGGTGCAGCTGCCGGGCCTGACGGCAGAGCAGGTGTGCCGGGACATCCCCCAGATAGCGCGCCAGCTTGCCCTCCCAATCAATCTCCAGTTCACCGAGCAGGATGGCGAAGCAGTTGAAGAGGGCCGGATCTCCCTGCAAATCAACCTTGCCTTCACGGATCAGGCTGCTGAGTTGATTCTTGTCCCGCAGTCGGGGCAGCGCCGCCAGATCGAGGCTGACGCCTGCATCGGCCGGGCCATCGAAGTGGGTCAGCAGATCGATGCGTTGGGCAGAGAAGATAAACCAGAGGGGGCGCAGTTCGCGTATCTCCAGACGCAGCACCTTACCCCGCAACGGGCGGGCTCGTTCAGCGCTGCTGCTGTCCTGGGCCAGCAGGCGGTTGAGGGCGTTCTCCAGGGTGGCGCTCAGCAGCTCGGCAAGGGGTAACAGCATTCTTTCCCGGCCTCTTAGAATTTATAACCACGGTGCAGGGCGACGACACCCTGCGTCAGGTTGAAGTAGTTGACCTCTTCGAAGCCGACGCTCTCCATCATCGCCTTGAGGCTCTCCTGATCCGGATGCATGCGAATGGACTCAGCGAGGTACTGGTAGCTGTCACTATCCTTGGCGATGAGCTGTCCCATCTTTGGCAAAATGTGGAAGGAGTAGAGGTCATAGAGTTTGGTCATCATCTCATTGGTCGGCTTGGAGAACTCCAGCACCAGCAGGCGGCCACCCGGTTTCAGCACCCGGAACATGGAGGCCAGCGCCTTCTCCTTGTGGGTGACGTTGCGCAGGCCGAAGCCAATGGTGATGAGATCGAAGTGATTATCCGGGAAGGGGAGTGCCTCGGCATTGGCCTGCACGTAGCGGATATTGCCGACCAGCCCCTGGTTGCGCAGCTTCTCGCGCCCGACCTTGAGCATGGAGTCGTTGATGTCGGCCAGTACCACCTCACCGTTTTCCCCCACCAGACGGGAGAATTTGGCGGTGAGATCCCCCGTGCCGCCCGCCAGATCCAGCACCCTTTGCCCGGGACGTATCCCCGAGCAGTTTATGGTGAAACGCTTCCAGAGCCGGTGAATGCCAAAGGACATGAGGTCATTCATCAGATCATACTTGGCGGCCACTGAGTGGAAGACGCTGGCGACCAGCTCCTCTTTCTTATCGGCAGCTACAGTCTGGTAGCCAAAGTGGGTGGTTTCGTCGCGCTTGTTCTGATCCATGGTCTGCTTCATCCTCATCTCATCGCTGGGTAGCAGTGTACCGTAAAAACGGGGTCAGGGCAGGGGCCCATCACAGGGCGTGTTGTCAGGATCATGGTTGCGGTATCAACTGGAATGGGTCGAAGGGCGAAAGCCGCAAAATGAAACGCTTCATCTTGCTTTGCAATTCTTAACCATATTAGGATTCACCGTATATGTTGTTATGGTCCCTTGTCTCGAGGCACTGCGCCTCGTTAGAACGCCCAATGACAATGGCAAACTGAGCCGAAAGGTCAGGACGCAAAGCCTCCGGTCTACCGGTTCCTTGGAGCCTATGATAGCGGGGTTGCCAAGGGTAACGTTCTGAGCCAGCTCATGGCTCTATCCCCTTGCACACCTAATCGGCGCACCTGTTGCTGGTGTACGCCGGTGGTGTATTTGCCTCTGCATCTTTCCTGTTCACGGTTTGTCCCTGTCTGGTTGTTCTGAGGGTCTGGTGTGCGTTCACCTGATGGGACCGGCTCATCTCTTTTTTATGGAGTTGAAATTGCAGCAAAGTCACTCCAGCTGTCGCTTTATTAAGGTTTCGGATCATCTGCATTAGAGGGAACTATGTCAGAGAGCTATAAATGCAGTGGTAAGGTGCTCAGTGCCGCCGAGGCCGCCGCCATCCCCACCTACGATCTACTGGGCCAGGGGCGCGAGGCCGCCGACGCGCTGCGGACGCTAAACCAGTTGCGGCGCGGGGTCTCTCAGGCGGTCACCGGCTGTTTTTCACATCTCTTCAACGGTTATGGCTGCCAGCTGGAGTATGGCCCCTTTGCTGCCGGCTTACCCCAGATAGCCGGGGGCGAGGAGTGGCTGTGGGTCTGTGCCGACTCCAATCAGGGCGTACAGGCGCTGCTGTGTATGCCACCGCGTGTTCTCTATCGCTTAGCCATTCTTTTCTTTGGTGGGGCCCTCTACGAACGGGATGGGGCTCAACCTTTGCGTCCGCTGAGTGAGACCGAGCTGCGTTTGCTGTTGCGGTTGACCCAGCATCAACTGGATATTCTCTCCGAACTGACGGGCGAGGGGACGACTGAGTGGCGTCTCAATCTGGTGGCGGCCGAGACGCTCCCGGCGGAGGGGAGCTGGGTCAGCAGCGAGGTGACCCTGCTGCTGGGAGAACATGATGCCCAGTGGCATCTCTGTTGGCCGGTCACGCCCAAAGAGCGGTTGGCACTGCCTAATCCGGGGGAGAGCCTGGGCCAGCGTTTACATCAGGCCCTGCCGCAAGTTCCCGTGCGTATGCGCATCCTATTGAGTGAGTTCACCCTGCGCCTGGGTGAGCTGCAGGGGTTGGCGGAGGGAGATATCTTGCCGTTGGAGTTGAACGAACAGCTTCCGGCACTGATCGGTTCCCAACCCTGTTTTACCGGCCGTATGGCTGAACATAATCGTGGCCTGGTCTATCAGATTGATGCCATCAACCAAGCATAACATGGTGAGAAGATGATGAATGATATGAGCAACAATGAGCTGATGGGGCTGGATGATCTGGGTTCTCTGTTTGAGGAAGAGGTTCATCTGGATTCAGTCAAACCCGATGCCCGGGCGCGCGATCTCAGTTTTTTCCGCAACATTCCGGTCAATGTGACGCTGGAAGTAGCCAGTACCGAGCTGCCGCTGGGCGATCTGATGCAGGTGGCGGAGGGGAGTGTCATCGAGCTGGATAAGCAGGTGGGGGATCCTCTGGATGTGCGGGTCAATGGTCGTCTGTTGGCGCGCGGTGAGGTGGTGGTGGTGAATGGCAAGTATGGTCTGCGTCTGGTCGAGATTGTAGATGATCAGGCCCTGCAACAGCTGGATGACTGAACCCATGTGGCGTCTTAGCAGCGTACTCCTGCTCTGGATGGGGGGCTCGGTCCTGGCCCAGGCCGCCGACATGACTCTCTTCTCCGTGTTGCCTGGTGAGGGTGGGGCTCAGGATTACAGCATCAAGTTGCAGATCCTGCTGTTTATGACTCTCTTGGGTCTCCTTCCCACCCTGCTGCTGATGATGACCAGTTTTACCCGTATCATCATAGTGCTGGCCATTTTGCGTCAGGCCCTGGGGTTGCAGCAGAGCCCTCCTAACCGGGTGCTCTTGGGGCTGGCGCTCATCCTGACCCTGATCATCATGCGCCCGGTATGGAGCGACATCTATGAGAACGCCTTCAAACCGTTTGACGCCGAGGAGATCACCCTGGAGCAGGCGGTAGTCAAGGCTGAGGTACCGCTGCGCAAGTTTATGTTGGCGCAGACCCGGGAGGCAGATCTGGAGCAGATGCTGCGCATCGGTGGCGAGTCCGTGGCCATGAAGCCAGCTGAGGTGCCCTTCTCTGTCTTGTTACCCGCCTTTGTGCTCAGTGAACTCAACACGGCCTTTCAGATAGGTTTCATGCTCTTTGTGCCCTTCCTGGTCATAGATCTGGTCGTCGCCAGCGTTTTGATGGCCATGGGTATGATGATGCTCTCGCCACTTATCATCTCCCTGCCCTTCAAGCTGATGATCTTCGTGCTGGTGGATGGCTGGGCCATGACGGTCGGTACCCTGGCAGCCAGTTTCAATGGAGGTTAGGTCATGACGCCCGAGCAGACAGTGACGCTGATGGGAGAGGCGGTGAAGGTTGTGCTCCTGATAGTCGCCGTGCTGGTGGTGCCAGGTTTGGTGGTGGGCTTGGTGGTGAGCGTGTTTCAGGCGGCGACCCAGATCCAGGAACAGACCCTGAGTTTCTTGCCGCGGCTGCTCATCACGCTGCTTACCCTGCTCTTCACCGGCCACTGGTTGCTGGCCCAGGTTTCCGCCCTGTTTCATCAGATCTTCGCCAGCGTACCGGGGTTAATAGGGTGAATGGCCTGGTCAGCCTGAGCTTTGCCGACCTGACCGCCTGGTTGGGACAGTGGTGGTGGCCCTTTGTGCGCATGAGTGCCACCCTGTGGATGCTCCCCTTCTTCGGGGATAGCCGCATCACCACGCCTGTGCGTCTGCTGTTTGCATTTTGTCTGAGCCTGCTGGTTGCCCCCATGATGCCCAAGATGGC
>JBOFBS010000099.1:0-22196 GCA_051645725.1 Aeromonadaceae bacterium | reverse complement strand
CCATAGAGGTTGACCGGGTTAGCCGCCTTATCAGTGGAGAGGGCGATGACCTTCTGCACGCCGTTGTGCAGGGCGGCCTGGATTACGTTTTCAGCCCCCCCCACATTGGTCTTGATACACTCCATGGGGTTGTATTCGGCGGCGGGAACTTGCTTGAGTGCGGCGGCGTGGACCACGTAATCCACACCATGCATGGCCATGTCCAGTCGCTGCGCATCGCGGACATCACCGATGAAGTAACGCATGCAGGGCTGATTGAAGGTCTGCTGCATCTCGAACTGTTTGAGTTCATCACGCGAATAGACTATGACCTTCTTTGGCTTGTATTTAGCCAGTATGGTGGCGATGAACTTCTTGCCGAAGGAGCCGGTTCCCCCGGTGATGAGAATGGTCTTGTCGTTCAACATCTTGCTGTCCTTAAGTTGGTTCAGTCCCAAACCGGGTGCATGGATCTTGGTAGGCAAAAAGCAGGCCAGATTATTTTGACGTGATTTTCACCAAAATGGGCGTCTGAATCGCCCGTTTTTTTGACGAAGCGACGATTTTCTGACACTTATGCTGAGAATAAGCTAATTGGCTGATATATTAAGGTAAAGAGAATATTCGAGCTGAGAGTTCGGTTAAAGGATTAGACGATGGATCTGATGGGAAATGTGCTAATCATAGATGGCAATGAGGCACGGCGTCAGCAACTTGAGACCATTCTCGCCTTCATGGGCTGGCAATGGCAGAGTGGACAGGAGGAGGATTGCCTTGCCTATCTATCTGCTTTAGAACAGATTTCTGCCGTGGTGGTGGGAGAGTTGGCCTCGACCTCGCTGGATAAGTTGCTGGCACAGCATCCGGGTATTCCCTTCATCGCCTGTTCAGCCGTTGAATTGCCCAATCGTAACTTGATAGGTTCGTTGGATGAGCCCTGCACCTACGAACATCTGACCAGGCTGCTCCATTTCTGTCAGTCTTTCGTCTCCATGCACCCCGCCTTACAGGGCAGCGAACACAGCCAAACCCTATTGCGTCTGCTGGTGGGTAAGGGCAATGCCATTCAGAGTGTGCGCCGCCTGATAGAGCAGGTGGCCAGCAAGGATGCCAATGTGCTGATCCTTGGCGAATCGGGTACGGGCAAGGAGGTGGTGGCGCGAGCCATCCACGAGCTCTCACCACGCGCCCATGGCCCGTTTGTGCCCATCAACTGTGGAGCTATCCCGGCCGAGCTGCTGGAGAGTGAACTGTTTGGTCACGAGAAGGGCTCTTTTACTGGTGCCATTTCTGCTCGTCGGGGGCGTTTCGAGTTGGCGCAGGGGGGGACTCTGTTCCTGGATGAGATAGGCGATATGCCGATGCCCATGCAGGTTAAATTGTTGCGGGTATTGCAGGAACGTTTGTTCGAGCGGGTTGGCGGAACTAAACCCATAGAGGCTGATGTCCGCATCATAGCCGCGACCCACCGCAATCTGGAGCAGATGATAGTGGAGAACCGCTTTCGTGAGGATCTCTACTATCGCTTGAATGTCTTTCCTATCGAGACGCCTTCGCTGCGTGAGCGGGCTGATGATATTCCACCCCTGCTGCAAGAGCTCATCAACCGGCATCAGCAGGAGCATCATGCTTATGTGCGTTTTACGCAGCGGGCCATGGAGTCCCTGATGCAGCACAACTGGCCTGGTAACGTGCGCGAGCTTTCCAACCTGGTGGAGCGCTTGTTGATCCTCTTTCCCAACCGCATAGTCGATATCAAGGACTTGCCGGTTAAGTACCGCTATGGCAGCGAGGTGTGGCAGGAGGAGGGGCCGGTCAATGAGTGGGCCGAGCGGGATGCCCTCATTGAGGTACTTTCAGAATCGGCTCCACCCGTAGAGGAGCCCTTGCATGATCCCTTTGCCCAAGTGCTGCCTGAGGATGGGGTGAACCTCAAGGAGATGCTGGCTGAGTTGGAGATTGAGATGATACGCCAGGCGCTGGAGATGCAGGATGGCGTGGTCGCCCGGGCTGCCGATATGCTGGGCATGCGTCGTACCACCCTGGTGGAGAAGATGAAAAAATATGAGATGACGGCAAGAGATATGTAGCCATTCAGCCATCAGATCCAGGGCGCCGTGAGCGCCCTTTTTCATTTCTGGCATACATATTGAATAACCTTATTCATCTCCTCTGAGACTATCGGGTTTATGACATGAGTAATGCTGCGCCGCCACGATTAGCCAATGAATTGGCGACTCCCACTCTGTTTAGCGAGATCTTTGATCAGATCCCTTCAGGTTTGGTGGTTCTGGATGGTTCCGGCCGCATCGCCAGAGCCAATCGTGCTGCCATTGCCCTGCTGGGGGAACCGCTGGAAGGGGAGAGCTGGCTGGCCGTGATCCAGCGCGTCTTCTGCTTGCGCCCGGATGATGGTCATGAGGTCTCGCTCAAGAATGGTCGGCGGGTTCAGCTCTCTACCCAGCCTCTGACGCAACAGGTCGGACAGCTGATCCAGATCACCGATCTGACGGAAACCCGGCGTCTGCAGGCGCAATTGGGCCACATGGAGCGCCTCTCTGCCCTGGGTAAGATGGCGGCCAGTCTGGCTCATCAAATTCGTACACCTCTGGCCGCGGCCATGCTCTATGGCGCGAACCTGGCAAATAGAACCCTGAGCAACGAGGCCCGGGCCAGTTTTCAGAAAAAGTTGATGGATAGATTGCGGGACTTGGAAGGGCAGGTGAGCGATGTACTGCTGTTTGCCCGCAATGGCGAGCAGCAGGTGGTCGTCCCTATCGAGCTGACCGAGTTGATTGGCTCCATCGAGCGCGGGGCTGAGGCCATGTTGCATCAGGCCGGGGTGACGTTGACTCTTGAGCTGGATAACCCGCCCATTCCGCTGCT
Organism: Aeromonadaceae bacterium; assembly: GCA_051645725.1. GTDB lineage: Bacteria > Pseudomonadota > Gammaproteobacteria > Enterobacterales > Aeromonadaceae > Pseudaeromonas. The sequence continues at coordinate 19,331 of JBOFBS010000099.1, read as the reverse complement.
GGCTAACACCACGGCGCTCTCCAGCGCCATCAATAATCTGCTGACGAATGCGGTGCAGGTAGGGGCGACCCGATTACTGCTCTCTGCGCACCGTCAGCAGGATGAGGTGGTGATCCGAGTGGTGGATAATGGCCCGGGTATGCCTCGTGACCGCTTGTCACGTATCTTCGAGCCCTTCTATACCACACGTACCAACGGTACCGGATTGGGGCTGGCTGTCGTGCAGGCTGTGGTTCAGGCACACCAGGGCAAGGTCGAGGTGGCCTCGGTTGAGGGTGAGGGGAGTTGTTTTACCCTCCGCTTGCCCTGTTATGGCAGTGAGGCACAACAACGAGTTCAGGGAGGTCAAGTATGAGTCAGGCTCGGGTTTTAGTGGTTGAAGATGACCATGGCTTGCGCGAGGCCATAGTTGATACCTTGATGTTGGCCGGTTACGCCTGCCAGGAGGCCGATAGTGGCGAAGCGGCCCTGATCAGCCTGGGGCGGCAAAGTTGTGACATGGTGATCTCCGACATTCAGATGGGTGGCATGGATGGCCATACCCTGCTTGGCAACATACGTCAGAAGTATCCTCAGGTTCCCGTTCTTTTGATGACGGCCTACGCCAATATCGATGGCGCGGTGCGGGCCATGCGCGAAGGGGCCATCGACTATCTGGCCAAGCCCTTCTCTCCTGAGGTCTTGCTCAATCAGGTGAGCCGTTATGTGCCGCCCCAGAAGATTGAACGTTGCACCCCCATTTATGGTGATGCCAAAACAGCTGAATTGTTGCAGCTGGCGGCCAAGGTAGCCAAGGTGGATGCCACCGTCATGATCACAGGCCCGAGTGGCACGGGTAAAGAGGTGTTGGCTCGCTTTATTCACGATCAGTCCGGGCGAGCCGAGCAACCTTTCATTGCCATCAACTGCGCAGCCATACCGGAAAATATGCTTGAAGCCACCCTGTTCGGTTACGAAAAGGGGGCCTTCACCGGGGCAGTCCAGGGGTGTCCGGGCAAGTTTGAACAGGCTCAAGGCGGGACTCTGCTACTGGATGAAATCACCGAGATGGAGTTGGGGTTGCAAGCCAAGTTGTTGCGTGTGCTGCAGGAGCGGGAAGTCGAGCGGCTTGGGAGTCGCAAGACCATACCTCTGGATGTCCGAGTCATCGCTACCAGCAATCGGGATTTGCGCCAGAGTGTGGCTGATGGCAAGTTTCGTGAAGATCTCTTCTATCGTTTGAATGTCTTTCCTCTACGTTGGGCCGCCCTGAGTGATCGCCCAGGTGACATAGCACCGTTGGCGGAACATCTGCTCTCACGCCATGCGATGCAGCAGGGGTGTGCCTTGCCTGAGCTGACCGCGGGGGCGCGTGAACGGTTGCTGAATTACAGTTGGCCGGGAAATGTGCGCGAGTTGGAGAATGTGATCCAGCGCGCCTTGATCCTCTGCGATGGGATGCGGGTGCGCGAGCAGGATCTGATCCTGGATCTGCCTGAGTGGGAACCATTTGTGGCAGATGATGCGGTGTTAGCCGGGGAGAGTAGCCCTGGCTTAACCGGTGAGCGTCTGCCTGGTATGGAGCAGTTGGGTAATGAACTGCGGCAGCAGGAGCATCAGATCATCCTGGATACGCTGATCGCCTGTCAGGGCAGCCGTAAGGCGGTGGCCGAGCGGTTGGGGATCAGTCCCAGAACGTTGCGTTACAAACTGGCCCGCATGCGAGATGTCGGGATAGAGGTTCCGGATTAACTGGCGTAGATAATCGTGATCGGGCCCGCTTCTTGTGGGCCCTCTGCTGTAAAAACACTTCAATGACAGTCCCTTAGCTGTGTTACTCTCCTGGCACTAAAATTGCTCTGTCTAGGTATATCCCGGTGTGAGTCAATTTTACGACGTTAAGGAAAAGCTTATGGACGTGCAAGCCGCCTCCCTGTTTAAAGAGCTCCAGTCCCTGCGCTTTGAGGCCAGTGGAACCCGGGCAACTGTGGGCAATGGAGCCGTCCAGCAAGACTTTGGCACCATGCTCAAAGCCGCTTTGGATAACGTCAATGGCCTGCAAGAGCAGACCAGCGATTTGCGTACCCGTTTTGACATGGGTGACAAGAGCGTCAATCTGTCGGATGTAATGATAGCCGGACAGAAATCCTCGATTGCTTTTGAAGCAACAGTTCAAGTACGGAATAAGGTGGTTGAGGCGTACAAGACCATCATGAACATGCCGGTTTAAGAGGTGAATCATGGCCGATGACAAGCGTAATGACCTGATGGTAGCGGGTGGGGACCCCCTGTTAGGTGGCGGCCTGGAAGATGTCGCCCCTCCTGCTAAACACTCATCGTTTGCCTTCTTATCCAATCCGGATGTGCTGCGCCAGATCACCCTGATCCTGGGCTTGGCCATCTGTTTGGCGATAGCCGTTTTTATCCTGGTCTGGGGTTCAGAGCCGGAGATGCGCCCTCTGGGTAAATACTCGACTGAAGAGCTGGTCAAGACGCTGGACTATTTAGATCAGCAGAAGATCAGCTACAAGGTGGATGGCAGTACCGTCATGGTCAGTGCCGAGGAGTACCCCAGCATCACCTTACAGCTAAAGCGTTCCGGGTTGGCTCAGCCTGAGTTACCCAGTGGTGATGCGCTGCTGTTAAAAGATACCGGCTTCGGTGTGAGTCAGCGTCTGGAAGGGGAGCGTCTCAAATACAGCCGAGAGCAGCAATTGGCGCGCGCCATCGAGCAGTATAGCAACATAGGTAAGGCGACTGTTTTGCTCGCCATCCCCAAAGAGAACGTCTTCGCTCGTAACGAACGTAAGCCCAGTGCCACTGTGGTGGTCTCCTTGAGGGGGCGAAGCGGTCTCAAGCAGGAGGAGGTCGATGCTATCGTCGATACCGTAGCCTCTGCTGTTCATGGCCTGGAGCCCGGGCGTGTGACGGTTACGGATCAAAATGGTCGTCTGCTCAACTCCGGCTCTCAGGATCCGATCGCTGCGCGTACCCGCAAAGAGTTCGAGATGCAGCAGAAGAAGGAGTCGGAGTACAAACAGAAGATCGATTCCATCCTGATCCCTGTGCTTGGCGTGGATAATTACACCGCTGAGGTCGACATCAGTCTCGACTTTACCGAAGAGGAGCAGACTCGCAAGAGCTATAACCCGGACCTGCCCGCCGTTCGCTCCGAAATGACAGTGGAAGAGAATAACGTGGGCAATGGTGCCATGGGAGTACCTGGTGCCCTCTCCAATCAGCCGCCACTCAATAGCACCATCCCGCAGCAAGCGACAACTGGCGGTAATCAACAGAGTCAGCAGGCCAGTGGCCGCAGCCGCAAAGAGGCTACCCGGAACTTTGAATTGGATACCACTATCAGCCGCACCCAACGCAACATGGGGGGGATTCGTCGTCTCACCGTCTCGGTGGGGGTTGATTACACTAATAGCACTGGCGCGGATGGCAAAGTGACTCGCGAGCCCCGCAGTCAGGAGGAGCTGGATACCATACGTCGTTTGCTCAAGGGCGGTCTGGGCTTTGATGTAAGCCGCGGAGATAATCTGGAAGTGGTGAGTCTGCCCTTTAACCGCCCCGAGTTGCAGAATGTGGATAACAGCACCTCACTGATTGATGATCCCCGTTTCTGGCGGGCGCTGCAGATTGCTGCCTCTGTGCTGGTCATCATAGTGCTGATCGTGACCATAGTTCGTCCCATGATGAACCGTCTGCTCTATCCCGATGCCAGACCCGAAGGGAAAGAGGTGGATATGGATAGCTCTCTGGCTTTGGATGGGGATGATGAGCTCAGTCTGCTGGCCACTCAAGCGGAGATGAGTGAGCCCGTATTTGGTTTGCGCAATGGTCAATTGACGTTGCCTGATCTGCATCGGGATGAGGATCTGCTCAAGGCAGTTCGCTCTCTCGTAGCCAATGAACCCGATCTGGCTGCGCAAGTGGTCAAGGAGTGGGTAGCCAAGGAGATGCCGACTAAATGACGGATAATAAGAACCAGATCACCACAGAGCAGCAGCAGATCCTGGATGCCATGACAGGCATGGATATGGCTGCAGTCTTGATGCTCAGCCTCAATGAGGAGGATGCGGCGCAGATATTTCGTCACCTTGAGCCTAAGCAGGTGCAGCGTTTAGGTATGTCCATGGCGTCGATGAAGGATTTCAGCCATGAGCGGGTAACCGCTGTGCATCGCCAGTTTATTGAGGATATCCAGAAGTTTTCCAACATAGGTATTGGCAGTGAAGATTTCGTGCGCAAGGCTCTGGTTGCGGCGTTGGGTGAGGATAAGGCAGGGAATCTGGTGGATCAGATCATCATGGGGTCGGGGGCCCGAGGTCTGGATTCGCTCAAGTGGATGGATGCGCGTCAGGTGGCGAGCATCATTCAGAACGAACACCCGCAGATCCAGACGATTGTGCTCTCGTATCTGGATCCGGAGCAATCTGCCGAGATCTTGAGCCAATTCCCCGAGCAGGTGAGGCTCGATCTCATCATGCGGATCGCCAACCTGGAAGAGGTGCAACCGGCGGCCTTGCAAGAGTTGAATGATATCATGGAGAAACAGTTTGCCGGTGCGGCGGGGGCTCAGGCGGCTAAAATGGGTGGCCTGAAGGCTGCAGCCAGCATCATGAACTATCTGGATACCAACGTTGAAGGACAGTTGATGGATGCCATCCGCGACTCTGACGAGGAGATGAGCCAGCAGATCCAGGATCTGATGTTTGTGTTCGAGAATCTCATCGATGTGGACGATCGTGGTGTACAGACCTTGTTGCGTGAAGTGCCGGGTGAATTGCTGCAAAAGGCACTCAAGGGTGCAGATGATCAACTCAAGGATAAGTTCATGAAGAACATGTCCAAGCGCGCCGCCGAGATGATGCTCGAGGACTTGGCTGCCATGGGGCCGGTACGGGTCAGCGATGTGGAAGCGGCGCAAAAGGAGATCCTCTCCATTGCCCGACGATTGGCAGATGCCGGCGAGATCATGCTGGGCGCCGGTGGTGGCGACGATTTCCTCTAACTAGGTGTGTAGAAGGTAGCGTATGGACAAGCCAGGCAAACCCGCTCACTCCTCTGAGCCCGCTCTCTCCGATGAGGAGCAGGCTTTTGCTGCCTGGAATTGGCCGCTTATGGAGCCTCCCAAGGCACCGCAGGAGAGCAATGCGCTGGGTTACCCCCCTAACTGGTATGAGGCCTCACAAGAGGTAGATGAGGAGTTACCGCCAGCCGAGCCGGAGCAGCAACCTCTCACTCTTGAAGAGATAGAGGCGGTGCGTCAGGCTGCGTATGAGGATGGCTTTGCCGAAGGGCGTGAGGCTGGCTTCAATCAGGGGCTAGATGAGGGCAAGCTGGAAGGTTTGCAGCAGGGGCATGCCGTGGGGTTGGAGCAGGGGCAGGCTGAAGGGTTGGCCATGGGGCAATCTCTCATCACGGAGCAACTGGCTCATTGGCAGGCGATGTTGAGCAAGCTGGCACACCCCATGGAACAGGTGGATATTCAAGTCGAACAGCAACTGGTCTGGTTGGCGATGATGTTGGCCAAGGCCTTGATTAAACATGAGGTTCACACCTCTCCTGATCTGTTACTAGGATCGCTGAAAGAGGCGATCAAGCAGTTGCCCTGCGCCGAGGAGGGGGTGACGCTGGAGCTGCATCCTGACGATTTGGCTCTAGTCCTACAGGCCTATGGTGAGGAGGAGTGTCAAAAGCGCGGTTGGACTCTGGTGGCCGAGCCTGCGTTGCAGCGAGGCGATTTGCAACTGACCAGCCGCACCTCGAGCATAGATCTGCTCCTGGAGCAGCGGATCGAGAGCCTGTTGCGTAACTTTTTGCGAGCCAATGCGGATCGGACCTTATGAACCTGCTGGGCAAGTTGCAGCGCTATAAAATAGGTGAATCTGCCCCGCGTTTTAATGTCGCCGGCAAACTGACCCGGGTCGTAGGTTTGACGCTGGAGGCCATAGGGTGTCGTACCGCTGTCGGCACCCTCTGCCGTATTGAGACGCTGGATGGTTATCTGGAAGCCGAAGTGGTCGGCTTTTCAGGCGATAAACTCTTTCTCATGCCCAGTGAGCAGTTAAAAGGTGTGGTTCCTGGGGCTAAGGTCATCCCCATAGGCGAAGAGCATGGCATACCTGTGGGCATGGAGCTGCTGGGGCGGGTGATCGACGGGGTCGGTGTGCCGTTAGATGGCTTGGGTGAGATCATCACCGCCAACTCGGCACGCTTTGTCTCCAAGCGACTCAACCCCTTGGCACGAAAACCCATTCATTTGCCTATGGATGTGGGGGTGCGCGCCATCAATGCCATTCTGACTGTCGGTCAGGGGCAGCGGATGGGGTTGTTTGCCGGTTCTGGTGTGGGTAAGTCTGTACTGCTGGGCATGATGACCCGAGGGACGACGGCTGATGTGGTCGTAGTTGGGCTCATCGGTGAGCGGGGTCGGGAAGTTAAAGAGTTTATCGAAGAGATATTGGGCGAAGAGGGGCGAGCCCGCTCCGTGGTGGTGGCGGCGCCAGCCGATGCCTCCCCCTTGATGCGGTTGAAGGGGTGCGAAACGGCACTGACCATAGCCGAGTATTTTCGTGATCAGGGGCTTAATGTACTGCTCTTGATGGACTCCTTGACCCGTTATGCCCAGGCCCAGCGTGAGATAGCGCTGGCCATAGGGGAGCCTCCTGCCACCAAGGGATATCCACCCTCAGTATTTGCGAAGTTGCCGGCTCTGGTTGAGCGAGCGGGGAATGGTGCCGAGGGGCAGGGTTCAATCACGGCGTTTTTTACCGTCCTGACCGAAGGGGACGATCTGCAGGATCCCATTGCCGATGCGGCGCGGGCCATTTTAGATGGCCACATAGTCCTGTCGCGAGATCTGGCAGATAGCGGCCATTATCCGGCTATCGATATCGAAAAATCCATCAGCCGGGTGATGCCCATGGTCACCTCGGATGAACACCTGGCCATGGCCAGAACCATCAAACAATATTACTCCCTCTACCAACAGAATCGGGATCTCATCACTATCGGGGCTTATCAGCGTGGCGCCGATCATAGATTGGATCTGGCCATCGCCATCCGTCCCATGCTGGAGCAGTTCTTGCAGCAGAAGATGAAAGAGGTCGTGCCCTACGATAGCTGTCTGCAAGGTCTGCAGCAGGTCGCCACGACCCTGTTGCGAGGTCAAGCATGAGTAAGGCTCTGCAGTTATTGGCTGAACGTTTGCAGGAGGCTGAGGATCGTGCCGCCCGGGTTTTGGCTCAGGCGCGGCAGGATTTGCAGCGCTTCGAGATGCAGCTCGATGCCTTGAATCAATATCGCCAGAAGTACTCCACTCAGTTAACAGAGCGGGGTAGTCAAGGTTTGACCGGATTGCAGTTTGGGCATTTTCAGGCCTTTATCAACAAGCTGGATCATGCGTCAAAACAGCAACTCGAGGGGTTGAATCAGGTCCGTCAAGTGACAGAAAAACGTCGCCAGGAGTGGCTGGAGTTACAGCAGCAACGGAAGGCGTTAGAGACCCTACTGGAGCGAAAAGCCAGCAAAGAGGCGTTGCGCCTGGCCAAGCAAGAGCAAAAGCTGCTCGATGAGTTCTCCACCTTCCAGCATTTTCACCGTCAAGCCAACGAGAACGATTAACGTCGGCTGATCCGGTACTCTAGATATCGTTACACTCCACTTGTCTGACGGTCGGTTAACTATCTACAGAGGTGGTCTGAATGTTGCTAGGAAAGTGATGTTTTCTATTTTCAACCTCAATAGGCTCTGACTCCAGAGTAGGTGGTAGCCGATGTTGCAATCAATCACAACAGCCAGGATAGAGAGTGTCACCGAGGTGGCCAATCAGAGTTTGCCTGCGGGCAATCGAGGTGAGACGGCCTTTTCTGCGCTGATGGAGAGACAACAGCCACTTCCTGAGTCGGCAGCGGCCAATCCTCGCTCTGCTCGGGGCAAGAGCCCGGCTGCTGGTGCAGAGGCTCCCTCTGCACAGGCTAGTGTGGCCCAGGAGGCATCCTCTGCTCAGGCTACTGGAGCCCGGGAGGCATCGAGCCCCATTCCGGATGAGTTAGTGAGTCCAAGCCCAGCAGCGAGTGCTTCCGAGGCAAAGAAGAGCAAGCCTATATCAGCTCAGGATCTGGCAGAGGGCGTGGATTTTCTGCAGCATCTGCAAGCCTCGCTTGTCACCCCCACCGCGCTCTCGGTGCCAGCCTCATCCGCTGCGGAGGAGGAGGATAAGAATTTGGCCGACCCGGCATCCGATGAGCCTGCGGATAAGCTGACTGGCGCTGAGATAACAGGCGGCAAACTTTTGCCACCCGGTGATGCTTTGCCCGTTGCCATGTTACCCCTGACCAATACCCAGACGAGTGCGGCTCTTCCTGATGATTCGGAGGAGGCGGTATTGCCGGGGGGGAAGATGGCCGGGGCGGCGACCACACAGCCTGGGGGGAATTCATTAGCCGCATCTGATACCTCAGGCCAGGCTGATGCCCCGCTATCGGCAGATGCGGGCTATGTTAACGCTCAAACTCTTGTGTCCCATACGCATGGGGGCGCGTCACAGAAGGAGTCAGTATCGGGGGTGGGCGATGCGACGTCGACTAAAGCCGATCAAGTGGAGTTGGAACCGATTTTATCTAGCACAGATAAGAGGGTAAGTGTTGAGCCCACTCCTGATGAGACTCTCGATGAGCCAGGCAAAACGGTAGCACGAACGCGTAATGAGAACAAAACAGCTGAACCTCAGCCACAGTTACCAGATGGTCAATCTCGAGGCGAGTTTCGCCACGCCGTGGCTCATGCTGATGCTGGGGGGGCCTCGTCTGTTCCGGTGGATGAATCGGCACTCATGGTTAAGACGCAGGGGGCTGCTGGCGAGCCGGCAGCGTCGCAACCCCACCAAGGCAAGGCTCAGTTGGCAAAAGAGATGGCGGTAAAAGAGATGGTGCCAGAAGCCTCATCTGGTGGTGAGTCTCATCTCTTACTGCAAGAGGAGAGCCCTGACAGCGGGCGTGAGTCGCAAAGTACACTACAGGGGTCCGAGTCAGACGAGCCCACTTTCCACTCGATTATGCAGAGCGATAATCTGAGTGCTGAAGCAAGAGGCGTTTCGGCGTCTACCCACGGCGCACAATTGAGCTCAGTCTCTCACACCACAGCAGAGCGAGGCAGTGAGCTTTATCGGGAATTAGCCTCTGTGAACGTCAGCTCACACCTTAAGGCTGCGCCTGAATTGGCCGAACGCTTGACGCTGATGATAGGGCAAAAATGGCAAGAGGCGGAGCTTGAGTTGGAGCCCAGAGGCATGGGCAAGATGACGATCCAGCTCTCTATCGGCCAGGATCAACAGGCCAGTGTGCAGTTTCTGGTGCAGCAGCACCACTCCCGTGAGGCGGTGGAGCAAACTCTGCCTAAACTCAAGGAGATGCTCGCTCAGCAGGGGATCCTCTTGGAGCAAGCCACAGTACAGCAGCAGACATCGGGGCAGGGGCAAAACGGTCAATCCAGCCAGTGGTCAACACGCACCGGCGGTGACGGCGCTCAAGGCCAGGGCCATTCACGAGGCCAAAGTGGTGGGGCACAGAGCCAGCCTGATGATGCAGCCGGGCAGAATGTGAGCGTTCGCTCGCGTCAGGCCTCAGGAATTGATTTCTACGCTTGAAGCCGGTGATGGGGAGCTTATATTAGGCGCCAGAATGCCGATGACTTAAGGATGAAGGTAGATCATGGCAGAAGAAGAGAAACTAGAACTCAAGACCAGCGGTGGTAAGAAAAAACTGATCATCATAGCGGCCTTGGCGCTGTTGTTGATAGGCGGTGGCGCGGGAGGCTGGTTCATGTTTGCCGGTGGGGGACAAAGCGCTTCCAAGGGTGAACATGGCGGCAAGAGTGAAGAGGAGATTGCGGCCGAGAAAGCAGCCAAACAGGCCATGTATGTTGTGATGCCCTCTCCTTTGGTCTTCAATGTTCCGGGTAAACCCAAGGATCGCATGGTGCAGATCAAGGTCGCTTTACTGGTGCGCGGTCCTGCCAATGAAGCGCTCGCCAAGTTGCATACTCCCTTGGTCGAGGGGGCGCTGTTGAAGGTGGTCTCCACCTTCAGTGCAGATGAGATCATCACCATTGAGGGTAAGGCCAGATTGCGAAGCGAGGCGCTGAAAATTATCCAGGCGTCAATGAGTGAAGTGACCCAAAAACCTGTGGTGGAGCAGTTGCTGTTCACCGGGTTCGTGATGCAGTAGAGGGAAAAGCGTGAGCGATATATTAAGCCAGGACGAAATCGATGCCCTATTGCATGGGGTCGATGAGGTCGAAGAGGAGGAGGTTATAGCGGGAGCGGCTCCCGGTATCGTCTCGTTTGATTTCTCCTCTCAGGATCGTATCGTCCGCGGGCGCATGCCCACGCTGGAGTTGGTGAACGAGCGTTTTGCCCGCCACATGCGGATCAGCTTGTTCAACATGATGCGCAGGACTGCCGAGGTCTCCATCAACGGCGTGCAGATGCTGAAGTTTGGTGAATACGTCCATACCCTGTTTGTTCCTACCAGCCTGAACATGGTGCGTTTTCGTCCGCTGAAGGGAACGGCGCTTATCACGATGGAAGCCCGCCTGGTTTTTATTCTGGTGGAAAACTTCTTCGGCGGGGATGGGCGCTATCACGCCAAGATAGAGGGGCGCGAGTTCACCCCCACAGAGCGACGCATCATCCAAATGCTGCTCAAGCTGGTGTTTGAAGATTATAAAGAGGCTTGGGCCCCTGTCATGGATGTGGAGTTCGAGTATCTGGACTCTGAAGTGAACCCGGCCATGGCCAACATAGTCAGCCCAACCGAAGTGATAGTGGTCAGCTCCTTCCATATCGAGCTGGATGGTGGTGGTGGGGATTTCCATGTGGCCATGCCTTACTCCATGCTCGAGCCAATCCGCGAATTGTTGGATGCCGGGGTACAGAGTGACAAAGGTGATACGGATCTGCGCTGGAGCAAGGCGCTGCGTGATGAGATCATGGACGTCAAGGTGGGGATCAGTGCCAAGTTGCTGGAGACGGAGATCTCGCTGCGTCGCCTGATGGAGCTGAAGGCTGGAGACATAATACCGGTTGAGATGCCAGAAAGTCTGTTGCTGGCTGTTGAGGACCTTCCTACATTTCGCGGCAAACTGGGGCGCACCCATGAGAAGGTCGCAATCAAGATCACCGAAAAAATCAAGCGCCCCGAGTCAGTCAAAAATGAGATGACGCTGGTGACTCGCCGCGGCATGCCAATTGATGGCATGGCCGAGCTGGATCAGCTAGAACAATCGATTGAGGATGATAATTGATGGATGATCAAGATCTGATGGCGGATGCCTGGGCTGCGGCACTGGGCGAGCAGAGTGCGGCTGAGGTCAAGCCGGCCGAGTTGGAAGAGTTCAGTGCTGATTCGCCAATCAGTGCCGAAGAGCGTCGCAAGTTGGATGCAATTCTGGACATTCCCGTGACCATCACCATGGAGGTCGGGCGTAGCCAGATCAGCATTCGTAATCTGTTACAGCTGAACCAGGGGTCGGTCGTAGAGCTGGATCGGGTAGCGGGTGAACCCTTGGATGTGTTGGTGAATGGTACTCTGATAGCCCATGGTGAAGTGGTGGTCGTCAACGATAAGTTTGGTATTCGTCTGACCGATGTCATCAGCCAGACCGAACGGATCAAGAAGCTCAAATGATGAAACCTTGGCCATGGCTTATTGCTCTGCTGGCGTCCCCTGCCTGGGCGGCACCGGGGGAGATCACAACTGGACTGGGACAGTGGCTGTTGAGCTGCTCGCTTGTCATCGGTTTTATTCTGCTGCTGGCCTGGTTTATGAAGAAGAGCCGGCTGGTTCAGCCCATGACGCAGGGGCAGCTCAGGGTCTTGAGTTCCTTACCATTAGGTACCCGAGAGCGCTTGCTGGTGGTGAAGGTTGGCGAGCAGCAACTGCTTTTGGGGGTGACACCGGGAAATATTCACCTCTTATGCCAATTGGATCAGCCCCTGGATGAACAGCAACTGCCGCAACCCTTTGCAGCCCAACTGGGCAAATTGCTCAATCGGCAGGCAGCGACAGGCGAGAGCGAGGGTAAGCATGAGACGTAATGGTTGGCTGTTGCTGCTGGTCTGTTGTGTGGTGCCCAGTCTGGTTTGGGCTCAGGATGCGGGGCTCTCTGCGGTGACGGTGACGACTCGGCCGGATGGCTCCCAGGAGTACAGCTTGACGCTGCAAATCCTGGCCCTGATGACCATGCTCACCTTCCTGCCTTCCATCGTCATCATGATGACCTCCTTTACCCGCATCATAGTTGTGCTGTCGATACTGCGTCAGGCGTTAGGATTGCAGCAGAGTCCCTCGAATCAGGTGTTGGTCGGTTTGACCCTCTTCCTGACACTCTTCATCATGGGCCCTGTGTTTGACCGAATCAATGAGGAGGCCCTGCAGCCCTATTTGAAGGAAGAGATCACCTCCAAAGAGGCCTTTGATAAGGCACAGCAGCCTCTGCACCACTTCATGCTGGGACAGACGCGGATCAAAGATCTCAACACCTTCATGGAGTTTGCCGATCTACATGTGGACAAACCGGAAGAGGTGCCCATGCGGGTGTTGATCCCCGCCTTTATGATCAGTGAACTAAAAACAGCCTTCCAAATTGGCTTCATGATATTTTTGCCCTTTCTGGTTATCGATCTGGTTATCGCCAGCATTTTGATGGCCATGGGGATGATGATGCTCTCACCCATGATCATCTCGCTGCCCTTCAAGCTCATGCTGTTTGTCATGGTGGATGGCTGGGGTCTTATCATGGGGAGTCTGGTGACGAGCTATGGTATTGGGGGCGGCTGATGAGTCCGGAAACCTTTGTCGATGTGTTCCGCGAGGCGTTGGGTATCGTCAGCTTGCTGGTCAGTGCCACCATACTGCCTAGCTTGGTCGTTGGCTTGGTCGTTTCCATCTTCCAGGCGGCTACCTCCATTAACGAACAGACGTTGAGCTTTTTGCCTCGTCTGCTGGTCACGCTGGCGGCCTTGTCGCTTGGCGCCCATTGGGGGCTTGAGCGGCTGATGGATTTTTTCATCATGATAGTGCATCAAATCCCTGAGGTTTTGGGATGAATTATCCTGCCGAGCTGGTGATGGCATGGATTGCCTCCTACGCCTGGCCCTACTCGCGTCTGGCTGCCATGTTGATGGCCATGTTCGTCATCGGCTCGCAAAACGTTCCCGTCATGGTCCGTGCCAAATTGGCCATAGTGCTGACCGTGCTGATTGCTCCCATGTTACCCGCCATGCCGGCAGCCGAACTCTTCAGCCTTCAAGGGGCGTTGATTACAAGTCAGCAGGTGCTGATCGGTGTGGCCATGGGGTTTGCCTCCCAGCTGTTGACTCAGACTTTTATCATGGCTGGCCAAGTGATCGCCATGCAGACCAGTTTGGGCTTTGCCTCTTTGGTGGATCCCATTAACGGGGGCTCGACTCCTGTCATCGGTCAGCTCTATCTGATGCTCGGGGCGCTGGTTTTTTTTGCCATTGATGGCCATTTGACCATGCTGCATCTGCTGCTGCTCAGTTTCACCACCTTGCCGATTTCCTCTTCTGGTCTCTCCCTGGAGGGATTGCAGAGTCTGTATGGTTTTATGACCGTCATGTTCCAGATGGCGGTTTCTGTCTCGTTGTCGGCTATTGTCGCCATGTTGCTGATCAACTTTGCCTTTGGGGTGATGACCCGGGCGGCGCCTCAACTGAACATTTTCAGCATGGGGTTTGCGGTGAGCATGGTGTGTGGCTTGCTGGTGCTCTGGCTCTCCCTTGGTGGCTTCATGGAGCATTTTTTGCAGCATTGGCAGCAGGTGCAGGGATTGATCTGTACCCTCATCAATACCCGGTGCGAAGGGGAGTAGGATGGCAGAGTCCGACGGTCAGGAAAGAACAGAAGACCCCACAGGCAGGCGACTGCAACAGGCCAAAGAGAAGGGGCAGGTTGCGCGCTCCAAAGAGATGGGAACCGCCGTGGTGCTGCTCACGGGCGTCATTGGACTGATGTTGACTGGCTCCTGGCTTGGGGATGCCATGCTGGCCATCTGGCGGAGCAACTTCAGTTTTGAACGTGAGCGTGTCTTTGATCCGGAAAACATGTTAACGGCGTTACAGGCTGATCTTGGTCACCTGATGGCTCCCTTGTTGACTCTGTTCCTGTTGATCCTGATTGCCTCAGTGCTGGGTAACCTGGTGATCGGTGGCTTTAACTTCAGTAGTGAGGCCATGCTGCCCAAATTCAACAAGCTCAATCCGATCAGTGGGCTCAAGCGCATGTTTGGTGTGCAGTCCCTGATTGAGCTGGTGAAGTCCATTGGCAAGGTGCTCTTCATCGCCACCATGGCATGGGTGGTCTTTCAGATGAATTTTGCTCACATCATGGATTTGAGTCAGCGCCAATTTCCCTTTGCAATAGAGGATGCACTGGATATCACCTTGTGGATTGGCCTCTTGCTCTGCTGTGCGCTGGTGCCCATCGTCATGATCGATGTTCCCTTTCAGCTGTGGAACCACTCCCGGCAGTTGAAGATGACGAAGCAGGAGGTCAAGGATGAGTATAAAGACTCCGAGGGCAAGCCTGAGGTGAAGGGGCGGATGCGGCAGTTGCAATATGAGATGGCCAATCGTCGCATGATGGCCGAGGTGCCGAAGGCGGATGTCGTCGTCACCAACCCGACCCACTACTCAGTGGCCCTGAAGTATGACAAGGGTAAACCCGGTGCCGCCCCCGTAGTGGTAGCCAAGGGGGTGGATGAAGTCGCGATGAAGATCCGTGAAATTGCCCGTGAATATCAGGTACCCATGGTAGCTTCACCGCCTCTGACCCGAGCTTTGTATCACACCACCAAGCTGGATCATGAGATACCTGAGGGATTATTCGTGGCTGTCGCCCAGATCTTGGCCTATGTCTATCAATTGCAGGCCTACCAAAAGGGGAGAGCCGAAGCCCCTCGCAAACCGCCAGCAGATCTTCCTATCCCCGATGAGCTGCGTCATTGACGTTTTTTTGGCGCTCTCAGCGTGAGCTATGTAATTATTTGAAAAATAAGTAATTAATTAGTGGCGCATATTTTGCTAGTCTCTAGCTAGTATTTCTAGCTGAAGCTATGCCATGGAATTAAAAGCTGTTTTTAACTCATTAGGGCTGGATCGGAACCTGCTAAGCAAGGGCCTTGGCACACCTCTGCTGGTGCTGGCCTCGCTGGGTATGGTGGTTCTACCCATGCCCCCCTTCCTGCTGGACATACTCTTCACCTTCAATATTGCGCTTGCCCTGGTTGTGTTACTGGTCTCCGTTTATACCAGACGCCCCCTCGACTTTGCTGCGTTCCCCACCATTTTGCTGGTGGCAACACTGTTGCGTTTGGCACTTAACGTTGCCTCGACACGGGTGGTGTTGCTGGAGGGACATAATGGACCTGGCGCAGCCGGTCATGTGATCGAGGCTTTTGGTAACGTGGTGATTGGCGGGAATTACGCAGTCGGCCTCATCGTCTTCATCATCTTGATGATCATCAACTTTGTGGTGGTTACCAAGGGGGCTGGGCGTATTGCTGAAGTGAGTGCCCGTTTTACCCTCGATGCCATGCCCGGTAAGCAGATGGCCATAGATGCGGATCTGAATGCTGGTCTGATCAATCAGGAGGATGCCAAGCGGCGTCGCCTGGAGGTAACAGGGGAAGCTGATTTCTATGGCTCTATGGATGGTGCTTCCAAGTTTGTAAAGGGGGATGCGGTAGCGGGCATCCTCATCATGTTTATCAACATCATAGGTGGGCTGATTGTCGGCATGGTCCAGCATGGATTGGGTTTTGCCGAAGCGACTACCATTTATACCCTGTTGACCATAGGGGATGGTTTGGTTGCACAGATCCCCTCCCTGCTGCTCTCCATTGCGGCAGCCATCATAGTTACCCGGCAAAACAGTGACCAGGATATGGGTAATGTGGTGCTCACCCAGATGTTTGAAGACCCTAAATCCTTGAGCATTGCGGCCAGCATCTTGGTGGTGATGGGGCTGGTACCCGGTATGCCACATTTTGCGTTTTTGCTCTTGGGCGCGGTTTCGGGCGGGGCCGCCTGGTGGAGTCACAAGCGTAGTAAGGCCAAGCAAGCTGCCTTAGCCAATCGGGCTTTAGCCCCCGTAGATAGTGCGGCAGCACCTGAGCACAAGGATCTGAGCTGGGATGATGTCAGTCCGGTTGATGTGATTGGTTTGGAGGTGGGGTACCGTCTCATTCCCATGGTCGATCGGAGTCAAGGGGGCGAGTTGCTCAATCGTATCAAGGGTGTGCGCAAGAAGCTCTCTCAGGAGCTGGGTTTCCTCATCCCGCCTGTGCATATCCGTGACAATCTGGATCTGCCGCCTAACCAGTACCGTATCACACTGATGGGGGTGAATACCGGGGAGGCTGATGTGTATCACGATCGTGAGATGGCCATTAATCCGGGGCAGGTGTTTGGGGCCGTGCAAGGGATTGAAACCCGGGATCCGGCCTTTGGCCTGGATGCTATCTGGATTAATCGGGATCAAGTCGATCAGGCCCATAGCCTGGGCTATACGGTAGTAGATGCTTCTACTGTCATAGCCACGCATATGAGCCAATTGCTGACGAACCATGCCGCCCAGCTCTTGGGGCATGAAGAGGTGCAGAATCTGCTGGATATGGTGGGACGCAGCCAGCCTAAGCTGATAGAGGGGTTGATACCCGGTGTCATGCCGCTGGGGACCCTGGTCAAAGTGTTGCAGAATCTATTGATCGAGGGCGTACCGATCCGGGACATGCGAACCATACTGCAAACGTTGGTGGAGTATGCCCCTCGCAGCCAGGATCCCGATGTGTTGACTGCGGCTTGTCGCATCGCCCTGCGCCGATTGATTGTGCAGGAGATAGTCGGTGGAGAGTCGACCATTCCAGTCATCACGCTAGCGCCTGATCTGGAACGTATATTGCATCAGTCACTGCAGGCGGGAGGCCCGGAAGGGGCGGGTATCGAGCCGGGTCTGGCAGAGCGTATGCAGCAATCGTTGACGGAGGCGGCACAGCGTCAGGAGTTGGAGGGGCAGGCGGCTGTGCTGTTGACCTCAGGTGTGTTGCGCAACACCCTGGCTCGTTTCGTAAAAAATGCCATTCCAGGGTTACGGGTGCTTTCTTACCAAGAGATCCCTGACGATAAACAGATCCGCATCGTGAGCGCAGTTGGCCAGCAATAGCTGCGCACGGGAGGTTTAGGTGAAGATTAAGCGATTTTTTGCCAAGGATATGCGTACTGCTCTGGCAGAGGTGAAAGAGACTCTGGGGCCGGATGCGGTGATCATGTCAAACAAGAAGGTCTCGGGTGGCATAGAGATAGTGGCTGCCGTTGACTATCAGAGTCAAACGGCTGCTCCAGCAATGGAAATCAAGCGTGAGGTGCGTGACGATAACGTCAAACTCTCGACGCATTCTCGGGCGGCTGAAAATTTTGCCTCGCACTTGGCGTTAAATAGTCAAAAACATGACGATGGTGAGACCTTTCCCGATAGCTTGAGTGCTCTGTTAGCCCGGCAGCAGCCGAAGGGCAATGGTCAACTGGGGGCGATGGAGAGTGGTGTGCCTCGAACCTTGGCCGAGCAAGCGCAATTTGCAGAACCTCGTGAGGCGGGCCGTCGGCCTATCCACGCCCGAGGGGCATCCGCCGTGGCGACACCGGCTCGCGACAAAGAGATGGAGAGCATGCGCGCCGAGCTCACCTCCATTCGCAAGTTGTTGCAGCATCAACTCTCCGGCTTGATGTGGCAGGAGGTGGAGCGGCGAGAGCCAGTACGAGCCCTCTTGATCAAACAGCTGGTCAAAGGGGGCTTTGATGACGCCTTTGCCGAGCAGTTGGCTGCACTCATCCCAGAGGAGGTGCCGTTGCATGAGGCTTGGGGTCTGCTGCAGCGGGTATTGACCGAACAGGTCAGAACCGGGGAAGACGATATACTGCGTCATGGTGGCGCCGTGGCCTTGCTGGGGCCAACCGGGGTGGGAAAGACGACCACCATTGCCAAGCTGGCTGCACGATTTGCCATGAAGTACGGTGCAGAGCAGGTGGCGCTGATCACCACGGATCACTACCGGATCGGCGCTCATGAGCAACTGCAGACCTATGGCCGGATCATGGGATGTTTGGTACGCCCTGTGGCCGATGTCGAAGAG
This sequence comes from Aeromonadaceae bacterium, assembly GCA_051645725.1. Lineage (GTDB taxonomy): Bacteria > Pseudomonadota > Gammaproteobacteria > Enterobacterales > Aeromonadaceae > Pseudaeromonas. Next base: position 1,130 of record JBOFBS010000099.1, on the reverse strand, counting down.
TTATCGGCCGCTTTGTATCAGCTGCGCAACCGTCGCCTCGTTCTGATCGATACGGCGGGGATGGGGCAGCGAGATGTCCGCCTTACCGAACAGTTAGATACGCTTGTTAAAAATGCCAAGGTGCGGATCCGCAACTACCTTGTGCTGCCTGCCACTTCGCAACGTCGAGTACTCCAGGAAGCCTATGAGCACTTCAGACGGGTGCCGCTGAGCGGCTGTATTCTCACCAAGCTGGATGAAAGTCTTAACCTGGGTGATGTGCTGAGTATGTGTATCAAGAATGCCTTACCGATTAGCTATGTCACCGATGGGCAGAGGGTGCCGGAGGATTTACAGGTAGCCAATGCTTCAGAATTGGTCGCGGCAACGCTGCGCCAGCTGGAAGATGAGCGGACTCAGAATCACTTCTGGGGACACGAGGGCGATCGAGCCGACCACATGGAGTTTTATGAATAAAATGAATAATCAATTTCTCGATCAAGCCAGTGGTCTGCGCAAGATGCATACAAACAACCGAGTCAAGGTGATCACGGTCACGGGTGGTAAGGGGGGCGTTGGCAAGTCAAATGTCACGCTGAATGTGGCGGTGGCCATGGCCGCCCAGGGTAAGCGGGTTCTGGTGCTGGATGCCGACTTGGGCTTGGCCAATATTGACGTCATGCTGGGGTTGCGCGTGCAGCGTAATCTCTCCCATGTGCTCTCCGGTGAGTGCACACTCGATGACATCATAGTGGAAGGCCCCTATGGCCTGATGATCATTCCGGCGACATCAGGTACTCAATCCATGGTTGAGCTCAAAGCGGCCGAGCATGCGGGGCTTATCCGGGCGTTTAGTGATATGAAGACGCCGATTGATATCCTCTTGGTCGATACGGCTGCCGGGATCTCTGACATGGTCCTGAGTTTTGCCCGTGCGGCTCAGGATATCATGGTGGTGGTGTGTGATGAGCCAACCTCGATAACCGATGCCTATGCCCTTATCAAGATTCTCTCTCGAGAATATGGGGTATTCCGTTTCAAGGTGGTTGCCAACATGGTGCGGAGCATGCGAGAGGGACAGGACTTATTCACCAAGCTTACTCGTGTAACAGATCGGTTCTTGGATGCCTCTTTGGAGTTAGTGGCGTGCA
>JBOFBS010000098.1:0-12517 GCA_051645725.1 Aeromonadaceae bacterium | reverse complement strand
ACTTTGATAGACTCGGAGTTCCCCGGCTCTCGTAACCTCAACTTTTCGAACCGCCCGGTGCGGACCCGCATGCCGGGTGGTGTGGCAGGGGCGCAGTCAACGATGACTGCCCCCTATGCCGATTGGCGCTTACTGCATGACTCATTGAAGTATAGCCTTCAGTGTTAAGTGATGAGGTATATGGATGGGTGAGAGACAGGCATACATACATGCTTTCCCTGAACCGTTGGCATACAAATTGGGAGTAAGAGCTCATAAAGGGGGGAGGGGATAAGCTGGAAGCCGAGCCTTGGTTTTAAGGGGCGAGGGCTTCGCCCGTGACTAAACTCATGACGGTAACGCTAACTGGATAAGCTAATACTCTCTGGTTTGGGTGCTCACGAGTAAGTCATGCTTGTATAGACAAAGTGAGCAGAGATAATGCCTGGCGTTTTTATGCTCATGTTATTAGTTCGTTCTGCTTAGTAAAAAGGTCGTTTAGTTAACCATTTCATAGTGAAGACTGAGTTTTCTAACAAGAGTACAAGTGATCCATGCATAAATGAGATGGCTGCGACCTCTTACCCGGCTAAGGCCAGGTTGTGATCCCCTGCAAGGTTTGTGTAACAGGTTTGCTGGATCAGCCTAGTCTCCTGTCTGGCAAACTATGATAAATGAAGGGTGGGCAACCGCGTATCTGGCTATGTAAAGCCTGCTTATCGCTTAGTGTCGTTCTGATCTCTTTTCTCGAAATGGCCTCTCTGATTGTATTGCTGACATCTCTATCGGGTTTATTTAGATAATTTAGTCAGATAAAACAACATGTTAGCTTGTCTATATCAAGTAAGGGGAAAGAGGGCAGCTTTGTTATATCGTCTATGAGCAAGCGAATAGAGACGCAAACGAGGTAAGGTAAGAAATTTGATAGCTGCCGCTGCAAGCATGGGAAGGAAGGGGGGCAAGCGGATCTTGATTATGGAGCGCTTTGCCAGATTTACTCAACCACTTTTCTAGGGTGAGGCAAAATGGGGGCATCGGATTTATAGGCGGCGTCATGTCCAGTGAACCCCTGAAAATCAATACTTTTGTGCGGGGATGTCTCATCGCAAACGGCTTAAGATATTCTCGAGTGAAATAGACACTGTTGTTGTGTTGTTGTCCTGTGTGGTTGTTTCTGTAGAGTGGTCCACCGAGCTAGAGCCCTGTTAGGTGATTTCTGTAGTGCTTCGGTTGTTGAGATCCTTGGCCCCAAGGGGCCAATTTTTTTTAGACAAGGCTAACAAGTCATAATTCGGGCGCAGAGTTGAACACGATGAGACTATTTCTGCTACTTTTCTTGCTTCTTCCTTGCTGGGGTCAGGCTCAGGAGTATGGTCATTTTGACTTGGCCAGGGTGATGGAGGTCTCTGAACAGCAGGGGCAATTTCAGGCCAGGGTTAACTATGCCTACCTGGACAATATACTTCAGGATTTACAGAGTCATGCGATGGATTACCCGCCGCGCTTCGACTCCTTGGCTGATCGTAAGCGAGCAGAGAAGGATGTAGCTCGTTTGGGTGTCATGTTGGGGGTCATGATCAAGCAGGAGGGTTCCGCCGAGCTGCTTTGGCGTGCCGCTCAGTTAGGTACCATGGCTTATGCCCTCGATTTGCCAGGTTCGGCCAAACGCACCGAAGCATTATTTGATCAGTTACTTCAGCTCAAACCACGAGATGGGCGGGCTGAATACCGCTATGGCCTTTTTTTGGCGGCTAAAGGGGATTCATCTCGTGCGAAAATGCACCTGGAAAAGGCGCTGACCCTGGGGATCATGGAGTCTGAGTTTTCATTGGGGCAATTGTTACTTGGCATGGGGCATCAAAAAGAGGCTGAGCGTTATCTTAGTCACTATCACATCACCCATCCAGATGATGAGCGTGTTGCCAGTTTGTTGACCTTACCAGACGACAAAGGATCCTAGCTCTTTGTTTACTCCGTTGTGCCAAGGGGTTGTTGTTTTTCCTGCTGCCTCTTTTTCTCTTTTCTGCATTTCTTTTTTGTCAGTTTCCTCTTTTTAAGGTCATTCCAGCTTCTGATACACAGAAGCTGCCTGCAGTTCGACTATAGTTAACCGGTAAGACTCATCTGTGCAATTCATCGTCTGGTTGCGTCACTTAGCCAAGCCTTGGTTGATTTGTGAATGGTTGAGGAGGTAAGAGAATGATTCCCCCACGCCCTATTTCGGCATCACTATTTTCCCTGTTTATCGCTGTGGCTCTGCTCGCTGCTGGCTGTGATTATTTCGAGGATACCTCGCCAAAGAACCTTGGCCAGGTCTCTGTGACGGGGGATGAGGGGCTGCTGGTTGGGGAGGGAGTGATGCATGTTCAAGGGCATCGCATTGCTGTGCGCCTTGGGCGTGTAAGTGTCGATGAGAGAGATTATGGTGGGGTGCCAGAGGGCGCTGAAGTCTATTTTCGTGCCAGTGGAGCCTTTCAACAGTTATTGGTGAATGGAGAAGAGCAGGGGCCGACCAAGCGACCCTGAGTTCACCAGTTCAAAATCTAAAACCTGACTATGCCCAACCTGCTGGTTGTGCCGTAAAGGCAGGGTCATTACATTTCTCTGTTAACAAGGTTAAAAAGTGCTGAGTGGCCGCACTCAACTCCCTGTGCTTGGCCCAGACCACCCACATCTGGGAGATTGCATCTGCTTCGAGCAGAGGTAGCCAGCAGATTTCATCAAGGCGCAGTCGGCGATAGGAGGCGGGCAGTACCGAAACGCCAAGGCCTGCAGCCACCAGACCGAGTATGGTCATGGCCTCGCCTACCTCTTGCGTCACATAGGGAGTAACGCCGTAGCGCTGCAACAGGCCGAGTATATCGTCATAAAGACCTGTGCCTGCCAAGGGATCGAAGAAGACAAAGGGCTCATTGGCCAGGTCGCGCAGTGAGATCTGGCTGCGGCTGGCCAGGGGGTGATCATGGGGCACCATGGCTAGCAGGGGTTCGCTCAGTGCCACACGCCATGCCAGTGTGTCGGGCAGGGGCGTGTTGCGCATCAGCCCCAGATCCAGCGACCCTTCGCTCAAGGGGACAATTAATTGCCGGGTGTGGCTCTCAACTGTCTGGACATGGACATCAGGGTAGTGTTGACGGTAGAGCGAGAGGGTATCCGAGATGGGTTTGATAAAGGGGGCTGAGGCTGTCATGCCAATACGCAGCTCTCCGGTTTCGCCCAGATGCAGGCGAGCTGCCCGCTTGGCGGCCAAATCGACCTGATTCACTATCTGCCGGGCATCGCTTAAGAACTGGTTGCCAGCAGCGGTGAGGTTGACGCTGCGGTTGGTGCGAGCCAATAGCCTGGCCCCTATCTGCTCCTCGAGTAACTGGATCTGCTGGCTGAGGGGGGGTTGAGAAATATTCAGCCGAGCTGCGGCTCGACCGAAGTGCAGCTCTTCGGCAACCGCAATAAAGTAGCGCAGATGACGCAGTTCAATATTCATATTTATAAAGTATCAATTCAGATTATTAATATATTGGACGAAATATTGGCAACTTTCTACCCTGACCATAGTGCTATGCTGTCACAGCCGTGACAGGGCCTTGTTGTCAGGGAGCCACAGTGGATCATTCACCAGCTATTACCTCAGAATCGACCGTCACCACCGCTTCTCGATGGCCGTCTCAGTCCCCATCTCAACCCACTCATATCGAACGGGGGACGACCGCCTTCTTGCGGGTGACACTGGCACTCTTTTCTGCCGGTTTTGCCACCTTTGCCTTGCTCTACTCTCTGCAGCCCATACTGCCTGTGCTCTCACAGGATTTTGCTATCTCGCCAGCCAACAGCTCGTTAGCCCTCTCCTGCTCTACGGCCATGCTCGCGGTAGGATTGCTCTTTAGCGGTCCTCTCTCCGATGCCGTAGGACGCAAGAATGTGATGGTGACGGCGCTGCTGCTGGCTTCCTGCTGTACCCTGCTGGCTGCTCATATGCACAGCTGGCAGGGTATTCTGGTGATGCGAATGTTGCTGGGACTCGCGTTGAGCGGCGTGGCTGCGGTAGCCATGACCTATCTGGCCGAGGAGATACACCCGGCTCAGGTAGCCTTTGCCATGGGGCTCTATATCAGCGGTAACTCTATTGGTGGTATGAGTGGGCGGCTCATCTGCGGCGTGATGACAGACCACTTTGGGTGGCGTGTGGCCATGACGGTGATAGGTTGTGCAGCGTTGGCTGCGGCACTGATGTTCTGGAAGATACTCCCCGCATCGCGTCATTTTCGCCCCATGTCGTTGCGTCCGCGCTCCTTGTTCATCTCTTTTCGTCTGCACTGGCGCGATGCCGGCTTGCCCTGGTTGTTTGTGGAGGGATTCTTGCTGATGGGGGCCTTTGTCACGCTCTTTAACTACATTGGCTATCGCTTGTTACAGGCACCCTGGCATGTGAGCCAAACCGTGGTGGGACTGCTCTCGGTCGTCTACCTCTCTGGCACCTGGAGCTCTCCCAAGGCGGGGATCATGACGACTCGCTTTGGTCGTGGGCCCGTGATGGTGGGTTTTACTGCCTTGATGTTGGGCGGGTTATTACTGACCTTAAGCTCGGCGCTTTGGGTGATAGTGGTGGGGATGGTGCTCTTTTCTGCCGGTTTTTTTGCCGCCCATTCAGTAGCAAGCAGTTGGATAGGTCCGCGAGCTCGCCGCGCCAAGGGGCAGGCCTCGGCACTCTATCTCTTCTGTTATTACGTCGGCTCCAGCCTCTGCGGTACGCTGGGAGGGCTGTTTTTGCATCATTATGGCTGGAATGGGGTGGGGGGATTTATTGCTCTTCTGCTGGTGCTTGCGCTCTTGGTCGGCTGGCGTTTGCACCGCCGTACCACCTCATCGCCATGATGGCTTCGAGCTGGATGCAGGCCTGGCCAGTGGTAAAAGCCCCCATCCACGGCTGTTACCGTTGGATGGGGGCTCTGATCTTTTCCTCATATCCCTCCCTTGGCGAGGGGAGAGTTAAGCCGCGGCCAGCAGTGGCATGCGTCGCTCAAGGCGCTCACTGATAAAGGTCAACGCCAAGGCGAGCAGGACTATCATAGCCCCCACCCAGGGGGTATGCGCTACGCCCAACTGCTCCACGGTAAACCCTCCCACCACAGAGCCGATGGCAATGCCGACGTTGAAGGCGGCTATGTTCAGCCCCGAGGCGACATCAACGGCTTGAGGGGCATGGCGCTCGGCCTGCTGCACTACCAGCACCTGCAGGCCAGGCACGTTGCCGAAGGCAAAGGCTCCCCACACCACTACCGTCAGTATGGCCAGGATCGGCTCGCTGGCGGTGAAGGTCAGCGTGAAGAGAATGAGCGCCAGACCAGCGAAGAGCAGCTTGAGGGCCGGTAGTGCACCATGCTTATCGGCAAGCTTACCACCCCAGATATTACCCACCATGACTGAGAGGCCGTAGACCAGCAGTATGAGGCTGATGCTGGAGATAGAGAAACCAGAGATATCGTGCAGTATGGGCGCGAGGAAGGTGAAGGCTGTAAAGGCTCCCCCATAGCCCAGAGCTGTTTTGGCGTAGACCAGCAGCAGGCGTGGTTTGGTAAGAACGCTCAGTTGTTGACGCAAGCTGGCGGCGGGGGCATGCGGCATCTTGGCGGGTAACAACCACAGGCTGCCGAGCAGGGCGAATACCCCTAGCAGAGAAACAGCCAGGAAAGTGTCGCGCCAGCCAAAGGTTTGGCCAATCCAGGTACCAAGCGGTACACCAGTAACCAGCGCGACTGTCAGGCCACTAAACATGATGGCGATGGCGCTGGCTGCCTTCTCTTTAGGCACCAGGCTGGTGGCCAGTGTCGAGCCGATGGAGAAGAAGAGCCCATGGGCCAAGCCGGTGAGGATACGAGCCAAGATCAGCGTACTGTAGTCGGGTGCCTGCCAGGCGAGCAGATTACCCAGTATGAAGAGCCCCATCAGACCTAGCAGTAACCACTTGCGTGGTAGTTTAGCTGTGAGGGCGGTCAGCACGGGGGCTCCGATGGCGACCCCTAGTGCATAGAGGCTTACCAGCAGCCCTGCCGAGGGGAGGGGGACAGCGAGTTGCTCTGCTATGGTTGGTAGCAGGCCAACTATGACAAATTCGGTGGTGCCGATGGCAAAGGCACTCAGGGTTAAGGCAAATAGCGCCAGAGGCATAATTTTCTCCTGGTTTGGGGCCGGATGGCCTGTGGCGGGCAGTATGCTCCTGTCATTTACAGGCAAAAATGACTATAAATTCAGAAAATAATTGCATCAGGTGCAGCAATGAAGAGCCATTCCGATGAGTTAGCACTCTTTGTGGCCGTGGTGGAGGCGGGGAGTTTCCGTCTGGCGGCTGAAAATCTGGGGATCGATAATTCAGTGGTCAGTCGTGGTGTCAAACGGTTGGAGCAGAAGCTGGCTACTGTCTTGCTTCACCGCACGACACGGCGCTTGACGCTAACGGCCGAGGGGGAGTGGTTCTATCAACGAGCCCAGCAGATCCTGAGTGACATGGAGGCCGCTGAGGCTGATCTGCTTGCCCGCCAGAGTCAGCCGGAGGGGGTACTTAAAGTGGATGCCGCGACGCCCTTCATTCTGCATCAACTCATACCCATCATAGGTGAGTTCCGTCGCCGTTATCCTGCCATTGAGCTGCAACTGGAGAGTTCAGAGAGCTTTATCAACTTGCTAGAGCGTCGGGTAGATATGGCCATCCGTATCGGTGATCTGAGTGACTCCACGCTGCGCGCTCTGCCATTGGGACGCTCGCGTTTGCGTATTCTAGGTTCGCCTTCGTACCTGGCACGGGCTGGAACGCCTTATCTACCCGCCGATCTGGCTGGCCATCAATTGCTGGGGTTTATGGCACCAGAGAGCCTCAATCACTGGCCTTTACTGGGCGAGCACGGTGACCGCTTGCCGATACGCCCCACACTGCGCGCCAGCAGTGGTGAGACGTTGCGTCAGTTAGCTCTGGCGGGAGAGGGGTTAGCTTGTTTGTCTGATTTTATGACGGCACGCGATCGGCAACGGGGCGATCTGGTGGAGGTGCTGGCCCGGGTCAATAGTGGTGCCTCTCGGCCCATCAATGCCGTTTTTTACTCAGATGCCAGGCGCAGCCCCAGGTTGCGGGTCTGGCTTGATTTTTTGCGGGAAAAACTGTTGCAGGAGGTGGATCTGTAGCGGTAGTGCGAATGGCCGGGGGAGACCCGGCCACCTTATTCTTCTCGTTATGGCTGCAGCTTGGGGTAATCCGTGAACCCCTTGGCTCCTCCGCCAAACAGGGTGGCCGGATCATGGGGGGCCCACTCGAGGTGGCGGCGGATACGCTCCGGCAGATCCGGGTTGGAGATAAAGGGGCGGCCGAAGCCAATCATGTCTGCCCAACCGGCTGCAATGGCCTCGCGTGCCCGCTCGGCACTGTATTTCCCGGCATAGATGAGGGTATTGGGGAAGGCTTGTCGCAGAGCGTGTTTGAATTCGTTGCGCATCATGGGCGCATCGTCCCAGTCAGCCTCGGCAATATGCAAATAGGCGATATCGAGTTTCCCCAGCAGTGCGGCAGCGGCCGTATAGGTCTCTTCGGGGTTGGCATCGACGGCACCATTGAGTGTGGTCAGTGGTGCCAGACGCACTCCAACTCGTTCGGCGCCTATGGCCTCGACCACGGCAGTGGTCACCTGCTTGAGAAAGCGCAATCTGTTCTCCAGGCTGCCACCGTACTCATCCTGCCGGTTATTGGCTTCGGAGTCGATGAACTGATTGATGAGATAGCCATTGGCTCCGTGCAACTCGATCCCGTCAAAACCGGCAGCAATGGCGTTTTTTGCCGCTTGGCGGAACTCCTCTACCACGGCGTGGATCTCCTCTTTACGCAAGGCTCGTGGCATCGCCGCTTCGACAAAACCCGGCGTCCCCTGACCATCATCGATAAAGACGTTGACCCCCTTGGCGGCAATGGCGGAGGAGGAGACGGGCTGCTGGCCGCCTGTGTTGGCCGGGTGAGTGATTCGTCCCACATGCCACAGTTGCGCAAAAATGAGTCCACCCTTGGCATGAACGGCCTCTGTGACCAGGCGCCAGCCTGCGATCTGCTCGGCGGTATAGATCCCAGGTGTCCAGGCGTAGCCTTTACCCAGAGGGGATATTTGAGTGCCCTCGCTGATAATAAGTCCGGCACTGGCGCGTTGTGCGTAGTATTCGGCCATCAAGGCATTGGCTACATCACCGGGCTGACTAGCCCGGGAGCGGGTCATGGGCGGCATGACAATGCGATTGGCCAGTTGGTAATGGCCCAGGCGTAACGGACAAAAAAGAGGATCGTGAGTCATCAGGGGCTCCAGAATAGTGTAAGTAGGTCTGTACCACACGAGACACTCTACTCCGGGCTGCGGGAGCGAAAAACCGCCATGCTGACAGCAGAGTGCTGTCGTGTGTGCAGCAATCGATATCCTGGACTCCCACAAGGTGGGGGGTTAAGGCTGCTGGACACCTCGTTCGCGGCCTATTTCATCCCATAACTGCTCGATTACCTGGCTTTGCTGCCGATAGACCTCGGGGTTAAAGATAAGGTAATACTCTTTGCGTGACAGAGGGGTGAGTAATTTTTCAAAAGGCCGCCCCGGAAAGTTGGCAATGGCCGCATCACCAGCCTCCTCCAGTGTGGCATAGGCACAGATCCGCCCCTTATCCAGTTTCTTCAGATTTTGCTCGGTATTTTTGCCACTCTCACCGTGCATCCCTCGCTCCTTGAGGTCAACTCCTATGGACCACCCCTCGTTGAAGCCTATGTGGCAGCTGTGTGGCTGGAGTCTCGAGCCATCCCAATAAACTTCGCTCCCCTTCTTGTGGTAGAGCACATAGTTGAGGGTAGCGACGCGCCGCTCTTTATCGACAGTTCCCTGCCTTTTGGGGTAGACAAGTGCCTGCTCGCGCTCCGGGGTCCAGGCGTAAAAAATAGCCCCGTCTATGCTGCCCAGACTGGCATCGTGCAGTACCCGCAGGTTGGGTAGATATTGCCATCTGATCTGGCAGCCTAGCCGTTTTGCAGCGTTATTAACCAAGGTGAAGGCACTGCCCAAGGGCCCGCTACTAGGCTGATTTCGCTCAATATAGGGAGGGATGGGTTCATCGTTGTAGCCTATGGTATAGCGGCAATTGCTCAGGCATGTCTGGGGCATCAGGCTCAATAGGCAGAGCGCAAGAGTTGAAGTACGCCACATGGTCATGTCCTGCTACCAAGGTTTTGCCTAAAGTATAGACACTCTGTGGTGTGATTAGCCGGGCTCAGGTTTATTAGTGGGCTAAATAAGCGAGCCATCCTTGGCACAACGGGGTAGCTTGGTGCTACCCCGTCCCTGTGATGGATGGTTTACTATTCGGAACCGCTATGTAGGGGCAGGAGTAAGCCTGCCCTCAGGCGATCACTTCTTGCTCATGGCCTCAGATTTCGCCATGCAACTGGCCATGGCATCTATGATGGCAGCGCGGAATCCCTTCTCTTCTAATACCTTGACGGCCTCTATCGTGGTGCCCCCTGGAGAGCAAACCATGTCCTTCAGCTCGCCGGGGTGCTTGCCGGTCTCCAGCACCATCTTGGCTGAGCCGAGCAGGGTTTGGGCGGCAAACTTGTAGGCTTGGGCCCTTGGCATGCCGCCGAGCACGGCTGCATCGGCCATGGCCTCAATGAACATGAAGGCGTAAGCCGGGGCGGAGCCACTGACGGCGATGACAGAGTGAATCAGGTACTCGCTCAGAACTTCCGCTTCGCCAAAACTCTTGAAGATACGCACCACACTCTCGAGCTCGGCTGGTGTGATGTTGGCATTGGGGGTGATGGAACACATGGCCGCATTGACCAATGCCGGTGTATTGGGCATGGTACGGATGATCTTGTGTTGGCTGGAGAGTCCCTGCTCCAGGGTAGCTAGCGTGATGCCAGCCGCGATGGAGACCACCAGGCACTCCAGACGCAGGTGAGGCTTGATCTGTTCGAGCACACTTGCCATGACGTTGGGTTTGACGGCAATAAAGAGTATGTCAGCCAGCGCTGCGGTTTCGTTGAGTGATGTCATGGCGTTGACTCCAAACTGCTGTTTCATCTCGGCAGATTTGCTGGGGTCAATATCATAGACAAAGAGCTGCTCAGGTGGAGTGAGCTGACTTTGAATGATGCCACCTATGATGGCTTTGCCCATGTTGCCTGAACCGATGAATGCGATGTTTTGAGCCATGTCCATATCCTTACGAGTTGATTTCACTCTGGGGGAAGATCAGGCCATGATGAGAAAACCCGTAGCCTGCTCTGTGCGTGAGAGTCTGGGATAATCCTGTGGAATTAGTCAGGAGTCAAACCGGATGTGCTTTACCAGAGGCTGGCTCTGGGTCTTGCGTGCCATTTACGGGGCCCTGGGCCGAACGTCAGCGCTAGCGGTCGATTTACTCAGCGTCAGGCGAGGCGCTCTGAGTCGATATGGTAAGCGGCTAGCGGCTAGCGTGGTGAGGCGGCTTTCGAACGAAAGCCACTGTTGGGCTGAGGTATCCGTTCGGGTGTAGTGCGAATCAGGTTGTGGAAGCATGAGTGACTCAGATGAATATACTGTCAAGCATTAATATGCAAAGGGAGGGGTGAGTGAGTCTCTTAATTACTCGGGTTGATTTTGCCAACCCAAGAGAAGGGGCAGCGCTGGTGCAGTTGCTCAACACCTATGCGCTCGACCCTATGGGGGGGGGAGAGCCGTTGGCAGATGAGGTGCGCTCTTGCTTGTGTGCACGCTTGGCCCAGGTCTCCGGTGCTGTGGCGTTGTTGGCTTGGCAAGGTGATGAGGCCGTTGGTGTGGCCACAGCCTTTGCGGGGTTCTCAACCTTTGCGGCCAAGCCTCTGCTGAGTGTACATGATCTGGCTGTGTTACCGGCTTATCGAGGCCAGGGCATAGGTCAGGCTCTGCTGGGGGAATTAGAGCTGATTGCGCGTGAGCGGGGCTGTTGCAAGATGACGCTTGAGGTGCTCGCCAATAACCTGCGAGCTCAAGCCAGCTATCGCCGCTTTGGCTTTGCTGGCTATGCGCTGGATCCGGCTCAGGGGGAGGCACTCTTCTGGCAGAAGTGGTTGTGATTGTAATGCCTTGATTTCAATTAGACAAAAAGTGAGCCGATGGGCTCACTTTAGTGGCAATGCAAACGGGCTTGGCCCACTCTGATGGTTCAGAGGCAGAAGTGGTTAGACTCCTTGATGATGCAGTAGTGCGCGTCCTTGCCGATTGGGAACAAATGCCAGCAAGTGATCCTCATGGCTGAAACTCCAGCCACGACTCTCCTTGGCAATTTGTATGTAGTGCGAGACCTCCAGGCCTGGCGGCAGTCGCTTGCCCTCCAGAGTTGGTACCGTGAGCTGCTGACCCGTTGCTGTCTGTAGATGCAACAAGGTGTGTTCTCCTTGCTGCTCTACCTTCAACAACTTCCACTCACGATCTTCATCCAGTGACTCCATCGCATCAGGAAATACTTCAGCGGGGGTAGTCAGCCTGGTAGTACTGCTCTCATCTGCCTCTGCCAACAGGGGAACTCCAGCCAACGCCAGTCCTAACACCAGGTACTGCATGGTTGATTTCACAGTCATCAGACTCCCTATTTTTAGATTACAGCCAGGTCAATGTAGAAAATAACAGGGGGTCTGTCTTGCGGCTTGCCACCAGAGCGTGGAGAGGATCACGGGTTACCTTTGGATTTTTATAGCGAAATCTAGCCAGCTCACATAATTGATAAAGTTATCACCTAGCGTGGCATGCAGGTAAGGCATCTCGGCTCTGGTTTGGATTCATTTGGAGGCAGGCAAATGGAATCAGCCTTAGGTATGAATAACTTCGTATTTCATCCTTTCTGTTATTGACCCATATATCACCCGATCCTCAATTTGCAGATGATTGCGCCACGTCGCATGAAGGTTTTCGTCTTCGCTAGGTAAGCTTTCAAATGAAGCCGTTCATGTGGCGAACATAACCAGAAATTGATGACGCAGACACCTGAGTAATAGAAGTAGAGGATGTACCTATGAGAAGAGTGACGTTGAAATCTCGAAGCTGGATGCTGGGAGCGGCCATCGCCATGGCACTGAGCAGTCAGGCCGCCAATGCTGGCGTGATGGTGCATCTATTCCAATGGAAATTCAATGACATAGCCAATGAGTGTGAAAAGGTGTTGGGTCCCAAGGGCTTTGATGCCGTGCAGATCACCCCTCCTGCCGAGCACAAGCAGGGCAGCCATGTCTGGTGGAGTGTCTATCAGCCGGTGAGCCTGAAGAATTTCAACAGCTATGGCGGTTCGGAAGCCGAGCTAAAAAGCATGATCACCCGCTGCAAGGCGGCCGGGGTCAAGATCTACGCCGATGCGGTATTTAACCAGTTTGCCAGCGGCACCGGAACCGGAACCGGTGGAAGCAGCTACAACTCAGGTGCCTTTGCCTATCCGCAGTTTGGTTACAATGATTTTCACCACAACGGTGACATCACCACTTACTCCAATAGCTTCGTGGTCTGGAACGGCGCCCTCT
>JBOFBS010000097.1:0-4250 GCA_051645725.1 Aeromonadaceae bacterium | reverse complement strand
ATTTTCTCTCGGGCGGCAAGAGCAGAATCAATCCCCCCCACCCCAATGATAGGCACGGCCCCCTTGAGGTGTTTAGCTAATTCACGAATAAATTCGGTACTCTTGGCTTGTAACGGTTTCCCACTCAAACCACCGGTTTCGCTGGCGTGTGGCATATCAAAAATCATGTCCCGATCCAGTGTGGTGTTAGTCGCAATCACGCCATCAATCTTATTACGCACCAAAGAGTCGGCCACTTGGGCAATTTCATCATGGCTCAGATCTGGAGCAATTTTTACTGCCAATGGGACATACTTGTTGTGCTTGGTTGCCAACTCAGCCTGACGCTGCTTTAACACCATCAGGAGTTCATCCAATGCGTCACCAAACTGCAACTGACGTAATCCTGGCGTATTGGGAGATGAAATATTGACCGCTATGTAGCCTGCATGAGCATAAACCTTGTCCATACAGATGAGATAATCATCCTTTCCATTCTCAATTGGCGTATCTTTATTCTTGCCAATATTGATCCCCAAGATGCCCTTATATTTGCTTTTCTTGACGTTCTCAATGAGGTTGTCAACGCCCTTATTATTAAAACCCATGCGGTTGATGATGCCTTGCGCGGGAATGACCCGGAACAGACGAGGTTTATCGTTGCCAGGCTGAGGTCGAGGCGTGACAGTCCCTACCTCAATAAAACCAAAGCCCATAGCACCAAACGCATCAATCGCCTCACCATCCTTGTCCAGACCAGCCGCCAGTCCAACCGGATTATCAAATGTCAGCCCCATGACAGTAACCGGGCGAGAAGGAACTTTCTGCCGAAAGAAAATATCCAAAGGGGTACCACCCAGTAACGAGAGCTGCTTTATGCTCAACTCATGGGCCACTTCAGGATCAAGCTTGAAAAGGAAATAACGGGCGAGAGGGTAAAACATGCGAGCTCCTTATGAAGTGATAGTAACTGACATAACCACAATTCACCATGCGCCAGACTTCGCTCCTTAGAGCCTAACAACGGTGGAATGCGGCGCACATGTTAAACATTATCGCACGCTATTGCACTCACCCGGTTTTCAGGCAAGCCGCTCCAGATCAATAAAGCGGTGGTTTTCATCTGTAGTCAGTCTGAAACGGCCATGGATCCCCCCATGGCCAACATAGCGACGAATATGATGGATGGGGAGTTCAATTCGCAATCCCTGCTCACTCATCACAGAAAGTCTCTGGGCTTCCCCGCGGTAGAGAGCCAGCAGCTGCTCACTGGAGAGCGCAAGTCGAAAGGTATATCGCAACATAGCCAGTCAGGGCAGAGTAACCTCTGCCCTCCCCCAGTTCACTGCGCCAAGGCACGGTTAACTTTTTCGGCCAAATCACGCGACAGGTCAGGCAACTGGGATAATTGCTGCAACTGCGACCGGATCAGCGCAATCCGCTCGTCATCCAATCGTTTAAACTGGATAAGCGGCGTAATCATGCGAGCCGCAACCTGAGGATTGATACTATTTAACTGCTCTAATATCTCAGTTAAAAAACGGTAGCCACTGCCATCCTTGGCATGAAAAGCCATGGCATTGGCTCCAGCGAATGTGCCAATCAGAGCACGCACTCTATTCGGATTTTTTAGACTAAATGCCTTGTGCGCCATCAGCTTGGTTACGCGATCCAATACATCGGCTGCGGGGCTGTTCGCTTGTAATCTGAACCAATTATCCATGACCAACCCATCTTCATGCCACCTTTGCTCGAAATCAGCCAAAAGGTGATCCAACGCCGGTAATTGACCCACATTTGCCGCTTGCATCGCCGCCAGCAGATCCGTCATGTTATTGGCTTGCTCATACTGTGCAACCACCAGGCTATTGGCAGAGACAGGATTGGCTCTAGCCAAATAGGTGAGGGCCAGGTTTGCCAATGCCCGCTTCGCCATCGCGTCTGCCGCTATACTATAAGGGCCCGTATCATGATGAGCGTGATACAGGGCTTGCCACTGTTGCTCCAGAGCGACAGCCAGGTATTGCATTAACTCTTCACGCACCCAGTGGATCGCATCAATATCCACCCGCTCGAATTGCTCGGCCAACGCTGTTTCGCTGGGAATGGTCAAGATCTCGGCCATGAGAGCCTTATCCAGCCCGTTATCTGCCATGATATGCGCAAAAGCCTGAAGCAGGGTGACTGGCTCCGGAAGCGGTTTGCCCAGTAGATAGGCCGCAACACCAGACTTGATATGCTTGTTAACCAGCATTTGTCCTGCATCCCAACGGGCAAATTCATTCTGGGCATAACGCAGCAGAAAACTCAGTTCATCATCGCTATAGGGATAGTCCAATTTAACCGGCGCCGAAAAATCCTGTAGCAAAGAGACTATTGGCTGTTGATGGATCTCATCAAAAACAAAGGTTTGCTCCTCTGCCATTACTTCAAGAAGCTCAGAAACCGGTTCGCCTTGACGGATCAGAGGTAAGCGGGTGCCATCGTGCCCATAAAGCGCAATGCTTAACGGGATATGCAGCGGCTGTTTATCCTGTTGCTGAGCAGTAGGCGGAGTAAATTGGGTAACCTGCAAACGATACTGAGCCAATTCAGAAACATATTCACTTCGCACTGTCAGAAGCGGAGTACCAGATTGCGAATACCAACGACGGAATTGCCTCAAGTCCCGGCCCGATGCCGCCTCCATAGCCAAAACGAACTCTTCACAAGTAGCTGCCTGACCATCGTGCTTATCAAGATAGAGCCGCATCCCCTTTTGAAAGGTCTCTTCACCCAGTAAGGTGTGAAGCATACGGATCACTTCGGCACCTTTCTCATAGACGGTCAGGGTGTAAAAGTTATTCATCTCGATGACCACATCAGGGCGAATGGGATGAGCCATAGGCCCGGCATCCTCAGCAAATTGTGGCCCTCGCATGACCCGCACATTGCCTATACGATGCACAGCTCTGGAACCCAGATCAGCTGAAAACTCCTGATCTCGGAAGACGGTCAGCCCCTCTTTGAGACTGAGCTGGAACCAATCACGGCAGGTAACCCGGTTGCCTGTCCAGTTATGGAAATATTCGTGTCCAATCACTCGTTCAATATCAAAGTAATCGGTATCCGTTGCGGTCGCAGGATTAGCCAGCACAAACTTGGAGTTGAAGATGTTTAGACCCTTGTTCTCCATGGCCCCCATGTTGAAGAAATCGACTGCGACTATCATGTAGATATCTAAGTCATACTCCAAACCGAATCGTTGCTCATCCCAAGCCATGGACTTTTTAAGACTCGCCATGGCATGTTCGGCACGGGCCAGATTCCCTTTATCCACATACAGCTCAAGAGCCACCTTGCGCTTGCTGCGGGTGATAAATTCATCACGCAACACATCAAAATCGCCGGCCACCAGGGCAAACAGATAGCAAGGCTTGGGGAATGGATCTTGCCATGAAACCCAGTGCCGACCATCGGGCAGTTCACCAGAGCCGGTTCTGTTACCGTTGGAGAGTAAATGGGGGTAGCGCACCTTGTCGGCCGTGATCCGTGTGGTAAATTTGGCCAGCACATCTGGCCGGTCCAGATAGTAGGTGATGCGACGGAAACCTTCGGCCTCACACTGGGTACAAAAAGCTGAGCCAGACTTGTATAACCCCTCCAATGCACTATTGGCAGCAGGGTCAAGCAGCGTCTCTATGGTCAAGACAAATTCAGCAGGCAGGTCAGATAAGATAAGTTGTCCCGGCTGCAACAGATATTGGGCATAGGGTATTCCATTTACAAATAGGCCCTTTAGCACCAGATCTTCCCCATCCAGGATCAAGGGATCGTTGTGTTGCCCATTACGACGGACCCTGCTGATGGCGACAACGCGAGTCTCACTTTCGGCTAACTGAAAATCCAGATCCAGTGTGTCAATCCAATAACGAGGAGGCTGATAGTCGAGACGATACTTTTCTTGAACTTGGATAGAAGAATTCATTTAAACACCTGACCTGCGAGTAGACGACCATTTGATTATTCATATTACAGCAACCATGCCAAACCAAATAGAGCACCAATGGTAGGACAACATACGTGGTGTAGCGCGTAAACACGCCCTACAAACAGTAAGAAACGATTTGATGGTTACACGCCAACAAAAAGAGCGCCAGAAGGCGCTCTTTTTTATAGTTAAACCATCAGGATCGAGATAGCGTGGCCAGATCGGCAGTAATGTTAGCTGCCTCCTGAAGAAAGCCATCTGGGAACTTGATATCGGTTGGTAAATCCTCAATCTTTTTAAT
>JBOFBS010000096.1:0-16691 GCA_051645725.1 Aeromonadaceae bacterium | reverse complement strand
CCGGGTGGCCCCCAGAGGATCATGGAGTGACAGTGGCCCGCCTCAATCGCTCGACGCAGCGGCTTGCCTTCGGCCAGCAGGTGTTCCTGGCCTATGTACTGCGCAAAGCTCTCTGGCCGCATGCGAGCGGCCAGAGGGCGAAAATCAGCAGAGAAATCTAAAGAGAGAGTGCTCATCAGCGTTGATCGTCAACAGTCACCCCTTTGGGCACCTTGAAGTTGAAGGTGTCACTCTTGATGACCGGAGATTGATTGAAGTTACTGAGTTGGAACTCGCTGCGCTGCCCCTGGGCCTCGTTCACTTCGAAGCGACTGATCTGCGAACGCTCGTCAAAGATAATGCGCAAAGATTCGATGCGCTGATCCTTCTTGCGGCTGGTGATGGTATAGCTGTTCCCCTCCCGCAGTATGTCGTAGTTACCCCAGATCTTCTCATCACTGCTCGTGATGAGCAGGAAAGGGGTATTCTGCACCGCGGCGGAGAACTTCATCACCGAGACTTGTTCCACAAAGGGGTCAAACAACCAGACATCCTTGCCATCTGAAACAATGAGGCTCTCATCAGGCTGTTTGGTCTCCCAGCGAAAACGATTCGGGCGAGAGAGCAGCATCTCACCGCTGGCAAGCTGCAACTGCTTTCCCTCCACATCATAGACTCTCTGCTCGAAATGGGCGCCAAACAGTTTGACCGCCGCCAACTTACTCTTCAGTTGGCCCGCATCATCTGCCATGGCCCCGGTAGCAACCAGCAGCAAGGCTGCGGCCAACCCCTTGAATAGTCTCATGCACTTTTCCTTATCGGGTAAGAGTCAAGGCTGTAACCACGTTAGTCCATACCACTCTCGGCAACACACTAATCACGCATGGGCGCCGGTGCCAGGACATCCCGCTGGCCGTTACTGCCAGGAGGACTGACAATCCCATGCAACTCCATCTGATCGATGAGGCGAGCCGCACGGTTGTAACCAATCTTGAAACGACGCTGTACGCTTGAGGTCGAACCACGACGCGATTCCACCACGAAGGCCACCGCCTCATCAAACAGGGCATCCAGCTCATCATCTCCCCCTTCTGCCTGCTCCCCTGGCAGCAAGGTGTCCGCTGTCATCTCCCCACTCAGGATCTCTTCGATGTAATTAGGCTCACCACGCAGTTTCCAATCGGCTACAACCTTGTGAACCTCATCATCATCGACAAATGCACCGTGTACCCGGGTCGGATTGCTGTCCCCGGCTGGCAGATAGAGCATATCCCCCATCCCCAGCAGTGACTCCGCCCCCTGCTGATCGAGTATGGTGCGCGAATCGATCTTGGAGGAGACCTGGAACGAGATCCGGGTCGGAATGTTCGCCTTGATGAGACCCGTGATCACATCGACAGAGGGACGCTGGGTTGCCAGGATCAGGTGAATACCGGCGGCTCGCGCCTTCTGGGCAATACGAGCAATCAGCT
Organism: Aeromonadaceae bacterium; assembly: GCA_051645725.1. Lineage (GTDB taxonomy): Bacteria > Pseudomonadota > Gammaproteobacteria > Enterobacterales > Aeromonadaceae > Pseudaeromonas. The sequence goes on along the minus strand of JBOFBS010000096.1, from coordinate 15,240 downwards.
CTTCAACCTTCTTGCCGACTATCATCATCATGTCGGCAAATTCGTCGATCACTACCACTATCTGCGGCAGCTTCTCCAGATCCGGCGCTTCGGCATCGAAAGAGTCACCCGGCTTCCAGAAGGGATCCTTGATGGGGTTGCCACTCTCAATCGCGGCCCCAACTTTGACGTTATACCCCTTGAGGTTACGCACCCCCATCACAGACATGAGTTTATAACGCCGCTCCATCTCGCCTACACACCAGCGCAACGCATTGGCCGCATCCTTCATGTCCGTCACCACCTCGGTGAGCAGGTGAGGTATCCCCTCATACACGGACAATTCCAGCATCTTGGGGTCGATCATGATGAAACGTAGCTCTTCAGGCGTCGCCTTATAGAGCATGGAGAGGATCATGACGTTGACCCCCACCGACTTACCAGAGCCGGTCGTACCGGCCACCAGCAGGTGCGGCATCTTGGCCAGGTTCACGACCACAGGTTCGCCTGCGATGTCCTGACCCAGCACCATGGTCAAGGGGCTCTCGGCATTACGGAAACGATCGCAATCGAGCACCTCTTTCATGTAGACAGTCTGCCGCTTGGCATTGGGGAGCTCAATCCCGACATAGGGTTTGCCTGGGATCACCTCAACCACCCGGACACTGACTGCCGAGAGGGAACGGGCCAGATCCCGAGCCAGGCTGGTGATCTTGCTCGCCTTCATGCCTGGCGCCAAATCCAGCTCAAAGCGGGTGATCACTGGGCCTGGGAATACCCCGACAACCCGGGCCTGAACGTTATAATCCGCCAGCTTGGCCTCAACCAAGCGCGCGATCCGCTCCAGCTCTTCGCTAGACATGACCTGAGTCTTGACCGGCGGCGTGTTGAGCAGATTAATGGAGGGCAGATCCCCTTCCGGTGCCGGCTTGGGTTTAATGGCGGCAATGGCTGCCTGCAAAGGGGTCGGCATGGCCACAGGTGCCGCGGCAGGCATGGCCACAGGCGCCGTTACCTGAGGAGCAGGAGCGGATTCCCAAGGTAATTCAAGTTCCTCATCATCCTCATCATCCAGCGCACTGATAGTCGCCACCCGTGCCGGATTAGATGCTACTGGGGCAGCTGTCTGCACCGCTTCGGTAACAAACGAAAAACTGGGCTCTTGACGTCTGACACCCTCAGTCGGCAAAGACGGAGCGGCAGGCGTTGATTCGGGAGTGACCCCACTCGGCTCACTACGACGATGGATAGAGAAGCGAGGTGTCTTGATAAGTGGCGCATCTGAGCCAGCAGCTGACGGCAGTGGTTCGGTTGAGAATGATAGCTCATCTTCATCATCATCCAGCAACTCATCCCCCACCCTATCCACAGGGGCATAACCGGCCTTACGGGCAAACCACCCGGCCATGCGTGTCGGCAGGGTCACCACGAAGTGGCCCGAGCCGGTCACACACTCCCCCATCTTCTCCACTATCATGATCCAGGACCACCCGGTAAACAGAGTGATACCCGTCGCGATACAACAGAGCAGCACCAGAGTGGTACCCAACTCGCCAAACATGGGTTTCATGCTGGAGGAGACCATGTCCCCGATCAGCCCACCGGATGAAAAGTTATGAATATCATTGAAATTCATGCTGCCAAGCGCTGATAGGCCCAAAAACAGCACCAGGAAGCCAAGAATGCGTAGCCCCAAGGCCAGATAATCGACCTCCAGCAGACGATACGGGCGCCAAAAAAGACTCCACCCCAACAATACCAACAAAGGGGGAATAAGATAAGCAAAGACACCAAACACAAAAAAGGTGAGATCTGCCACCCAGGCGCCGGCGCTACCAGCCGCATTGTGGATCTTGCCACCCCAGGCAGTCTGCGACCAACCGGGATCGGATGGATGATAAGTCAGCAGTGCCAACAGTAGAAAAAGGGCACCTACACTCAGCACAATAAGACCGGTTTCAAAGATGCGCTGAAACCCTGAAATAGGCGTGAACTTCCTAGCAGTCAAACCCCGACTCCTTTTTTACTTTGGAATAATTTGGAACTGGCTATTGCACGCGGCTCACGGCACTAGGTTCCAGGCCGCGACATTATACTCGGCAGAGGTGATAATAATGCAAATAAGAAATGAGCGGCTCGGCCGCTCATTGCTGGATCAGGGGATGACATGAAGGCTTCCCCTCTCTTCACAGGAAGAGTAAGTCTAGCGCGTGCTGATCACCAGACGGTTACTCTGTTTAACCTCTTCCATCACCACATAGGTTCGCGTGTCGTTTACACCAGGCAGGCGCAGCAAGGTCTCACCCAGCAGACGACGGTAAGCTGACATATCAGATACCCGGGTCTTCAGCAGGTAGTCAAAGTCTCCTGATACCAGATGACACTCCTGGATCTCTTCGAGGGTCTGCACAGCCTTATTAAACTGTTCAAACACATCAGGTGCACCGCGATTAAGCGTGATCTCTACAAAAACCAGCAGGGATGCATCCAAAAAATGGGGATTGAGAATGGCCGTGTAGCCCTCGATAAATCCCTGACGCTCCAAGCGACGAACACGCTCCAGGCATGGCGTTGGACTCAGACCCACACGCTTGGAGAGCTCGACATTCGAAATTCTGCCATCCTTTTGCAGCTCATTCAGAATGTTGCGATCTATCCGGTCTAAATCCCGTAACCTACCGTTCTCTTCCAGCATATAATTCCATCCTTTGGCAAACTTATAGAGACATGTTCTGATTTATTTATAATTTTCCATGTGATGTTTGTCAATAAATTCCCATCAACGGGAGATTGAACTCAACAGCAAATGAAATCAGCACAATGACTCATGATGAGCGTGGATAAAAATACACCTTTCCAGCATAAATATCCAACACAAGCTGGAGTATTCAATCTGGAAGAGTCATCACGCACTATTGTCATGCACTTGGTGCCAGCTCAACAGACATCGAGACAACACAAGGTAAACAAACCGACATGATGGTACTTATCACGGTCAACACGCCATCCCAAGAAGATATAAATCGAGGTGGCGGAATAAACCGCATCTGCATATCCATGCTGTGATTAAACAATTGCCATATTTATGCGTTGGAATCAAGAGAAATGCCTTAGATTAAGAACAAAAACAGCATAGTTAACCAGAACGGTTCCAAATTAGACCAGGTTACCATCAAAAACGACCCATTAGAGTCGTATCTTAACCGTTCATGTACTAAGCCTGAGCTGAGAGTTCAATAAGCGAGCAAAAGGCTAATGATTGACCAGCAGGATTTAAAAAAGCGATTGTACTAATCGATTCAACATCCTTTACCCTGATAAACCAGTTACCTAGAATTGAGCCAAGACCAACAGGAGAGCGTCACTATGAGTCAAACCAAGCACGCCAAGCTTATGATCCTCGGCTCGGGCCCCGCGGGCTATACAGCTGCCGTCTATGCAGCACGCGCCAATCTTAACCCGGTTCTGCTAACGGGCATGCAGCAAGGGGGGCAACTTACGACCACGACTGAGATCGAAAACTGGCCAGGTGATGCCGAGGGGTTGACTGGTCCAGCGCTGATGGAGCGGATGAAAGCCCATGCCGAGCATTTTCAGACTGAGATAGTGTTTGATCACATCAATGAAGTACAACTACAAGAGAAACCCTTCCGTCTGAAGGGCGACAGCGGTGAATACACCTGTGATGCCCTCATCATTGCTACAGGTGCATCGGCACGTTATTTGGGGCTGGAGTCTGAAGAAGCATTCAAAGGAAAAGGGGTTTCCGCTTGCGCCACCTGCGATGGTTTCTTTTATCGCAAACAGAAAGTTGCTGTCATAGGTGGAGGGAACACAGCCGTTGAGGAGGCTCTCTATCTGGCCAACATCGCCTCCGAGGTACATCTGGTACATCGCCGTGATGAATTCCGTGCCGAGAAGATCCTGATCAAGCGTCTATATGACAAAGTGGAGCAAGGTATCATCAAGCTGCATGTTAATCAGACCCTGGATGAGGTGTTAGGGGATGAGATGGGTGTCACCGGCGTCCGCCTGCGCAACACGAAAGATGGTAGCCTCTCAGAGGTTGAGGTGATGGGCGTGTTTATCGCCATCGGCCATAGTCCGAATACCGCGATATTCCAAGGTCAATTAGAAATGAAAGATGGCTATCTGAAGGTCAAAGGCGGCAGTGAGGGTTTCGCCACCCAAACCAGCATCGAAGGGGTTTTTGCTGCCGGTGACGTAGCAGACCATATCTACCGTCAGGCGATCACTTCAGCAGGTACCGGCTGCATGGCTGCCCTGGATGCAGAGCGCTATCTGGACAGCCTGTAATTTCTCTTTTCAAGGAGGCCGTGCCCGGCCTCCTGCTTCGTCTCAATACGTCTTATCCACCCTCACCCCATCACTGAAGTAAAGAATGCGCACCTTGTCCTTCTGGCTAAACTGCATGGCCGGGTCATAATCTTGTATCACATTGATTAACTTATTTTTCTCAGTACGTATCAGCAGCTCAACCAACTGGTAATCATGACTTTCAGGCTGGGTCCACAACTGGGCGGCTCCGGCGCCTGCCAGGGCCCCCACAGCCGTGGCAATCTCTTGGCCATGACCATCACCAAATTGGTTCCCAAGCAATCCCCCCAATACCGCCCCGCCCAGGGTCTTCCAACCAGAATGCGCAGACTGCGTCACCTGGGTTTGGGTTATGTTTCGAACACTCTCCACCACCCCAAACACCACCTCATCGACAGGGCGCGCCACATTACGCTCATAAGGTGCGGCCCCCGATGATGTAGCCATGACAAGTGACCAGAGTATCGCTATGATCTTAATGGCATCTTTCATTCAGGCATCCTGCATTCATGTCTAATTATTTGACTCAATTAGAGTCAGACTCTGACCGTTTCCCGGCCCCGCATCACGCATTGAGTGAACCAAACGGGTTACTGGCGATTGGCGGTGATCTTAAACCATCGCGTTTACTGGCAGCATATCACAATGGCATTTTCCCCTGGTATGGTGCCCATCATCCCATCCTCTGGTGGTCGCCAGATCCTCGAGCTCTGCTCGAGCCAGCACGGCTTCATATCAGCCGCAGCATGCACAAGTTGCTACGCAACAATCCCTATCAAATATGGATTAATCGCCAGTTTATTCAGGTAGTACAAGCCTGTGCCGCCCCACGAAGAGACTCTGACGATACCTGGATCAATGGCGAGCTTATGGCCTCCTATCAAATACTGCACGACTCAGGCCACGCCCACTCGGTCGAGGTATGGTCTGAGAATGAACTGGTGGGAGGGCTCTACGGCATCAGCGTTGGTCGATTATTTTGCGGTGAGTCGATGTTTTCGCGTCAAGTTAACACCTCGAAGCTGGCACTGATTGCACTCTGCCGCCATTTTGCTCACCATGGGGGGGCATTGATCGACTGTCAAATGCAGACAGACCATCTGGCCTCTCTTGGGGTTGCCGAATGGCCACGGGAACGCTTTATTAAAAAGCTCAAACAGCTCCGGGATGAACCTCTCTCCCCAGGCTGTTGGGTTACCCAGCAAGTATCTCTATGACCGAAATCGCATTACGGGTCGGTTTGACCCCAGAGCACTATTGCAGTTATCTGCCCGCAGAACGCGAGCAGTTAATGGTGCTGCTCGACAAGGCTCACCTCTCTCCTGTCGGCTATGAGTCGCTGCTGGCAGCTGGCTTTCGCCGTAGTGGCAGCGATATCTACCGCCCCTATTGCCTGGCATGTCAGCAGTGTCGCTCGATACGTATACCCGTTCATCACTTTCAGGCAAGTCGCAGTCAACGTCGCATTCGCCAGCGCAATCAAGACCTGCAGATGGTCTTGAGCACCCAGGATAAACCGGAGTATTACGATCTCTTCGCTCGTTATATCCATGAGCGTCACGCCGATGGCTCCATGTTCCCCCCCAGTCGTAATCAGTATGACAACTTCCTATTGTGCAGTTGGCTCACCCCCTACTTCATGGAGCTGCGTCTGGGTGGTCAATTATTGGCTTTGGCAATCACGGATCCCCTCCCCCACAGTTTGAGTGCCATGTATACCTTCTATGATGCCAACGAAGAGGCCAGGTCCCTGGGTACGCTGGCCATACAGCTTCAGATCGATCTGGCACGCAAAATGGGTAAACAGTGGCTCTACCTGGGGTATCAAATTGAGGGGTGCCGCAAGATGAATTACAAGTCGCAATTCAGGCCTCATGAGCTACTTATTGACCATGAATGGAAAAATGGACGGTCAACGCAGGAGTAAACTTTACACAGCAAGCTAAATCCGGCATGATCCGCACGTTTTTTATAGTGGCTATCACGAGGATTAAATGTCGAAAGAAGACAGTATTGAGATGCAAGGTACCATACTGGAAACCCTGCCTAACACTATGTTTCGGGTTGAATTGGAGAACGGTCATGTGGTCATCGCCCACATCTCCGGTAAGATGCGCAAGAACTACATTCGCATCCTGACTGGTGACAAAGTCACAGTGCAGCTCACCCCTTACGACCTGTCTAAAGGCCGCATCGTTTTCCGCTCTCGATAAGCCCGGAAATTCGTATCAACCCCCAGCCTGGCTGGGGGTTGTGCCTTTAGTAGGAATAACGGACTTAGTGCACCGCTACTTCACGCTTATGGGATGATGTGATGTGAAACTTCAGCTCATCATCTGACAGCTCTACACGCACCGAGCCCCCATCGACCAGTTGGCCAAACAGCAGTTCGTTGGCCAGTGGTTTTTTCAACTTCTCCTGGATCAGACGCGCCATGGGTCTAGCTCCCATAGACTTGTCGTAACCCTTCTCCGCCAACCACTCCCGCGCAGCAGTGGTCACCTCCAGAGAAACCCCCTTGGCATCCAGCTGAGCCTGCAATTCCACCACAAATTTATCCACCACCTGATGGATCACCTCCATGCTCAGCTGATTGAACCAGATGATATGATCGAGTCGGTTACGGAACTCGGGACTAAAGGTGCGATTGATCTCCGACATGGCATCAAAGCTATGATCCTGCTGCTGGAAACCAATGGACTTGCGTTGTGTCTCCTGCACACCAGCATTGGTGGTCATCACCAGGATCACGTTACGGAAATCGGCCTTGCGTCCGTTGTTATCCGTCAAACTACCATTGTCCATCACCTGCAGCAGCAAGTTAAAGACATCGGAGTGCGCCTTCTCTATCTCATCGAGCAGCACAACGCAATGAGGGTGTTTAAGCACAGCATCGGTGAGCAAACCACCCTGCTCAAATCCCACATAACCAGGAGGGGCCCCAATCAGGCGTGAAACCGTATGACGCTCCATATATTCAGACATATCAAAGCGCAATAGCTCAACCCCAAGCGCCTTGGCCAGCTGCAGAGTCACCTCAGTCTTACCCACCCCAGTGGGGCCGGCAAACAGGAAAGATCCCACTGGCTTGCGTTCATTGCCCAAACCGGAACGGCTAAGACGAATGGCATCGGTCAATACCTCAATAGAGCGCTCCTGCCCAAAGACCACCATCTTCAGATTGCGCTCCAGGCTCTTGAGTATCTCGCGATCCGACGATGAGACCGACTTTTCAGGTATCCGCGCTATCTTGGCAACGATCGATTCAATCTCACTGACGTTGATCACCTTCTTTCGACGGCTGGCGGGCAACATGCGCTGGCTTGCGCCCGCCTCATCTATCACATCAATCGCTTTATCCGGCAAATGGCGATCGTTGATATACTTGGCGGCCAACTCTGCTGCAGCACGCAGTGCCTTGCTGGTATAGCGGACATTGTGGTGAGCCTCATAACGGCTCTTGAGCCCCATCAGAATACGAGTGGTGTCATCAACCGATGGTTCGACCACGTCAATCTTCTGGAAGCGACGCGCCAGAGCATGGTCCTTCTCAAAGACCTGGGCATACTCCTGATAAGTGGTCGAGCCTATGCAACGGAGCAGACCTGCCGACAAAATCGGCTTGATAAGGTTAGCGGCATCCAATTGCCCACCGGAGGCGGCTCCAGCCCCGATTATGGTATGGATCTCGTCAATGAAGAGGATAGCCCCCTCCTGCTTCTCCAACTGTTTGAGAAGCACTTTAAAGCGTTTCTCAAAGTCACCACGATACTTGGTACCAGCCAGCAGAGAGCCCATGTCCAGGGAGTAGATGACGCTATTGGCGATTACTTCAGGCACCTCACCTTTTACAATCCGGTAAGCCAAGCCTTCGGCAATAGCCGTCTTGCCCACCCCTGCCTCACCCACCAGCAAGGGATTATTCTTACGGCGACGACAGAGAACCTGTACCGCACGATTGAGCTCATCATCACGCCCAATCAGCGGATCGATCCGCCCTTCCAATACGCGCTGATTGAGATTGGAGACAAAATTCTCCAACTGGACATTGCCAGACTCTTCAGAGCCCCCCTCACTATCAGACGAGGAGGAGTGTGAAGCGCCCCGTGACTCATCATGAGAGCCGTTGTCTTTGCGAATCCCATGAGAGAGAAAATTAACCACATCGAGGCGACTGATATCACTCTTCTTCAAAAAGTAGGCAGCTTGCGACTCCTGCTCGCTGAAGATCGCCACCAGGACATTCGCGCCATTTACTTCGCTGTTACCCGATGATTGCACATGAAAGACGGCGCGCTGTAATACACGCTGAAATCCCAGAGTTGGTTGAGTCTCCCGCTCGTAATCATCAGAAGGGATCAGTGGTGTGGTCTGCTGAATAAAACCCAGTATCTCTTTACGCAGACCATCAAGGTTAGCCCCACAAGCTTGCAGTGCCTCCCTAGCTGCGCTGTTATCCAACAATGCCAACAGCAGGTGTTCAACCGTCATAAACTCATGGTGAGCATCACGGGCTTCTTTGAACGCAAGGTTCAGGGTTTGTTCTAACTCTTTGCTCAACATGGGCACCTCCCCTGAGAATGCTAACCGTACTCTGCGGCAATCGGCTTACACCGCTTCCATGGTGCAGAGCAACGGATGTTCGTGTTGTTTGGCGTAGTGATTTACCTGTTCGACCTTGGTCTCCGCTATCTCGGCCGTATAAATCCCACAGATCCCTTTCCCTTGATAATGCACGGAAAGCATGATCTCTGTCGCCTGCTCTATATTCAAACGGAAGAACTTCTGCAGCACCTCCACGACAAAATCCATAGGCGTGTAATCATCGTTATTGAGTACTACCTTGTACATGGAGGGCGGCTGCAACCGGGTCTTGGTATCCGATTCCTGTTGTATCGCAGGATTCGCAGCCTCCTTGAACTTACTCATACGCACAACCCTTACACTTAATTACTACCCTGCTTACGCCTAATGTCAATTACTGTATCGAAATTACAACTTTGCTGTAACATTGAACACTTGACTTGGCGCTTTTTCATACTAGATTGATTCTTTGGTAACCAAAGGACCTTTACAACTGGTGGCTACTAAACAGTTATAAAGCTCATTGGCGACCGACTCAACGGCTTTAAGGTGTATTTTGATTAAGGACGTAGGTGTATGGCTACCGGAACGGTCAAGTGGTTTAACAACGCAAAGGGATTTGGGTTTATTTGCCCGGAAGGTGGTGGAGATGACATTTTTGCTCATTACTCCACTATCGACATGGAGGGGTATAAAACCTTAAAGGCAGGCCAGCCAGTACAATTTGAACTACAGGCTGGCCCCAAGGGATTTCATGCTGTCAGCATAGTTCCTTCGGGGGCACAAGAATCCTGAGCAACGGGTAAAAATTTGAGCATGAAAAAGCGGGCATAAAGCCCGCTTTTTCATTGTCGCCACACTGCCGGCATCAACTACATCTGAGCAATCATGTCATCGGCAAACTCTGAGCACTTGCGCAGAGTAGCCCCTTCCATCAAACGCTCGAAGTCATAGGTAACCGTCTTGTTGCGAATAGCCGCTTCCATCCCCTTGATAATGAGATCAGCTGCTTCGACCCAACCCATGTGACGCAGCATCATCTCGGCAGAGAGAATGAGTGAGCCCGGGTTAACCTTGTCCTGGCCGGCATACTTCGGAGCCGTGCCATGAGTCGCCTCAAACAACGCCACCCCATCGCCGATATTGGCGCCCGGGGCAATACCAATCCCACCAACCTGAGCCGCCAGCGCATCGGAGATATAGTCGCCATTGAGGTTCATACAGGCAATGACATCATACTCAGCAGGGCGCAGCAGGATCTGTTGCAAGAATGCATCGGCAATCACATCCTTAACAACGATCATCTTGCCACTCTTAGGGTTCTTGAACTGGCACCAAGGACCACCATCGATCAACTCAGCGCCAAACTCTTCGCGCGCCAACTGATAGCCCCAATCCTTGAAGGCCCCTTCGGTGAACTTCATGATGTTACCCTTGTGAACCAGGGTCACGGAGTCACGATCATTGTCGATGGCATATTCGATTGCGGCACGAACCAGGCGCTGAGTACCCTCAGCAGACATGGGCTTGATACCAATACCGCAGTTTTCAGTGAAACGAATCTTCTTAACACCCATTTCATCACGCAAGAAAGCGATGACCTTGTTAGCTTCGGCGGAGTCAGCCTTCCACTCGATACCTGCATAGATATCTTCGGCATTCTCACGGAAGATCACCATGTCAGTCAGATCAGGACGCTTAACCGGGCTCGGCGTGCCATCGTAGTAACGTACAGGGCGCAAACAGATGTAAAGATCCAGTTCCTGACGCAGGGCCACGTTCAAGGAGCGGATACCACCACCCACAGGGGTAGTCAGAGGGCCCTTGATGGCAACATGATAGTCACGAATAAAATCCAGTGTCTCAGCAGGCAGCCAGACATCCTGGCCATACACCTTGGTAGACTTCTCACCCGTGTAGATCTCCATCCACTCAATCTTGCGCTTACCCTGATACGCCTTGGCTACAGCGGCATCCACCACCTTGATCATGGCCGGGGTGACGTCAACACCAATGCCATCCCCCTCGATGAAAGGAATAACAGGATGATCAGGCACCACTAACTTGCCTTGAGCATCGAGAGTGATCTTTTCCCCTACATTGGGTACGACGACTTTACTTTCCATCGGTGTCTCCTAACTTCCGTTTGTTATCATTGTGTCAATCTGATTGTTGGCCATCTTAGCCCAACCCACGCCATATGCAAATTGCTGCCCACATCTAAAGTAAATGTGCATATCCTGGATCTTGGCCATTTGTTACCATAGATGGGTCGTCATTAACTTACCGCATACGCCATGATAGCGCCGCCGAAACTGAGCCCTGGTCTGCAACGCTCACCTCCACAGGCTAACGATGCGTGGAGACCCCCATCATGAGATTTCGCCCCAATGTCACCGTGGCTGCCGTTATCCGCTGGCAGGATCGCTTCTTGCTGGTTGAAGAGAGAGATCACGGACGCCAGGTATTTAACCAACCCGCAGGTCATCTGGAGGCTGGTGAGAATCTGCTGGAGGCTGCCAAGCGAGAGATAAAAGAAGAGACTGGGCTCGAGCTGGAACCGGATGGTTGGCTGGGTACCTACCTCTACTCCAGCCCCTATCGCAAACTGACCTATCTGCGCTTTTGCTTTTACTGTGAGCTGACCGAGGCCCCAGGCCCCCACTCACCACAAGATCCCGATAACGATATCGTCGCCTGTCATTGGCTGACCGAGTCAGAGATCCGAGCATTAGGTAGTAAGTTACGCAGCCCTCTGGTTCTGGAGTGCCTGGAAGAGTACCAGCAAGGCATTCGACTCCCTCTTAGCGCGCTCAAAGACCGCCGTTCCAGACGCTAGCAGGCCGTGTCAGTTACCACCATTTCTGGTAGAATACGCACAGTTTTTTGTAATGACAGCGAATCAGATGACAGATAACAGCCAAATCAAAGTGATCGTCGGCATGTCCGGCGGCGTTGACTCTTCCGTATCCGCCTACCTGCTGCAACAACAGGGCTACCAGGTAGAGGGGTTGTTCATGAAGAACTGGGAAGAAGACGACACGGATGAATACTGTTCAGCCGCACAAGATTTGGCCGATGCCCAGGCCGTTTGTGACAAGCTAGGCATTGAACTTCATACCATCAACTTTGCCGCTGAATATTGGGATAATGTGTTCGAGCACTTCCTGGCCGAATACAAAGCAGGCCGTACCCCTAACCCCGATATTCTGTGTAACAAAGAGATCAAGTTTAAGGCCTTTTTAGAATTTGCCGCCGAAGAGCTGGGGGCTGACTACATAGCCACTGGCCACTATGTCCGCCGGGATGACACTTCCGGACACCCACGTTTACTACGTGGTCTTGATACCAACAAAGATCAGAGCTACTTCCTCTACACGTTGAGTGAACAACAGGTAGGTCAGAGCCTCTTTCCTGTCGGTGATTTAGAAAAGCCAGAAGTTCGTCGGATCGCCGAACAACTCGGGCTTGTTACGGCCAAAAAGAAAGACAGTACAGGCATCTGTTTTATCGGCGAACGGAAATTCCGCGAATTTCTAGCCAAATATCTGCCCGCACAACCGGGTGCCATTGAAACAGCTGAAGGCGTCGTCATTGGCGAGCATCAGGGCCTGATGTATCACACCCTAGGTCAGCGCAAAGGGCTGGGAATTGGTGGCATGAAAGAGGCTGATGACACCCCTTGGTATGTGGTGGACAAGGATCTGGAACGGAATGTATTGGTGGTGGCGCAAGGGCACGATCATCCCCTGCTTTACTCCAATGGCCTCATCGCCAGCCAGCTACACTGGGTAGACCGCACCCCCATTACCGCCCCCTTTGACTGCACGGTTAAGACCCGTTACCGACAACAGGATCTCCCTTGCCATGTGGAACCTCTGGATGGTGATACGATTCGTGTCACCTTCGCCACACCACAGGCTGCCGTTACTCCTGGACAATCAGCCGTCTTTTATCAAGGCGAAGTGTGTCTAGGTGGCGGGATCATTGAACAACGTTTTCGTCATCAGGAGTAGAAGATGAGCGATAAACAAGCCATTCGCGCCATGGCCTTTGCCGGCATCTGCCAGGCCGCCTATCTGGTGCAGCAAATCGCCCGCCACGGTCATTGCGACGAAACCAGCCTGCAACAATGTCTGGGCTCCATTCTCATTACCGACCCCAAAACCCCGGAAGAGGTCTTTGCGGATGTGTCGCTGCACGAGGGCTACAAAGCCATAGTTGAGCAATTAGGCAACGGGGGCAATCCCAAAAATGCCGAACTGACCCGCTATGTCGTCAGCATGGTCGCTCTGGAGCGTAAGCTGGCAGGACGCCGGGATGTACTCAATATGCTGGGCGAGCGGATCACCCAGGTCAAGCGCCAACTCCATCACTTCCAGTTGGTGGATGAGCCGGTATTGTCCAATCTGGCGAGCATCTATAGTGAACATATCAGCCCGATAGGGCCTCGTATTCAGATAGCAGGAACCCCTGCTTATCTGCAACAACCTCTGGTCCAGCACAAGGTTCGCGCCCTGCTGCTGGCTGGGATCCGCGCCACAGTACTGTGGCGTCAAGTGGGCGGCCGCCGTCGCCACATACTCTTCTCGCGGAAGAGACTGGTCGCGGCAGCACGTTCAGCCTTGAACCAAATATAACCCCCACCTCAGGAGCTTATTTCATGGAATTGTCAGCACTGACTGCGGTTTCCCCCTTAGATGGTCGTTACGGCGACAAGTGTACGGCTCTGCGCCCCATTTTCTCCGAATATGGCCTGCTGCGCTTTCGCGTAGAAGTCGAGGTTCGCTGGTTACAACAACTGGCCAGCCATCCCGGGATCCCGGAAGTGCCCGCCTTCTCTGCTGCGGCCAACGCCCAACTCGATGCCATCATCAGCAACTTCAACGAAGAGGATGCGGGTCGGATCAAGGCGATTGAACGCACGACCAACCATGATGTGAAAGCGGTTGAGTACTTTTTAAAAGAAAAGGTTGCCGATAATCCTGAGCTGGCTGCAGTTAGTGAATTCATTCACTTCGCCTGCACCTCGGAAGATATCAATAATAACTCCCATGGCCTGATGCTCAAAACTGCGCGGGAAGAGGTGATCATCCCCTACTGCGAAAAGCTGGTGGCAGAAGTAAAACGTTTGGCACATGAGTATCGCGACATCCCCCTCCTCTCCCGCACCCATGGCCAACCTGCCTCTCCGACTACTATGGGTAAAGAGATGGCCAACGTCGCCTACCGCCTGGAACGTCAGCTAAAGCAGATCCGAGCCGTCGAATTGCTGGGTAAGATCAATGGCGCCGTGGGCAACTATAACGCCCATATCAGCGCCTATCCAGAGGTAGATTGGCACGCTTTCTCTGAGCAATTTGTTACCAGCCTGGGGCTGACCTGGAACCCGTACACCACCCAGATCGAGCCCCATGACTACATTGCCGAGCTGTTCGATGCCATTGCTCGCTTCAACACCATAGTGCTCGACTTTGACCGCGATATCTGGGGTTATATCTGCCTGGGCCATTTCAAACAGCGCACCATTGCTGGTGAAATTGGCTCATCCACCATGCCGCACAAAGTCAACCCCATCGACTTCGAGAACTCGGAAGGTAACCTGGGCCTGGCCAATGCACTGTTTGATCATCTGGCAGCCAAGCTACCGGTCAGCCGCTGGCAGCGCGATCTCACCGACAGCACAGTGTTGCGCAACTTGGGTGTTGCGGTCGGTTATTCTCTGATCGCCTACCAAGCCACCCTGAAGGGGATCTCCAAGCTGCAAGCCAACGAAGCCGCCATGGCGGCCGACCTGGATAGCAACTGGGAAGTACTGGCCGAGCCAATTCAGACCGTGATGCGTCGCTACGGCATCGAGAAGCCTTACGAGAAACTCAAGGAGCTGACACGCGGCCGTCGCGTAGATGCCCAAGGCATGCGTGAATTTATTGACACCCTGGCCCTGCCAGAAGAGGTTAAGGAAGAGCTCAAGCTGATGACGCCAGCTAACTATATTGGCCGAGCAGTCAAACTGGTTGATGAGCTAAACTAATCCCTAGTTCGAGCCCAAACGCAAAGGCTGGAGTCATCCAGCCTTTTTTATGCACAAGGATCCGCAACGACCAACAGCAGATAACCTTAACGCGACCAAGCCATAAAGTAAAAAAGCCCCGATATTGCTATCGGGGCTTTTTTGTTGACCGTGTAGGTCTAATCGCGTTGCCTGCGAGTTGGTTTCCTACTCTCGCTGACTGACCTTGCGGTCTAATTGGGTGCCTGCGAGTGAGTTTCCTATTCTCGCATGCGGGTCTTTCGACCTAATTGGGTGCCTGGCAGTGTCCTACTCTCGCATGGCGA
>JBOFBS010000095.1:0-6729 GCA_051645725.1 Aeromonadaceae bacterium | reverse complement strand
CAACTGAGCTATTCCCGCAACGTAAATCTCTTGTGATACCAGCAAGTCCGGATTGGAGCGGGAAACGAGACTCGAACTCGCGACCCCGACCTTGGCAAGGTCGTGCTCTACCAACTGAGCTATTCCCGCAGACCGGAACTTGTGATTGGAGCGGGAAACGAGACTCGAACTCGCGACCCCGACCTTGGCAAGGTCGTGCTCTACCAACTGAGCTATTCCCGCATCACAAGGGTGTGTTAGAGAGAGTTTTGGAGCGGGAAACGAGACTCGAACTCGCGACCCTAACCTTGGCAAGGTTATGCTCTACCAACTGAGCTATTCCCGCAATATGCTCTCTAGCACGGGAGCCGAATTATAAGGGCAGCTCGAGTGATTGCAAGGGCTTTTTATCCGTTCGCTCAAGAAGAGAGCAATCCTCAGCAAGATTGCTCTATTTTCCCCCAATTCAGATCTTGAATACCGTTGTTCGGTAGTATTGCAGCTCGGCGATCGATTCCCGGATATCATCCAAAGCCAGGTGCGTCCCCTGCTTGGTGAAGCCCTCCAGCAGAGCCGGTTGCCAACGGCGCACCAACTCCTTGATGGTGCTGACATCGACGTTGCGATAGTGGAAAAACTGCTCAAGCTCGGGCATATGACGCACCAGGAAACGACGATCCTGCCCTATGCTGTTGCCACACAGGGGGCTGGTGCGCTCGGGCACCCATTGCCGCAAGAATGCCAGGCACTCGGCCGCGGCAGAGACCTCGTCGTACTGGCTCGCCTTGACCCGAGCCACCAGACCGGATTGAGTGTGAGTCTTGGTACACCACTCATCCATGGCAGCCAGCACGGCATCGCTCTGATGCACGGCGAGCACTGGCCCCTCGGCCAAGATATTCAGCTCCTTGTCGGTGACTATCACCGCAATCTCCAGCACCTTGTCGCTGTCGGGATCCAGTCCCGTCATCTCCATGTCGATCCAGACCAAATTTTGCGCATCTTGTGTCATCTTCACACCTTTGTGGGACAAGTCATCTCGCTCCCATGTATCATAATCCCTTAGCAGTCAAATTACGAAAGTGACGCACCTGTGACAAAAAAGAGCAAACTGAGTCATGGCCAGCAACGTCGAGTCAATGCCAACCAGACTCGCCGCCTGAAAAAAGAGGCCCCCGAAGTAGATGAGAGCCTGCTGGGCGCTCCTCAGGAAGGGCTGGTCATCAGCCGTTTTGGGCAACATGCCGATGTTGAATCAGCCGATGGCACGGTACATCGTTGTAATCTGCGCCGCACCATAGGTAGCCTGGTTACCGGTGATAGGGTGGTCTGGCGCCAGGGCGATGAGGCGCTGCAGGGGATCAGCAGCGTGGTAGAGGCCGTGCATCCACGCCGCACCGTCTTCTCCCGTCCCGATTACTACGATGGCATCAAGCCCGTGGCCGCCAACATAGATCAGATCGTCATCGTCTCGGCCGTCATGCCGGAGTTCTCCACCAACATAGTGGATCGCTATCTGGTTGCCACCGAGACCATGGAGATTCCTCCGCTTCTGGTGCTGAACAAGACAGATATGCTGACGCCAGAGGCTCGCGCCGAGCTGGAGCCCCACCTTGAGCGTTACCGCCAGATTGGTTACGAGATCCTGCTGGTCAGTTGCGAGGATGAGAGTGGGCTGGATGAACTCAAGTCGCGTCTCAAGGACAAGATCAATGTCTTCGTCGGCCAATCCGGTGTGGGCAAATCCACTCTGGTCAACGCCCTGATGCCTGAGGCCGCCGCGCTCACTGGCGAGATCTCCGATATCTCAGGGCTGGGACAGCACACCACGACCACGGCGCGCCTCTACCACTTCCCCAGCGGCGGCATCCTCATCGACTCCCCCGGTATTCGTGAGTTTGCCCTCTGGCATCTGGAAGCAGACCGCATCACCTGGTGTTTTGTCGAATTCCGCCGCTATCTGGGCGGTTGCAAGTTCCGCGACTGTACCCACGGCGAGGATCCGGGTTGCCTCATACGTGAAGCGGTCGAAAAGGGCGAGATCAGCCTGGAACGTTACCAGAGTTACCACCGAATTCTCGCCTCCATGGATGAGGCTCGCCCAGCCCGCGCGACCAAGCGTGGATAACGCATCCCATCAATCATTAGCAATGAGAGAACCCTATGACCCTGATTGATATGTTGAAAATTGCCGGCCAATACTGCCTGCCCAAACATGCCCTCTCTCGCCTGGTTGGCAAACTGGCCGCCGCCGAAGCAGGTTCCTTGACCACCAAGCTCATCCGCCTCTTCATCGACCGCTTTGGCATCGACATGAGCGAGGCCGAGTTTGAAGACCCGGCTCACTACCCCAGCTTCAACGCTTTTTTCACCCGCAGGCTCAAGCCCGGCTTACGCCCGGTAGTTAGCGACCCGAAGATCGCCGCCCTACCGGTCGATGGCTGCATCAGCCAGTTGGGGGAGATCCAACTCGGCCGCATCATCCAAGCCAAGGGGCATGACTTCAGCGCCCGGGAGCTGCTGGGTGGCGATGCCGAACTCGCGGCCCCCTTTCAGGGGGGCAAGTTTGCCACCATCTACCTCTCGCCCAAGGATTATCATCGCATCCACATGCCGCTGGAGGGCGTCCTGGAGAGCATGGTCTACATTCCTGGAGACCTCTTCTCGGTCAACCCCTTGACCGCCAGCCATGTCCCCAACCTGTTCGCCCGTAATGAGCGGGTGGCCTGCATCTTCCGCACCGAGGTAGGCCCCATGGCCCTGGTGCTGGTCGGCGCCACCATAGTGGCTAGCATAGAGACCATCTGGGCCGGCACTGTGACCCCACCAGCCGGCCAGCAGGTGACACGCTGGGATTACCAGGGTGAGCAGGCCATCACACTGCAAAAAGGGGCAGAAATGGGGCTCTTCAAGCTCGGCAGCACTGTGGTCTGTCTCTTTGCACCGGATGTGCTCGATTTCATCGATACGCTACAGCCTGGCAGTGAAACGCGCATGGGAGCCCCCTTCGCTACCTTGAACACCGACCAAGCCTGACAGATGAGGGGGCAGCCCTGTGCCCCTCTTCCCCCTCCTTCAGCACCAACCCTCTGGTGACAGGGAAAATTCCTCTCCCTTAGCGCTTCTGCACTATAGTTTTCTTATGGCTGCCACCTGACTGCAGACCAAACAGATAACAAAAGACATATACAGATTGCGACTCTCCACAAATCGAGCCGAAGTACAGACTCATAGGTGAGCACTCATAGCCGGGATAATTATGGATTTATTTAGGGAGCCATTTTCCGGCTCGAGCACACCAGGATGAAAAAGGATCGCCCTATGAACCTGAATATTCGAAAAAAGTTGTTGCTCGCTCTGACCATACTCTTGCTGATCACGGCAGGCCTGCAACAGCTCTATACCCGTCATACGCTCTTGGCTGCCGCGAACAAGGAGGTCACCCGTTTTGAGTCCAGTGTTGCTGAGGTACAAATCAACGGGTTGAAGAACTGGCTGGATACCAGCGCCACCATAGTCAGCAGCACTAAGATCGGTTTTATCACGACAGCCGAAGAGGAGTTTGCAAAATCCAATAATGCCAAAAATGCACTTCTTCAGGCGGCGCACTCCGGTAAGTTCGACATGATTTACATCGGAACCAACAAGGGTGAGATGATAGTGTCAAATGATTGGGAGGCTCCGGCTGGCTATGATCCTCGCCAACGCCCCTGGTATCAGGGGGCGATTGCAGCCAACCGCATGATAATCACGGCACCCTATACTGATGCCAGCACAGGGGAATTGATCATCAGTATGGCCGAACCCTTTAAACTCGAAAATGTTGAAGGGGTCATAGCTGGTGATATCAGCTTGCAAAGCCTGATCCAGAACGTCAACAGCATAGCGCAGGAGGGGGTTTATGGTCTGCTGACTGATGGAGATGGCAACCTGATAGCCCATAAGAATCCGGCCATGACCTTAAAGCCCGCCTCACAACTGGCGCCTGAGCTGACAAAAGATAAAATTCGCGACTTGGCCAACAGCGGCAAACCCCACACCATGCTGATCGACGGCAGGAACAGCATAGTCTACTTTACCCCCATCCCAGGGTATGAGTGGTATTTTGGCCTTATCTATGACGAAGAGACTGCACTCGCCACCAATAGCCGACTGTTACAGCAATCACTGCTGGCGACAGTGCTACAACTACTGATCGTCGCCGGAGGTGCCGCCTATATCATCACACTCTCCCTCAAGCCACTCAACGCCATGGGGGATGCTGTGGCCGAATTGGCCCAGGGTAATGGTGATTTAACCCGCCGCATTACGATCCATCGGAATGACGAAGTAGGCGCAGTCGCTCGGCAGATCAATCTATTTATCGACATGCTGCAGGGCATGATGAGCGCTCTGGCTGCCTCCGCCAGGGAACTCGATGGCCAAGCCAAACAGTCTCACACCATGGCCAGCCATAACGATGAGAGCCTGGCTCGCCAGCAATCCGAGATCTCCCAGATCGCCACGGCCGTTCATGAGATGTCCGCCACGGCCACCGAAGTAGCCAGTAACGCCGAACAAACCGCCGCCGCCGCCCATGCCTCGGCAGCCAGTTGCGATCATGGCAAACAGGTGATCATCAATAGTCAAAGATCCATCACCAATCTGGCCGGGCAGGTTGAACAAGCCTCCAACATCATCCAGGAGTTGGAGAAGAATGCTCAGGAGATCAACACCATTCTCTCAACCATTCAGGGCATAGCCGAGCAGACCAATCTGCTGGCACTCAATGCTGCCATCGAAGCAGCCCGAGCCGGTGAGCAGGGGCGCGGCTTTGCCGTGGTAGCCGACGAGGTGCGCGTACTCTCCAAGCGCACCCACAGCTCAACGGTGGAGATCCGGGCCATGATCGAAACCCTGCAGCGCAATACCCAACAGGCGGTGCAAACCATGCATCAAAGTCAGCAACTGGCACAAAACAGTGTGGCCGATGCTGGCAATGCCACTCTGGCGCTAGAGCAGATCACCCACTCCATCAGCGAGATTTCCGATATGGCAACGCAAATCTCCAGTGCCGCCGAAGAGCAGCGCGCTGTCACCGATGAGGTAGGTCGCAACATCCAGGCCACCAAGGATGTCTCCGATGAACTGAGTCTTGCGGCCAACAGTGCCAACCGACTGGCAACCCAGTTGAAGGAGATAGCGCTACGGATCAACGAACAAGTCAACAACTTCCACGTCTAACCCCCCTCTCCCAGCGTCGGCTATGCTGACGCTGGGCCTTTTTTTGGTTAACACGCCACTACAACTTTTTAATTTGATGTAAAACAATGCGTTATGTTTACTTTTCCCCCAGAATCGAGCGGTTTAACCTAAGGCCAGGTTCCATCGGGCAAAAAGAGAGATGTTTCTCATTTTTGCCATCGGTTGTTGCTTACAATTTTGCAACAATTTGCGAATGGGAGTTCATATACTCGACTCTGGACCCATGCACACTGTGCTCCACCAGCTTGCTCGCCACGCGCCGCAACCTGTTGTCGATATCGCACCGTGTATTGCCTTGCAATAGCCAGGTCGCACCTGAGTCGTTCGACTATACTGTCAGCCTGTTCGTTGTCTGATCGTAGGCTCCCAGGCTCCTCATGCTGGTTGGGTAGCTATCTAAATTTCCTCAAGGAGGCAGAAGTGGACATAATTAAGACCGATGTCGCGATTGTCGGCGCCGGCGGGGGTGGTCTGCGTGCGGCGATCGCCATCGCCGAGATGAACCCCTCGCTCGAAATCGCACTCATCTCCAAGGTCTATCCCATGCGTAGCCACACTGTGGCCGCCGAGGGCGGGGCTGCCGGCGTCATTCGTGAGGATGACAGCCTGGAAAACCACTTCAACGACACTGTCTCTGGCGGTGATTGGCTGTGTGAACAGGACGTGGTGGACTATTTCGTTGAGAACTGCACCAAGGAGCTGATACAGCTGGAGCACTGGGGTTGCCCCTGGAGCCGCAAGCCAGATGGTAAGGTCAACGTGCGTCCCTTCGGTGGCATGAAGACCCCCCGGACCTGGTTTGCTGCCGATAAGTCCGGCTTCCATATGCTGCACACCCTGTTTCAAACCTCCATCAAATATCCCTCTATCAAACGCTTCGATGAGCACTTCTGTCTGGATCTGCTGGTAGAAGAGGGGCGTGTGCAGGGTGTGGTCTGTTTTGACATCCAAAACGGTGTCACCCGGATGATCCAGGCCAAGTCCGTCATCATAGCCACAGGGGGCGGGAGTCGAGCCTACCGCTTCAACACCAATGGCGGCATAGTCACAGGGGATGGCATGGCCCTGGCCTACCGTCACGGTGTCCCCTTGCGTGACATGGAGTTCGTCCAGTATCACCCAACCGGCCTGCCTGGTTGCGGCATTCTGATGACGGAAGGGTGTCGGGGCGAGGGCGGCATCATGGTCAACAAGGATGGCTACCGCTATCTGCAAGACTATGGCCTGGGCCCGGAAACGCCTATCGGCCAACCCAAGAACAAGTATATGGAGCTGGGCCCCCGCGATCGCCTCTCCCAAGCCTTCTGGGGCGAGCAGCAAAAAGGACGCACAGTACAGACCCATCTGGGCGATGTGGTCTACCTGGATCTGCGTCACCTGGGTGCCAAATACCTGGAGGAGCGCCTGCCCTTCATCTGCGAGCTGGCCAAGGCCTATGTGGGGGTAGACCCGGCCAAGGAGCCGATCCCGGTGCGCCCGACGGCTCACTACACCATGGGTGGCATC
>JBOFBS010000094.1:0-2012 GCA_051645725.1 Aeromonadaceae bacterium | reverse complement strand
GGCCCCGCCTCCAGTCAGCTCGGCTTTGCCATAGGTCTGCAACGAGCGGGCTTACCGGGGGCCATTGCCGCCTTTATTGGCTTCACCCTGCCCTCGTTTTTGCTTATGACACTGTTAGCTCTGGGTTATCGCGACCTCGCAACTTGGTCTGCGGTGGCCGGGCTCTGGCATGGACTGAAACTCTTTGCCCTGGTGATAGTCGCGGATGCTCTGCTCGCCCTGTTTCGCCAGTTTTGCCGCGACCGCTCACAGCAAGCCATCTGTTTTCTGGTGGCGAGTCTGCTCTGGATCTTTCCCGGCAACCTGCAACAGTTGCTCTTGCTAACGCTTGTCGGCCTGTGGAGTGCGTGGCGCAATCGGGATGCACACCAAGCAATACCCGAATCAACCAACCCTCCCCCCCTAAGCTCTCTTACACTCGCACGCTGGCCGCTGCTGCTGTTTCTACTCTTGCTCAGCTTGCCCCTGCTGCCTCTGGTTGGACTCCCCCTCTCCGGATTGGGCCAACTCTTTAGTCACTTCTATCAGACCGGCACTCTGGTCTTCGGCGGTGGCCATGTCGTACTTCCCCTGCTGCAGCAAGGGGCTGCGGCCTCGCTTCCCAGTGAGCAATTTCTAAGTGGCTACGCTGCGGCGCAGCTGGTACCCGGCCCCATGTTCAGCCTGGCCGCCTATCTGGGTGCCCTGTTAGCCCCCGCGACCCCTTGGTTAGGGTCACTTGTGGCTACGCTTGGCCTCTTCTTGCCTGGATTCTTGCTGATCCTGGTTTTTCTGCCAGTTTGGCACTCACTGCTACAGCGGCCGCGGGTGCTGCAATGGGTCGCCAGCATCAATGCCGCAGTAGTTGGTTTACTGCTGGCCACACTGTACCATCCACTATTCACCTCGGCCGTGGCCAAGCCCGCCGATCTTGCCTGGGTGCTACTGGGCTGGTGGGGGCTGCGCCAGTTTCGCCCCCCCATCTGGCTGCTGGCCCTGGGCTTCGTCACCTTAGGATTACTCTTTCACTACTTATGAACATGACACAGTGGCAGGCCGAGCTGGAGCGCTGGCTGGAGCAACACCACGCCGCAGATGATGGCGCCCATGACATTGCCCACTTTCGCCGGGTCTGGAAAACCGCCCAGGCGTTAAATCAGGCTGAAGGGGCAATGGCGGACGAGCTGATCCTGCTCGCTGCCGCCTATCTGCACGACATAGTCTCGCTGCCGAAAAACCACCCACAGCGCCATTTAAGCTCCCGCCTGGCCGCCCAGCAAGCTGCCGTCATACTGCTGGAGTTGGCCTTTCCGCAAGAGAAGATCCCCGCCGTCTGCCATGCCATTGAGGCTCACAGCTTCTCCGCCAACCTGCCGGCTCAAACGCTGGAAGCCAAGCTGCTACAGGATGCGGATCGCATGGAGGCCCTGGGCGCCATAGGTCTGGCACGGGTCTTCTACACCTCGGGGCGAATGCAGCGCGCCATGTTCGATCCCTACGATCCCCTGGCCCGGCACAGAGAGTTGGATGATCAGGCCTACGCCCTGGATCACTTCTTCGTCAAACTCTACAAAGTGGCCGACACCATGCAGACAACTGCGGGCAAAGAGATGGCGCAAAATCGACGCCAACTGCTGGAACGTTACGTGGAAGAGCTACTGCTGGAGCTGTGAAAAATCGCCACTCATTTTTGAGATCGGCGAAGGTTGGCTGCTCGACAGAGTGCAATGAAGCAGGCGGTGAGGAAATAAAACGCCTCCCTAACCAGAGAGGCGTTTTATCTATTACTTGGCGGTAATAGTGTATTTAAGCGTGGTGTCGTTGAAGTTCACCAGATAGGTGCCGACCACTGGGGTGGTAATATCGGCGCCGGTGCGCTCGGCAATACCGTCCTTGTTGCTGTCCCCGTAGTTCTCGCTCCACTCCCCCTTCACATCGAACTTGAAGCGCTGGGTGCCTGTGGCATCGCCCTTACCAGTGAACACCACCTCCGCCTGCCAACTGTTGTTGGCTACCAGCTTCAGAGGCGTGGT
>JBOFBS010000093.1:0-11529 GCA_051645725.1 Aeromonadaceae bacterium | reverse complement strand
GGCGCTCTTTTTGTTCGCTTGGATTAGCGGTTCAGCGTGTGCAAGAAGCGTTCACCGTTACGGCTGAAGCCGTGGTGCAGCAAAAAGGCAGTGAGCACAGGCTGCTCCTCCGGGCGAGCGGCATGGGTGGAGATCATGGCCTGAGTGCAGCCCTGGCTCTGCATCCACGCCAGCGTCTCATTCAGCAGATAGTGACCAATGCCGCGACGTCGGGTCACATCCCGTACCGCCAGGTAGAGGATCTCTTCGTCCTGGGTAATGGCCAGGCCAACTATGCGGTCGTTGAAGGTGGCCGTATGCCATTGACCGGCATGGAGCAGCTTGTCACGGCTCAGGTGGTCGGCGGCCAGTAGCTTGTTCAGGCTGTCCAGCCAATGGGGTTGGATATCTGCGCTGTGATGAATGGTGAGGCGCATGGTGACTCCTTATTGCCGCGGTGATCTGCAGCAAGGCTGGTAGCCAGATCCGGGTCGGCGAGGGTGGTTTTCTTCAAGTTTAACATGGAATCCAGTCGGGCAGCTTGCTCAACCCTGGCCCCCCTTCTAGAATGACGCTCTCTCTCTTGGTGGGCATAGATCATGCAGTGTCGTCTCGGTTGCGGGGCATGCTGTATTGCCCCCAGTATCTCTTCTCCCATTCCCGGCATGCCGGCGGGCAAGCCTGCAGGTGTGCGCTGTATTCAGCTCAGTGAGGATAATCTCTGCCGACTCTTTGGCCTGCCGGAGCGTCCCCTGGTCTGCTCCAGCTTTCAGGCCATGCGTGACAGCTGTGGCCAGAGCGATGATGAGGCGCTCTGGCTGTTAGGAGAGTGGGAGCGTCTGACCCAGGGCTAGTGGCCGAGCCAGGTGACGGGATTGACGGGTTTACCCTGCCAGCGGATCTCGAAATAGAGTCCAGATTGGGGCTGGCCGCCGCTGTTACCGACCTGGGCTATGGTCTCGCCACGGTTGACGCTCTGACCACTGCGCTTGAGCAGGGCCGAGTTGTTACCATAGAGGCTCAGATAACCAAATCCGTGATCCACGACCAGTACGTTGCCAAAACCCTCAAGCCAATCGGCAAAGACCACATCCCCATCGGCTATGGCTTTGACCGGCGCCCCTTCTCCGGCACCAATCAGTATTCCTTTCCAGGTGACTTCACCGCCTCTGTGCTCACCGAAGCGACGCACCAGCTGGCCGCGTAGCGGCCAGGGAAGTTGACCCCGCAGTTTGCCCAGCCCCTTGTGATCCCCCAGGGCTATGGTTGCGGCGGCTTGCGCTTCGGCGGCGGCTTCGGAGCGACCCTGCTCACGCGCTTTGGCGCGGGCTCGGGCCAGGGCTTCGGCCTTCTTGCGCTTGCGTTCGGCCTCCAGCTTCTTGCGCGCCTCTTCTATCTTGCGCTGCATCTCTTTCTCAGCCGCTTGCAGCTTGGCTAACTGCTGCTGATCGGCCGAGAGCGATTTTTTAATCTCATCTACTGTGGCTTCACGAGATTGCTGTTTCTGTTGCAGTGCCAGCTTGTCCTGCTTTTGACTCTGCACTATGGCGCTGAGCTCGGTGCTGGTTTTTGCCGTTTGCTGACGGTTGTAGCTCAGCTCTTCCTGGGTTTTTTTCAGCTCGCTGATGGCTTGCAAGCGGGCCTGGTTGACATAGCCGTAGTAGTCGAGGGCTCGGCCTATGGCAACGGGATCTTGTTGATTAAGCAGCAGTTTGAGGTAGTCGTTTTGCCCCATGCGATAGGCATGATCCAGCTGTTGTGCCAGCATGCGTTCCTGGCGTTTGAGCTGGTCGTTGAGCTGCTGTCTGCGTTGTTCCAGTTTGGCAAGCTGTTTGCGGGTTGTGCTGAGTTTGGCTTGCGTGCTGGAGAGGCGGGCCGCGAGTGTGGTGACAGCCTTCTCATCCTGACGCAGCTGTTGATGCAGTTGATCGAGCGTCTTCTTCTGGCTCTTGATGTCCTGCTGTTTTTGCTGGATCTGTTCACGGACCTTACTCAGATCCTTGTTGTCTGCCGCCTGGAGTGGCAGAGATCCCAAGAGCGCGCCGGCCAGCAGGCCGACGCGCATCATGGTGTTGATGACGTGATTCATTCCCCGCATGGGGTCTGTTACTTCACTATCATCAGAGGCTTGCCACTCATCTCGGCCGGAACTTCCATGCCCATCAGGGTCAGCATGGTCGGAGCCAGATCGGAGAGCTTGCCGCCTTCTACGGCTGTCGCAGGGCGACCGAAGTAGATGAGCGGAACAGGCAGGCTGGTGTGGGCGGTATGCACCTGGCCAGTCTCTTCGTTCATCATCTGTTCGGCGTTACCGTGGTCAGCCGTGATGAGGCATTCGCCACCCACTTCCTTCAGCGCTTCCACGACGCGACCGATAGAGGTATCGACGGCTTCGCAGGCCTTGACGGCTGCTTCATAGACGCCGGTGTGGCCGACCATGTCACCGTTCGGGTAGTTACAGATGATGACGTCATACTTGCCACTCTTGATGGCGGCAACCAGCTTGTCAGTCAGCTCGACAGAGCTCATCTCGGGTTGCAGATCATAGGTGGCAACCTTGGGGCTCTGGATCAGTTCACGATCTTCGCCTTTGAAGTTGGCCTCTTCACCACCGTTGAAGAAGAAGGTGACGTGAGCATACTTCTCGGTTTCGGAGATGCGCAGCTGGGTCTTGTCATGCTTGGCCAGCCATTCACCCAGTGTATTGGTCAGGGCTGTTGGCGGGTAGGCGCAAGAGGTCTTGATGTCGGCGGCGTACTCGGTCAGCATCACGAAGTCAGCCAGCTTGGGCTGCTTGTTGCGAACGAAACCGGTGAAATCGGCATCAACGAAGGTACGGGTGATTTCACGGGCACGGTCGGCACGGAAGTTCATGAAAATCAGGGCATCACCATCGTTCAGGGTGGCAGCCTCGGCACCGACTACGCTGGCCTTGACGAACTCATCGTTCTCGCCACGCTCGTAGGCAGCAGCCAGAGCGGCAGTGGCATCGGCGTAGTTGGCAAACTCGCTCTTGCCTTCGGTCATCAGATCGTAGGCTTCTTGCACACGTTCCCAGCGGTTATCACGGTCCATGGCGTAGTAGCGGCCGACCAGAGAGGCGATGCGCCCCTTGCCCAGCTTGGCAAACAGGGCATCGAAGCGCTCGATGGAGGATTGAGCGCAACGCGGGGCTACGTCACGACCATCCAGGAAGGCGTGCAGGTAGATCTTCTCGGCACCGCGTTGAGCGGCCAGTTCGACCATGGCAGCGATGTGGTCTTCGTGGCTGTGTACGCCACCTTCGGAGAGCAGACCCATGATGTGGACAGCCTTACCCTGGCTGCTCGCAGCATCGACAGCCTTGCACAGCGCGGCGTTCTTGAAGAAGTCACCATCACGGATCTCTTTGGTGACACGGGTCAGTTCCTGGTAGACAACGCGACCGGCACCGATATTGACGTGACCCACTTCGGAGTTACCCATCTGGCCATCAGGCAGACCGACATCCATGCCAGAGGCAGAGATCAGGGTGTGGGCATGGTTAGCACACAAGGCATCCAGATTCGGGGTCTTGGCACCGGCAACAGCGTTGAATTCTTGTTTGGTGCTATAGCCCCAACCATCCATGATGATCAGTGCCAGCGGCTTCTTGGCGATAGACATGAGGGTACATCCTCTTGAAAGTGACGGGAAAGGGGTAAAGCTTTGCGCTCATTTTACAACATCTGCCGAATTAGTCACCTGATCACACAATCTTGCTGCACGGCTTGACAGCCTTGGGAGCTGACTCCCGCTTTACCCGTGTGGAGGCTGCTATTCTAATGCCCCCCATGTATACTGGGCGGGAACCGTTTTAGCGACTGGATCTGACTCTCATGCAAGAATATATCGATTTCATCTCCCGCAATCCCATGTTGGCAGCAGCCTGGTTGGGTCTGCTGGTTGCGCTGATCTACACCTCGATCCGCGCCAAACTCTCACCTATTCGTCAGCTGGGTAACCATGAGGTGACGCTGCTCATCAACCGCGAGAATGCTCTGGTGGTCGATGTGCGCTCGCAGGAGGAGTTTGCCAAGGGGCATATTGTTGACTCAGTTAACATTCCGGTGAGCCAGATTGAAGCAAATAACCTTTCCCTGATTGAAAAGCGTAAAGATGCCCCCACTATTGTGGTGTGTGAGAGTGGCATGCGAGCTCCTGCTGCCGCCAACGCCTTGCACAAGGCGGGTTTTACCCGGGTATCTATCTTGCGCGGTGGCTTGGCCAGTTGGCGTGGCGATAACCTGCCGGTAACAAAAAAACGTTAATCTATTGATAGCTCTGAGCCCAGGCTCGTTTTCACAAGGATCAAGTAAATGGCTGACGCAGCAAACAACGAAGTCAAGCAACCCGAATTCCACATCCAGCGCGTATACATCAAGGATGTCTCTTTCGAGGCGCCCAATACGCCAGCAATCTTCCAGAAGGATTGGAAGCCGGAAGTTAAGCTGGACATGGATACCAAGACTGCCGTCCTGGCCGAAGATATCTATGAAGTGGTGCTGACCCTGACTGTCACCTGCACCCTGGAAGCGGACACCGCATTCCTGTGTGAAGTGAAGCAGGCCGGTATCTTCACCGCTGCCAACCTGGATGCCCAGCAACTGGCTCACTGCCTGGGTTCCTACTGCCCGAACATCCTCTTCCCCTATGCCCGTGAAACCGTGGCGGGTCTGGTCAGCAAGGGCTCCTTCCCACAACTGAACCTGGCTCCGGTCAACTTTGATGCCCTGTTCGCGGCTCATATGGCCAAGCTGGAAGCTGAGCAAGACGCGGTGAGCCACTAAGCATATGGCGCAGGATGTAGCAGTTTCTGTCCTGGGGGCGGGGTCTTATGGCACCGCCCTTGCCATTTCTTTGGCTCGAAAAGGGCTTCGTATCCTGCTGTGGGGCCACGAGGCCGACCACATGGCACAACTTGAGCAGCAACGATGTAATCAGGCCTTCCTGCCGGGAGTCCCCTTTCCTGACACGCTGGAGTTGAGCTCGGATCTGGCCCATGCGGTGCAGGCGAGCAAGACACTGCTGGTCGTCGTCCCCAGCCACGTCTTTGGTGAGGTGCTGCGCTCTGCCAAACCCTTTATGGGGGCGGATACCCGCGTTGCCTGGGCGACCAAGGGACTGGAGCCGGACAGCGGTCGCCTGCTGGGCGATGTGGCTCGTGAAGCCCTGGGTGAGCATGTTCCGCTGGCGGTGATCTCCGGCCCTACCTTCGCAACAGAGCTGGCGGCTGGGTTACCCACGGCCATCTCGGTGGCTGCGACGGATGAGGCCTTTGCCGATGAGCTCTCGGATCTGATGCATTGTGGCAAGTCGTTCCGGGTCTACACCAACCCCGACTTCATCGGTCTGCAGTTGGGCGGTGCCGTGAAAAATGTCATCGCCATTGGAGCCGGACTATCGGATGGTTTGGGTTTTGGCGCCAATGCCCGCACCGCGCTTATCACTCGAGGTCTGGTCGAATTGCAACGCCTGGGGGTGGCGCTGGGCGCCGATGCCAAAACCTT
The DNA here is from genome assembly GCA_051645725.1 of Aeromonadaceae bacterium. Taxonomy (GTDB): domain Bacteria; phylum Pseudomonadota; class Gammaproteobacteria; order Enterobacterales; family Aeromonadaceae; genus Pseudaeromonas. The sequence continues at coordinate 6,022 of JBOFBS010000093.1, read as the reverse complement.
TATGGGGATGGCGGGACTGGGCGATCTGGTGCTCACTTGTACCGATAACCAGTCGCGCAACCGTCGCTTCGGCCTGGCGCTGGGCGCAGGCAAGACGGTCGAGCAGGCCATGAGCGAGATCGGTCAGGTGGTCGAGGGGTATCGCAACACCCGCGAAGTCCACCTGCTGGCCAGACGTCAGGGAGTGGAGATGCCTATCTGCGAGCAGATCTTTGCCATCCTCTACGAGAACAAGCCACCTAAAGAGGCGGCGCTGGCGCTGTTGGGGCGAGACAAGAAAGACGAGTAAGAGAACGAATAACAAAAAGCCCCGCATCAAGCGGGGCTTTGTCATTTGAGGCACTCAGTAGAAGGAGTGCTCACCACGTTGGTGCTCGGTGGCATCCTTCACGCCCTTGATTTCACCGGGGAAGAGCTCCAGCAGCTGCTTCTCAATCCCCTCCTTCAGGGTGACATCCACCATGGAGCAACCGTTACAGCCGCCGCCAAATTGTAGTATCACATACCCCTCTTCGGTGATCTCCAGCAGGGTGACCTTGCCACCGTGTCCCGCCAGCGAGGGGTTGATCTGGGAGTGGAGCACATATTCGATGCGCTCGATGAGGGGGGCATCATCGTCAACCTTGCGCATCTTGGCGTTGGGCGCCTTGAGTGTCAGCTGAGAGCCCATCTGGTCAGAGACAAAGTCGATCACCGCCTCTTCCAGAAAGGGGGCGCTCTGTGGGTCTATGAGGGCCTCGAAGCCATTGAAAGGGAGGTGTAGATCTTCGGGTTCTACTGCATCCGGAGGGCAGTAGGAGACACCACACTCGGCACTGGGGGTGCCGGCATTCATGACAAAGACGCGGATGTTGGTGCCATCCGGCTGTTTATCCAGCAAGTTGCGAAAGTGCGCCTGGGCGGCATCGGAAATGGTGATCATGGCAATCCTTAATCCTGACTAAACTGCTCAGAAATTACTATACTCTGCTTGGCTCATTACGCCTAGGGTCAAACTGCATGGCGTAAGGTGCGGCAGATGGCCCATACCTCTACCCGCTTCACCCCTGAGTGTTTCAGGCGGCGGGTGAGTTCCCTGGCTGTCGCCCCGGTTGTGACCACGTCATCCACCAGAGCCACATGCTGATAGTCATGCTCTCCCAGGCTGAAGGCATGGCGCACGTTGCGCTGTCTGGCGGCCCGACCCAAGCTGGCTTGGGCCGGGGTTGCCTTGGGACGTTTGAGTAGATGAGTATCAAGAGGTATGCCAAGTTGCTGGCTTATCTCGTGGGCTAACAGCTCTGCCTGATTGTACCCCCGACGCCATTGGCGCCACCAGTGCAGGGGGACAGGAAGGAGCACCTGGGGTGGGGCCCCATCATGGGGCTGCTCGGCAAAGAGCGCTCCGAGCAGCGTGGCCACCTCCTGCTGGCCATGATACTTGAGCCGTAACAGCAGGTTGCGGTAGGGCTCCTCATAGTCTGCCAGCACCCTCAGCCTCTCCCAGGCGGGGGGCTGGCTCAGGCAACGGCCACAGAGTGGGGCCGCGTGAGGCATGGGGGTGGCGCAGAGGGGGCAGGGGTGATGCAGCTGGGGTAGCCCGGCCTGACACTCGTTGCAGAGCAGCGCCCTCTGCTGGACAGCTTGCTGGCAGAGCAGGCAGTTTCCGAGCAGGGCGGGATGATGCAGCCAGTGGTGCAGCCGCGAGAAGAGCGTGTTGAACATAGGCAGTATGGGTGAGTGCAGGGGAAGGTAGTTCACTCTAGCCAAGAAAAAGGGCGCCATGAGGCGCCCTTGCTATTTTGACAGTACGGCTTAGTAGTTGTAAGCACGTTCGCCGTGAGAGGTGAGATCCAGACCTTCGCGTTCGGCTTCCACCGGTACACGCAGACCCAGCAGCTTGTCGACGAGGAAGAAGGCGACAGCTGAGACGACACCAGACCAGATCACAGTGGTGATCACGCCGATGGCTTGGATCTTGACCTGAGCCAGGATGGAGTAGTCAGGTGCTACGGCATTGGTCACGTAGTCCCATACACCGGTACCACCCAGATCCGGAGAGGCAAACACACCGGTCAGCAGGGCACCCAGGATACCGCCCACGCCATGCACACCGAAGACATCCAGAGAGTCATCCACATTCAGCAGACGCTTCAGGCCGTGCACACCCCACAGGCAGACGACACCGGCCAAGGCGCCAATGGCCATGGCACCGCCGACGCCCACGAAACCGCAAGCCGGGGTGATGGCAACCAGACCCGCAACCGCACCAGAGATGGCGCCCAGCAGGGAAGGCTTACCCTTCAGGCCCCATTCGGCCAGCAACCAGGCGAAGGTAGCCACGGCGGTAGCAACCCAGGTGTTAACCAGAGCCAGAGCGGCAATGCCATTGGCTTCCAGGGCAGAGCCAGCGTTGAAGCCGAACCAGCCCACCCACAGCATACAGGCACCGATCATGGACATGGTCAGGCTGTGCGGAGCCATGGATTCGCGACCGAAACCGACACGCTTGCCAACAAAGTAGGCACCGACCAGGCCCGCGACCGCGGCGTTGATGTGTACAACGGTACCGCCGGCGAAGTCCAGATCACCGTGTTGGAACAACCAACCGGCTGTGGCCGTTGCCGCGGCTGCTGCTTCGGCAGTGGTATAGGCATCAGGCCCAGTCCAGTACCACACCATGTGTGCCATGGGGATATAAGAGAAGGTAAACCAGATCACCATGAAGACGAGCACAGCCGAGAAGCGGATACGCTCGGCAAAGGCACCCAGTATCAGGCAGCAGGTGATGGCGGCAAACGCACCCTGGAACACCACATAGACGAGTTCGGAAATGCCCACGCCTTTCGTGAAGGTCGCGGCAATAGAGTCTGGCGTGACACCGTTCAGGAATATTTTGTCAAAGCCACCGAAGAAGGCATTCCCTTCGGTAAAGGCCAGACTGTAACCGTAGGTGACCCAGAGTATGGTGGCCAGCGCAAACACGGTGAAGGATTGCACCAGCACCGAAAGCATATTCTTGTTTCTGACCAGACCGCCGTAAAAGAGGGCGATACCGGGGATAGACATCAGGATAACCAGGGCCGTGGCCACGATAATCCAAGCGTTGTCACCCTTGTTGATGGTGCTGGTTGGCGCGGCCACAGGGGCGGCGGCAGGGGCGGTAGTGGCTGCGGCATCAGTCGCTGCCACCGTGGTGGCTGTTTCCGTAGCCGGGGTGGTTTCATCGCTCCATGCTGGGCTGGTGAAGCCGAAGGCTCCTACCAGCGCCAGAATTGCAAACAAGCGTCTCATTGTTGTATCTCCCTGAAAGTCTCGTGTCCTAGTATTCGCACAGACAGTGTCTGTAGAACTGGATGGCCGGACAGGATGTCGCAAACCTGTTATTTCTATGGCAGGAACCATGCCAATTTGAAAATGGGTAAAATGGCGGTGAAAACCCCCCTGTTGTGGGTTAACTGAGCAAAAATAGCGCATGTTGCGCACCGGTGTGATGCGATAATGCACAGCTGTGTTTCATTATGGTGCATATCCCTGGTGCGTTGCGCAATGATGATACAAATCGTTAACAAGCCTGGCCGCGGCTGAGGAGTTGGGATGGCAATTTATCACGAGGTGAGAGGAGAGGGCCCCGAGCTGGTGCTGCTCCATGGCTGGGGTATGAACAGCGAGGTGTTCCAGGGGGTGACCGAGGCGCTGGCTGCGCACTGCAGGGTGCATCTTATTGATCTTCCAGGATTTGGTTTCAGCCAAAGCTCAACACAGCCTCCCCACACCCTGGCGTCCTGGCTGGATCAGCTAGCGGGTGAATTACCCGACGCCTGCCATCTGCTGGGGTGGTCCCTCGGTGGACAAGTTGCAACCCTGCTGGCGCGGCGCTGGCCTGAACGAGTGCAAAGCCTGATCACTGTGGCCAGCTCCCCCTGCTTTGTGGCCACAGAGGGGTGGCCAGGCATGGCTCCCACCGTACTGGAAAACTTTGCCCGGGCTCTGCAGCAGGACACGGCTAAAACCATAGAGCGTTTCCTGGCTATCCAGGCCATGGGCAGTGAGACGGCCCGTGATGATATCCGCCAGCTGCGGAGCCGATTGCTGGAGAGACCGCTTCCAGATGGGGAGGCACTGACGCTGGGACTAGAACTCTTGGCACATCTGGATTTGCGTGCGGAGTGGGGGCAGTTGACCCAGCCGCGCCTGCGCCTCTATGGCCGGTTGGATGCACTGGTTCCTGTCGCCGTTGCTGACGCTATGGCGCAGTTGGACCCTGAGGGAAAGCAGCACATCTTCTATACCTCTGCTCATGCACCCTTTATTACAGAAAGTGCTGAATTTGTCCAAATCGTGACCAAATTTGTTACTGAGTTGACTGGCAATTCCCTTTCCTAAATGGCCGGGTTGGTTGATAATTAAACAAAGGTGTAGATCACAACCGAGGTGGGCTATGGAAATTAACAGTGCTGTCAACTCAGGCTATCTGGGCTTGCAACGAGCAACTCAGCAAGTGGACGCCAGCAGCAGCCAAATTGCCAAGGTGGCTACGCAATCCAACAAAGCTGAGGAGGCCAAAGAGCTGGTTAATCTCAACATAGCCGAACAGAACGCGGCGGCCTCTGCCAAGGTGGTCAAGAGTGCCGATGAGGTCATGGGCACAGTGATCGATGTTCGTGTCTAGCGATGAATATTACTCCTAGCTACCCCAATTTTATCCCGCTTGCGCTGCAGCCTTCGACAGAGTCGGCGCGGCGGGATAACACGTTGCGTGAGCGGATCCCCGCGGCAACGCAGGGGGAGCCCTATGCCCGCGAATCCCAGATTGGCTCTGAGAAGGATAAGGCGCGTAGCAACGAGAGCCGTCAGGGAGCCCAAGCCGGGGAGTCCAGTTCCCGGCAGGGGATGCCGGGTGATGTGGCGGTTGCCGAACGCCAGGGGCGAGGCCAGCAACAGGAGGGGAAGGAGGGGAATAAAGAGAAGGGCAGTGATAGCCAGAGTCGCCAGCAGCAGGCCGAGCAAAAAGAGATAGAGTCACTCAAGGCGCGGGATCAAGAGGTCCGCATCCACGAGCAGGCTCATCAGGGTGCCGGGGGACAGTATGCCTCCTCACCCTCCTACACCATGAGCAAGGGGCCGGATGGGAAGAGTTATGCCACTGGTGGCTCGGTGCAGATTGATATCTCCCCGATAGCCGGTGATCCCGCCGCCACAGTCCAGAAGATGCAACAGGTGCGTAGTGCGGCTCTTGCCCCGGCTGAACCCTCTGGACAGGATCGCAGTGTGGCGGCCAAAGCCAGCCAGCTGGAGGCCAAGGCCAGAAAGGAACTGGCTTCAGCCAATGCCGTATCGAGTCGCCCATCCGGGGAGCAAAGCAGGCAAGCCGCTTCCGCTGACGACGCCTCGCAAAGCAGTGCCACAGGCTCGGCCTCACTACAATGGGCAGGTGGTGAGCGCGATCCCGTCATGCAGCGCCGCGCCGCCGTCATCTCACAACGTTACGACACCGCCTGGCGTCCTGCCGATGGTGCCAGTGTCAGCCGTTACGCTTGAGGCCTAGGGTCGGCTTAACGCTCACCTCGGCAGCAGACTCCAGTTGCTTCTCCATCTTCGCCGTCGTACTCCTCTTGCTTGTCCACCTTCGCCACCGGATTCCACTTGCTTCTCCACCCTCGCTACCTGCTGATCCAACATAGCCCTGAGCCTCCCCTCCGTTCACCCTGAGCTTGTCGAAGGGCCAGGTAATATGATTAAAATCAGGCAATTAAAGCTTAGCGAATCCTTTGCCAATTGAGCTTCACCTTCCCGTCACCGCACCCTGCTGCCGGCAAGGGGTATGTTTCGTTTGGCGGCCCTGGATCCGGCTATGTGGCTGGATTAGACTGCCCCCCCTGTCGTTCTTGTGGAGCGTATCGTGCTGGCCGGAAGCCTCTATGCGTTACTGGCAGGTTTGATGTGGGGCGTGGTCTTTGCCGTCCCCCTGCTGTTGCCGGAGTATCCGGCTACCTTGCAATCTGTGGGGCGTTATCTGGCCTTTGGCCTTATCGCCCTGCCT
>JBOFBS010000092.1:0-4769 GCA_051645725.1 Aeromonadaceae bacterium | reverse complement strand
TGGGGGAGTTCCAGCCTGCGCTTCAGCTGCGGCTCGATGGTCTCTCCCTGACCATGTTGGGTGTGGTGACCGGGGTGGGCTTCTTCATTCACCTCTTCGCCTCCTGGTATATGCGAGGCGAGGAGGGGTACTCCCGCTTCTTCGCCTATACCAACCTCTTCATCGCCAGCATGCTCTTTCTCATCCTGGCCGATGATCTGATGTTCGTCTACCTGGGTTGGGAAGGGGTCGGCCTCTGCAGTTATCTGTTGATCGGCTTCTACTATCGTCATCCGGCCAACGGTGCCGCCGCGCTCAAGGCCTTTGTGGTGACGCGGGTGGGGGATGTGTTCCTGGCCATCGGCATGTTCATTCTCTACCAGGAGCTGGGGAGCTTGAACATTAGCGAGCTGGTCACGCGCGCCAGCGAGCAGTGGCCCAATGGCTCGCCTGCGCTGCAGCTGGCCTGCCTGCTGCTGCTGGGGGGCGCCGTGGGTAAATCGGCCCAGTTGCCGTTGCAGACCTGGCTGGCTGACGCCATGGCCGGTCCGACGCCGGTTTCGGCCTTGATCCACGCCGCCACCATGGTGACGGCGGGCGTCTACCTCATTGCCCGCATGCACGGTCTCTTTGTGCTGGAGCCGGATGTGCTGCATCTGGTGGCTGTGGTGGGGGCTCTGACCCTGCTGCTGGCGGGTTTTGCGGCCCTGGTGCAGAGCGATATCAAGCGCATCCTGGCTTACTCCACCATGAGCCAGATAGGTTACATGTTCCTGGCACTGGGGGTGGGGGCCTGGGATGGCGCCATCTTCCATCTGATGACTCACGCCTTCTTCAAGGCATTGCTCTTCCTCTCGGCAGGCTCTGTCATAGTGGCCTGCCACCATGAGCAAAATATCTTCAAGATGGGGGGGCTGCGCCGCTCCCTGCCGCTGGTTTATGGCTGTTTCCTGGTTGGGGGTTCGGCTCTGGCGGCTCTGCCTCTGGTTACGGCCGGTTTCTACAGCAAAGATGCCATCCTCTGGCAGGTGCAGGCTTCAGGGCAAACCACACTGCTGTGGGCCGGTTTGGTGGGGGCATTTTTGACCTCGCTCTATACCTTCCGCCTCATTCTCATCGTCTTTCATGGCAAGCCGCAATGTGAGGCACACCCGGCCAAGGGAGTGGCTCACCATCTGCCGCTGCTCGTGCTGATGCTGCTCTCTACCTTTGTCGGGGCCCTCATAGTCCCGCCGCTGGCAGGGGTGCTCCCGGCTGCACCGGGCGAGGGGATGGAGGAGGGGAAACATGCCCTTGAGTTGCTTTCGGGTGCAATTGCCCTGGTGGGGATAGCCTTGGCATGCTGGTTGTTCAGTGGCGAGCGCAAGCTGGTTTCGGCTGTGGCATCCAGTCGGGGCGGGCGGTTGTTAAGCCAGCTCTGGCTGCATGCCTGGGGTTTTGATTGGCTCTATGAGCGGCTCTTTGTTCGCCCTTATCTCAAGTCGACACAGATACTGGCAAGCGATCCGTGCGATAGGGTGATGGAGCTGCCAGCCTGGTTTGCTCGCCTGAGTAATCAACTGCTGGGCAGAACGGTTTCCGGTAAGTTGCGCTGGTATGCCGCATCCATGGGGCTCGGTACCCTGCTGGTGCTGGCGTTGTTGCTGTTAGTCTGACAAGAGAGCGATTATCGTGATGCTACTATGGATACTGTTAGCCCCGTTTATCGGTGGGTTACTCTGTTGGCAGGTTGAACGCCTGAGCGTGCAGCTGCCACGCTGGATTGCCCTATTCTCCATGCTGTTGACCCTGTCGCTCTCGGTGATCCTCTGGCTTGAGGGGGATTTCTCCCTGAGTCAGCAGGGGGTCCCTACCTGGAGCGCCGAGTGTCATTTTCCCTGGATACCGCGTTTTGGGATCTCGTTCCATCTAGCGGTCGATGGCCTCTCCTTGCTGATGGTGCTGTTGACCGGTTTTCTCGGTGTCATGGCCGTACTCTGCTCCTGGCGCGAGATCCGGGTGCGCATCGGCTTTTTCCATCTCAACCTGCTCTGGATCTTGGGTGGCGTCATCGGCGTCTTTATGGCACTGGATCTCTTTCTCTTCTTCTTCTTCTGGGAGATGATGCTGGTGCCCATGTATTTCCTCATCGCCCTGTGGGGGCATGTGGCTTCAGATGGTCGCTCACGCATTAACGCCGCCACCAAGTTCTTCATTTATACCCAGGCTAGCGGCCTGGTGATGTTGGTAGCCATTCTGGGGCTGGCTCTGGTCCATTTTCAGGCCACCGGCGTGCTCTCCTTCAGCTACGAGACGCTGCTCAATACTCCCATGAGTGCCGAGGTGGAATACCTGCTGATGCTGGGCTTCTTCCTGGCCTTCGCCGTCAAGATGCCCGTGGTTCCCCTGCATGGCTGGTTACCCGATGCGCACAGCCAGGCGCCCACAGCCGGCTCGGTGGATCTGGCCGGTATCTTGTTGAAGACGGCTGCCTATGGTCTGTTGCGCTTTAGCCTGCCGCTCTTTCCCCATGCTTCGGCGCAATTTGCTCCCATCGCCATGGCGCTGGGCATAGGCGGCATCATCTATGGCGCCGTGCTGGCATTCAGCCAGACCGATATCAAGCGCCTCATCGCCTATACCAGCATCTCCCACATGGGTTTCGTCTTGATCGCCATCTACTCTGGCACCCAGTTGGCCCTGCAAGGGGCGGTGATCCAGATGATAGCCCACGGCCTCTCGGCGGCGGCCCTCTTCATTCTGTGTGGCCAGATCTATGAACGGCTGCATACCCGGGATCTGCGCCAGATGGGCGGCTTGTGGGGACGGATTCGCTATCTGCCTGGCATCATGCTCTTTTTCGCCGTGGCGTCCCTGGGGCTACCGGGAACGGGGAACTTTGTCGGTGAGTTTTTGATCTTGCTGGGCAGCTTCCCCGTGGCACCCACTGTTGTGGTGATTGCCACCTTTGGTCTGGTACTGGCTTCTGTTTACTCTCTTATCATGATGCAGCGAGCCTGCTTTGGTCCGGCCAAGAGTGAGACCGCTCTGGCTGGATTGGGGGCTCGCGAACTGGGCATGATGTTGTTATTGGCGGGGTTACTCATCGCCTTGGGTATCTATCCGCAGCCGGTGATTGATACGGCCAGTGGCACAGTCAGTTCGGTACAGCACTGGTTTGTGGCTCTCTCCACCGCCCATGAAGGGGTACTTTAGATGACGCTTTCCAATTCTCAGTTGATTGCCCTGCTGCCGTTGCTGATTACGGGCCTGACCATGGTGGTGCTGATGTTGGCGATTGCCTGGCGACGCTGCATCAATACCGCTTTTGTGATCACGGCGGCGGGCTTAAACCTGGCTCTGCTTAGCTTGTTTGTCGTCGGGAATGTGCTGCCCATAGAGGTGACCCCCCTGCTGCGGCTAGATGGCTACAGCGTTTTCTATATGGCACTGGTACTGATGGCCGCGTTAGCCAGCACGACCTTTGCCTATGCCTGGCTTAAAACTTACCCGGATAATAGGGAAGAGTTCTATCTGTTGCTGCTGATGGCCACCTGTGGTGGTCTGGTACTGGCGATGACCCAGCATCTGGCCTCTTTGTTCATTGGCATCGAGCTTATCTCGTTGCCCATGTTTGGCCTGGTGGGGTATGCCTACCGGGAGCACCGCTCACTGGAGGCGGGCATCAAGTACATGGTGCTCTCGGCTGCGGCGACGGGTTTTTTATTGTTTGGTATCGCACTCATCTATGCCCAGTTCGGTACGCTTGGCTTCAACGAGTTAGGCCAGAGCCTGGGGGAGGCGCCCGCCCATCAGCCTCTGTTGCTGGCAGGGTTTGGCATGATGCTGGTCGGTTTTGCCTTCAAGCTCTCGATTGCGCCCTTTCACCTCTGGACACCCGATGTCTATGAAGGGGCGCCTGCGCCTGTGGCCGCCTTTTTGGCCACGGCCAGCAAGATCGCCATCTTCTGTGCCCTGTTGCGCTTTTACCTGGCGGTGCCGGCGGCGGATGCGCATATGATGCAGTTACTCCTGAGTATCCTCGCCATCCTCTCCATCCTGGCCGGTAACCTGCTTGCGCTGCAGCAAAGCAACATCAAACGCATGCTGGGCTACTCCTCTGTGGCTCACTTTGGTTATCTGCTGGCCGTGGTGGTGGCGAGCCGCCAGCAAGTGCTGCCTCTTGAGGCTGCAGCCGTCTATCTGCTGATGTATCTTTTCACCAGCCTGGGCGCCTTTGGCGTGGTCAGTCTGATGTCCAGCCCTTATCAGGGCAAGGATGCTGACTCCCTGCACAGCTACCGCGGTCTGTTCTGGCATAGACCCTACCTGACGGCCGTGCTGACCGTCATGATGCTCTCGCTGGCGGGTATTCCCATGACTCTTGGCTTTATCGGCAAGTTTTACATCATCAGCGTCGGTGTGCAGGCCGGACTCTGGTGGCTGACCGGGGCCGTGGTGCTGGGCAGTGCCATCGGTCTCTACTACTACTTGCGGGTCATGGTCACCCTCTACCTGCGTGAGCCAAGCCAGCTGACACGGGATGCCGAGCAGGATTGGGCGCTCTCGGCCGGGGGTATGGTGGTGTTGCTCTCGGCTCTGATCGTATTGGTGTTGGGGATCTTTCCTCAACCCTTGCTGGATCTGGTACAGCGTGCCCACATACTGGGTTCATAGGATTTTTCGAGTGCGTAGAAGCAGTCGTATGAACCTGCTGATTCTGCTGCTGTTGTTGTTCGGCGGCAGCACCTGGGCCCAGCCTCTACGTTGTGGCATTGCCCTGGGTTTTCCGCCCTATCAGTATCAAACCG
>JBOFBS010000091.1:0-3378 GCA_051645725.1 Aeromonadaceae bacterium | reverse complement strand
TTCTTTATTATGTCGCCAAGTAGCATAATATTAATACTTTAAGCTAGATAATCTCTATTTTATGACCATAGATATAACCAATATGCTCCACATGAATGAGGTTTTACTGATTTTTGTGGTGCTCGGCATCGGGCTGCTGGTCGGTAAGTTGCGTATTGGCTCATTCCAGATCGGTAACACGATCGGCGTTCTTTTTACTGCTTTGCTATTCGGCCAATTGGGATTCAGCCTCACGGGTAGTGCCGGCAACATTGCCTTTATGCTGTTTATCTTTGCCGTTGGAATCGAAGCTGGCCCCCATTTTTTTAGCGTTTTTTTACGGGACGGGCTGCGCTATATCAGCCTGGCATTGGTCATTCTCGCCTCAGCGCTGTTATTCACATTCGTCCTGGCGAAATTATTTGATTTGGGTCCTGGTCTCGCCGCTGGGGTTCTTGCTGGCGCGCTGACTTCCACCCCTGCCCTGGTCGGCGCGCAGGACAGCTTGCAAAGTGGTTATCTAAGCATTCCTCACAACACCAGCATCAGCCAGCTCCTCGATAATATGAGTGTCGGCTATGCCCTCACCTATATGATTGGCTTGCTCGGGTTGATGCTGGTGGTGCGCTATCTACCAGGGCTGTTCAAGCTCGATTTATGTGAAGAGGCCCATAAGATCGCCCGTGAGCGAGGCCTTTCCGATCAGTACGGCCGCAAGACCTACTTACCGATCATCCGTGCCTACCGGGTTGGAACCGAACTGGCGGAGTGGATTGGCGGACGCTCATTGCGTGAAACCGGTATTTACCCCCACACCGGCTGCTATGTGGAGCGCCTGCGTCGCAATGGTATCGTGGCAGCCAGTCCTGATGGGAATACCGTGATCCAGGAGGGTGACGATATTGCCCTGCTCGGTTATCCCGAAAGCCACGAGAAACTCGATCTGAGTTATCGCAACGGCAAAGAGGTCTTTGATCGGGATCTACTGGATCTGCAGATCGTAACCGAAGAGATAGTGGTCAAAAACGACAGCTATGTTGGTAAGTATCTCATCGAGCTCAATCTGACCGGCAAAGGTTGTTTTTTAAACCGTATCGTTCGCTCGCAAATCGAGATGCCGCTGGATCGAAATATCATGCTGCAAAAAGGCGATGTCTTGCAGATCAGCGGCGAAAAGCATCGGGTAGAGCGCCTGGCCAGCCGGATTGGCTTTATCAGCATTCACAGTCAAGCTTCTGATCTGGTGGCCTTTAGTACCTTTTTTGTCTGTGGTCTGCTCATCGGCAGCATTTCGCTGGTGTTCGGTCCTTTTCAATTTGGGCTCGGCAATGCCGTAGGTCTGCTACTCGGCGGTATTTTCATGGGCTATCTGGGCTCGACCCATCCGACCGTGGGTTATATCCCATCCGGGGTGCTGCGCTTTATCAAGGATCTGGGATTGACACTGTTTATGGCCAGCATCGGGCTCAAGGCCGGTGGCGGGGTCATCAGCCACTTGAATGACAATGGCTTACTGGTACTGGTTGCCGGTGCGATAGTCGCTGTGTTGCCCGTGCTGATCGGCTATCTGTTCGGTATTCATGTGCTAAAGATGAATCCGGCGTTATTACTCGGTGCCATCACCGGAGCCCGCACATCGGCACCTGCGATGGAGGTAGTGAACAGCATGTCCGGAAGTTCGATCCCCGCCTTAGGCTATGCAGGCACCTATGCAGTGGCCAACGTTCTACTGACACTTGCTGGTACTTTGATCATCGCGCTTTGGTTCTAACTTGGCGCTCTGTGCGAGTTGACTACGCAACAAAAGGCTCTGTCCCAATTACCTGTTGGGCATCAAGAGGGCTGGATTCTGGACGAAAAGCGGGCCGTTGGCGGCAGGGATGCCGCCGTCGAGCCCCCATGGATGGGTTCACGGCGTGCCTGCGTTCGATCAGACTCCAGGCCCAAAGCCGAATATCTCAATACATTACGGGTATAGAACCCAACAAAACGGGCTGCCATGGGCAGCCCGTTTTAGTTTATCTGGATTTGCCAAGGCACAAGGGGCTGCAGCTAAAGTTTTCGAGGTTCGCTTACGCCGCATCCGAAAGCTGACTGATGGTCGAGTTCACCTCGGTGACGGTATTTTTATGGAGATAATCGGCTGTCACAGGCATAACAAGGTGACCCTTATCAAACTCGTAACCCCCACGCCCCTGGATATAAATACGTCCCTTGAAGAAGGTTTTTACGTATTTGGCAATCATGAACGGCGTGTATTTTTTGAAAATTCTCATCGTTATTAACCTTTCTCGCATACCACCTAAGCTTGGATATAGATTAACGAGAAAAGTTCCATTTTGATGAGATATCCATCTGCAAAACGGCAAAATATAACGATTTAATGCGTTAAATAGGTGTGAATCACATATTTTTTAGCAAATGCGGCGCTTGTTGCCATAGCAAACTACCCGCGGAGTCCTGGACGTCAATCGCCGCCATCGCCGAAGTCACAAACATGGGGGGCACCTGGACAGGGCAAAGATCGGTCACCAGATAACCCACCAGCGGTAAATGGCTGACCACGAGTACAGTCTCTACCACGCCCTCCAAGGCTAACAACTCATTCACCACCCGGCTGGCGTGGCCATGGGGCACCAGTTCATCCAGAGTCTCGACCCTGGCTCCCGGAAACAGGTCACTGATCGTCTGCCACGTCTGTTGGGCACGTAAATAAGGGCTGACCAGTACCCGCTCTATCTGCGGGAATTGGGTCTGCAGCCAGCAGGCCATATTCCGGGATTGTTGACGCCCCATAGCCGTCAAGGCGCGAGCGGCATCATCATCGGCACCGATAACCGCATCACCGTGGCGCATAATCACGACTTTCATCAATAAAATTCCCAGAAAAGACACCATAAAACAGCGGAAGTTTACTGAGTTAGCCGCGGGTTCACAATGGGCGTGCTTCGCAGAAACGGTTTGCGCCCTCCTCAGTGCCAGTCAATAATAACCCTGTAGATCAATAAAATGAGCGTATCCATGGGTCATCCAATCCAGCGTGTGCATGCCAGTCCGAATGATCATCGCGCCTACCAGTATCTGACCCTGCCCAATCAGCTGAGAGTGTTGCTGATTGAAGACCACAAGACCGAGAAATCGGCCGCAGCTCTTGCCGTGAATACCGGTCATTTCGATGATCCGGAAGCGCGACAAGGGATGGCGCATTTTTTGGAGCATATGCTGTTCCTGGGTACGCAAACCTTCCACAGACCAGGGGAGTACCAGGAATTTATCAATCGGCATGGTGGCAGTAACAACGCCTGGACCGGCACCGAATTTACCAATTACTACTTTGACCTTCACCACGAATGGTTTGCGGAAGGTTTACAGCGATTTGCACAATTTTTTATCTGCCCG
>JBOFBS010000090.1:0-2510 GCA_051645725.1 Aeromonadaceae bacterium | reverse complement strand
GATCGGCATCCATGTTATTGGTGACTTTTTCTCCCCGCTTCGTTAAACCCGCACTTTCCCATCTGCTCCAACAGAGGAACGTGCATGTCTGCGAGGCCTATCACTGTGAGAAAACTCAAAGAAATTCTTCGCCTTAAATTTCAGGCTCAACTGGCTCATCGGCAGATCGCCCTCAGCCTGCATATCTCTCCTAGCACCGTATCCTATTACCTCAACCGGGCGGCTCAACTGGGTATCATGACCTGGCCCCTGTCTGAGTCCTGGGATGATGTCTCCCTGGAGCGCGCATTTCTCAAGACCTGCTCTGTTCATAAAACTCAGCACAAACCCACTCCCAACTGGGCCTTGTTGCATCAGGAACTCAAAAAACCAGGTCAAAAAGGCGTGACCCTCGAGCTGCTATGGCAGGAGTACGCCGAGCGCCATCCAGGCTCCCACTACAGCTACAACCACTTCTGTCGGCTCTATAAAGAGTGGGCGGCGCTGCTGCAACCCTCGATGCGGCAGACCCATATTGCGGGCGAAAAACTCTTTGTCGACTACTGCGGCCAGACCATGCCCATTGTCGATCCGCATACCGGCGAGATCCTTTACCGGGCCCAGATCTTTGTCGCCGTGCTGGGGGCCTCCAACTACACCTTTGCCGAGGCCACCCGCTCCCAGCAGCTCGATGACTGGGTAATGAGCCACAAGCGCGCTTTCGAGTTCTTTGGCGGTGTGCCGCAATTGGTGGTACCCGATTGCCTGAAGAGTGTCGTCAGCGTGGCGCGCAATACTGATCCGGATCTCAACCCCACCTACCAGATGCTGGCGGCCCATTTCGGTACGGCGATCATGCCCGCGCGGCCCCGCAAGCCGAAGGATAAGTCCAAGGCGGAGGTGGGCGTGCAGATCGTCACCCGCTGGATCCTGGCGGTGCTGCGTCATGAAACCTTCCATAGCCTGGCCCAGCTCAATCAGCGAATGGGTGAACTGCTGACCCGGCTCAACCAGAAATCCTTCCAGAAGCTGCCTGGCTGCCGTGCCTCACTGTTTGCCGAGCTCGATGCACCGGCGCTCAAGCCGTTGCCGGATTATCCCTATCACTACACCAAAGTAGTGCCGGTGCTGGTTGGTAAGGACTACCACGTCGATCTGGAAAAGCACTATTACTCAGTGCCCTATGCCTTGCAGGGCAAGCGGCTGGAGGCGCATCTGGCCGAGCATACCGTCACGCTGTACCACGCGGGCAAGATCGTGGCCGAACACCAGCGGAGTCATCACAAAGGCCAGCACAGCAGCCTGCGTGAACACATGCCCGCGCATCATCAGGCACTGCTGGAGTGGTCGCCGGAGCGACTGCTTGGCTGGGCGGCGTCCATCGGCCCCTACACCACGCATTGGGTGGATGGCTTTATCCGGCAGGCAGAGCATTCGACGCAAGCGGTGCGCCCTTGCCTGGCCTTGCTGGGGCAGAGCAAAACCTATGGCAAGGAGCGGCTGGAAGCGGCCTGCCTCCGGGGGCACCTGACCGGCGCCAACCGGCTGCACAACATCCGCAGCATGCTCAAGCATGGCCTGGAGGAGCAACAACTCATTGCCAACGAGCGACAGGATCCGCTGCAAGACATCCGTCATGACAATGTCCATGGCGAGCACTACTTCCACTAACCCCACGGATCAGGAGAAGCCGATGCAATTACACCTCGATGAACAACTAAGCCGCCTGCACTTGAGCGGCATGAAACAGGCTCTGAACCAGCAGCAGGCCCAGAGCATGCTGTACCTGGATATGGGTTTTGAAGAGCGGCTGCAACTATTACTGAGCCATGAGCTGGTGCAGCGGGAGCAGAGGAAAACCAACCGCCTGGAGAAGCAAGCCCGGTTCCGGCTAGCCGGACAGGTGGAGCAGCTCGACTATCGGGCGGGTCGAGGCGTGAGCAAAGCGCAGATCCGCCAACTGCTGGAAGGACACTGGCTGAGTCATCAACAAAACCTGCTGCTAACGGGCGCGGCAGGCTGTGGCAAGAGTTACCTGGCGTGTGCCCTGGGCCGTTACTTTATCCGGCAAGGAGTGGGCGTGCGGTATTACCGGCTGAAAACCCTACTTGAAGAGATGCGACTGGCCCAAGCGGATGGCAGCTATCCGAAACTGCTGGAGCGGGTAAGCAACATAGGGGTACTGATCCTGGATGACTGGGGCATGGAGATGCTGGACGCGAGCGAACGCAGCAACCTGCTGGAGATCATCGATACCCGCTACGGCAACGTCTCAACGATAGTGGCGAGCCAATTGCCGGTGGAGAAGTGGTACGGGATGATCGGAGAGGCAACCTTCGCCGAGGCGATCTTGGACCGACTGATCCACAGAGCGGTGCGCGTGACCTTAACGGGAGAATCGATGAGAAAACAGGGCGCCAACTTGACCGATGCCGATCAGGCGGAGTAAAAGAAAGACGCTATAAACGCGGGCAGAAAAATAGTGATCGGCATGATGTTATTGGCCGATCGACATGATGTTATTAGCCAAC
>JBOFBS010000089.1:0-6441 GCA_051645725.1 Aeromonadaceae bacterium | reverse complement strand
TGCTGGGCATACTGGACATCCACACCAGCGTCTACCAACCCAAACTGGATCTGTTCAACGCCTGCAGAAAAACCAATTAAATCATATAGATACAAAATAACCAGTAAAATCAATAATATATATGTTATTGATTTTACTGGTTTTTATTATTCTCGATGGTGAGACCAAGGCGATGACCTATTGCCGATGACTTATTCCCAGCCGGTAGTCAGACGCTGGGCCCGCTGGTGCAATCCGTTGAGGATGGCATCACGGATCGGGGCCGGGAAGTCAGCGGGCAGCTGTTCCCTGACCCGCGTGATCACCTGATCCGTAGCGCTGGCAAAATCGGTCAAGATGGCGGCCATGGCGCTCTGGTCAAAACCCACCGCTTTGGCGGTCTGGAAGAAGTGACGCGGAAAGATCTGCTCGATCTTGTACTTCTTGCCCTTGGAGCCTGTCAGCCCCATGGCAAGTTTGGCATCTCGGGGATGGGGCCCCCGGCCGCCAAATACCGGATACATGGAGAGAATGTCGTAGAAGGGGGTGAGTCGATAACGCCCCCCCGGTTCGATAAATAGCGAGAAATTCTTGGCATGGCCGTCGGTTGCCGCCAGCAGCCAAAACAGCACCTGCGCCTGCATAAAGGCATAGCGATCCTGCTCGGCGTTGGCCGAACCCAACAACACCTTCATGATCTGGGCAATCCCTGGGCCGCCATGATTTTAATACTTGGCCGCCGAGGGGATGTTCAGGGTCTGACAAAAATCCTCCTGTGGCCGCCGCATGATCCAGCTGTGATCCGAGGCGAATTGCCGATCAAAACGCTCAACGGCCAAGGCTTTAACGCTACCGACCCGCAGCATAAAACAGTGGGGAACCGCCAGCCCGAACTCACGGGCAATCAGGGCGCAGAGATACTCGTTCTCCACGCTGTCAGATAGATCTATGGTACTGGAGTGGCTCTCGATCTGGCCAATAGGTAACTTGATGATATGGGTCGTCGGCGTAGCGCCTTGTGGCAGATACCAGCGTTCCCCCTGCCTAAGCAGCGCCGTCTTCTCCTGAGCCCCGGCGATGGAGATACGAAAATCATCCTCGTCGGCCAGCATCCCCAAGGGGGCCTCCGCCAGATAACCGGTCAGGATCCGCTCTAGCTCCTCATCCATCAGCAACTTGCCGTTAATGCGCCTGATATCGCCTGCCGGAGCCCCTTCGGGCAGCAACTGCAAGGCGCCGACACTGTCCTGCCCTATTTTTGCCAGCAGATCGAACGGTTGGGTGGAGTCGGCATGATGACGAGCCAGGATGCGCTGTCTGATCTGCGGATTGTCCGGCAGCAGGTTATCGAAAAAGTTATAGACCTCATCCCCCTCATAGGGCTGATGGCGTAACGGCATGGAGAGCGAGATAGGACGGCTGCCCGCCAGCGCCAGCCATGCCGCATCATATTGAAAGTAGTGGGCTCCGGCAGGGCTCTTGCTAAACAGCCCCACCCGATAACCGTTCATATAGACATCCAGTGCGGCCATCACCACTCCTCCTTCCAGCCACCGCCGTTCTCTTCTGCCACACCCGGAGGCGAATTGCGCGGCTGGATCACCAGCTCCAACTCCAGCGCCGACAAGATCTTGAACAGGGTCTCCAGCTTGGTGGCATCGGCATTGCGCTCGAAACTCGAGACTGTGTCCTGCCGGATACCGACCTTACAGGCCACCTTCTCCTGGGAGAGCTTCCGGGTCTGGCGAATATCTTTCAGATAGGCACTCAACTGAGTCGAATTGGTCACTTTCATGGCTGCATTACCGGTTATAGCCGTTGAAGTCATATTTACACGCTATAACAGGTAATTCAAGTTTTACCGGTTGTAGGCGGTAAATAGACTTTTACCGGTTACAGCCGGTAGAGAAGATAAATGGCAACTTGCCCATCCCCGCCGCTCTCCGCTCATCCTGAGCCTGACGAAGGAAGCTTGTCGAAGGGCCATCAAGCACTATTGCCGCTAAATTCTGAATAAAAACGTTAAAAAACATGATCCAGCCCAATCGCCCCGCCCCCAGCCTTCGGCTAGTCTAGAGACTCAAAAAGCGCAAGGAGCCTGTTGGCGCAGACCGATCACGCCCAACCCGCCATCGGCGCTGTGACAGCCGCAAGTCAGGGGAGGTAGTGTGACTGTGGTGGTACTTTGCCAATGCGGCGGCGGGCATACCCGCAAAAATCCTCCATCTTTTATGAATTATTTCCAAACAATCATATGTTAAGCAGATCCTGCAGGCATAGCGAACCGGAGGACTGATGTTTGAAGAATTGATATCGGAATTTGAGAAGATCCCCAGAGTCAAAAGAGACGAAAACTGGTTCTCTATCTGTGGATTTCCTCACTACGAAAAAGTAGCCTCCAATGTACTTCAGTTCTTCCTAGACTCCAGTCGAGAACACGGCTTAGGTGATCTTTTCATTAAGTCTATTCTGTCATTTAGTGAAAAATATGAATTTCTCGAAGATGAGTATTTTTCAGTGACGACTGAGTTTCAAACGAAAAAAGGTAATTTCATAGACCTGATCCTTACGTCGGAGACTCTTTGTATAGTTATCGAGAACAAGATCAAGGCTTGGATCTATAATGATTTAAATGACTATTTTGAAACAGCCAAAGAACAGGCTCCAAATGTTTATGCCATCGTATTGTCGTTAGTGAAACAGACACCGTCCGACAATAGATGGACGTATATAACCTACAGTGAGCTATTCGAAAAAGTCAGAAACAATATTGGAGCCTATATTACTATTGGAAACCGAAGATACCTCAATCTATGTTTTGAATTTATTGAAAATATAGAAAACCTTATAGGCAATCATGAGATGGATGAGAATTTTATTAACTTTCTTTCAACGAACACCTCAGCCGTGCAGGAATTAATTAAGAAGACCAATGAGGTGCGTAATGAACTTCGAAAAAAAGTCCAACGAGTTGGTGCACTAATCATTGAACAAGTAAATGACACAAGACTAAAGCAATGGGAGTGGAGAAAGGGGCAAGAAATCTATGATGTAGCCGTCTCCGATATACAACATCCAGAGGGAAAAATCACCGTTCATTCAGAACTATTTCTTGATGGATGGAAATTCTCCGTCTTCACTAGAGAAAACTGGTATCCGATTAAAAAACTTTCAGACATCTGTATAGATCTGGATATGGATGGCAATGTGGAAAATGGGCGGTTTAAGTTGAATAAAAGCTTCGACTTCTCTGTTGAAGAGCAAACTGTTTCCGAGTTCTCGTCACGAATCATCTTGGCAATCTGCAAGAAATGCCTACCAGAGTCTAACTAAAGTTTTGCCGAAAAGCCGAAAAGGACACCCACCTGCATCATGAAAAGCCGAAAAGGACACCCACCTGCATCATGGCTGTCCCTCTTCGTTACAAAGGCGAGTTAAGCCGTGTCAGTCAGAACAAGGCGCGTGATGACGCCTTGATTCTCTGTCGCCTGGCTCGCGCTAGGCTCAAAACTGGTAGCGATAGGTCAAGGCCACAGCCGTGGCTTCGGAGCGGTAATTACCCACGTTCAACAGATAGAGCCGCTTGTTAAGCGTCTTATCCAGGGTTCCCAGCAGGTTGTAGCCGTTGAGGCTGAACTTCCCCATGCTCTTGGTCTGGTAGCTCAGACCCAAATCCAGAAAGGCGGCCGTACCTACGGAATCGGTATACCCCGGGTCGGTTAGGTTGGTGGTAGAAGAGTTAGGGTTGGTAAGCCTGGCATCATTGGTCTGTTCAATGATGTCTTGGGCACCCTGGTAATGCCAGAATACGCGCACATCACCGCTCAACTCCCAGGCGGGAGCAAAACGCCACCCCCCATTTAGCTTGGTGATATGGTTGCTCCAGTTGTTCAGATCGTTGCCATACCCTAAATGTGACGCGGTGAGGCGGGTCGAGCCCCCCGGAGCCAGATCAAAATCATCCAGCTTGCTGAAGCCATGGGAGAAACCCAGGGTGATATCATCGCGCTGATACCCCAGCTCCAGCTCCAACCCACCGTACTTGAAGTCTCCCACAGGTTGCGCGTGCAGCGTGACATTATTGAAGTCCAGCACCTCTACCTTACTGTAAAAGCCTGTCAGGATCAGATTGGCCTCCGGTGTAAATTGACGACTATAGGCCAGCTCACCACTACTGAGTTGCTCTGTCTCCCCCTCACTACCCGCCAGGTGCATGGCTCGCAGCTCCTCGGCATTGTTCTTGCGCACCGAGCGGCTCAGCACGGCCTTCACCGTATCCTGCTTACTCACTGTCGCCACTAATGCCAGACGAGGTGACCACATCCAGTTTGTGTATTGATCCTTGTCCGCACGCAGCCCCATGAAGTTGGTAAGCCAGGAGTTGATCTGCCACTGGTGCTCGCCAAACAGCCCAATTGCCGTGGTATCCCACGCCGCCATGCGACCCGTGGTCGCAGAGAAAGCGTAATCATAGTCTGAGGTCGGCAAACCCCAGCGGGAGTAGATCACTTCGCTACCCAAGGCCGAGGCATGGCTATCATTGTGGTTCCAGTTGAATGTGCCACGTAGCAGATACTCCTCCTCCCTGTGATTCTCGGCTATCTTGCCAGGGTCAAACGAATCAGGAAGCTCCCGCATATAGCTGGTGGTGTCATACCCCCCCTTGAGCTCAAACCACATGGCCGAGTTGATCACCACCTGCTGCGAGAGATCCAGCGCAAGTTGCTGATAACCAACTTGATTCACACCATAGGCCGACTGCGGCTTACCTGTGACCGTATTGGTGTAGATGGTCTTATGCTCCCAGGTCATCTTCTCACCGCCCTGGGTATAACGCAGCCAGGCGTTAAAATTCTGCTTCTGGTAATGGGCATGCAACTTGGCTTTGGGACGGTCATGAAATGACTCATGGTTATCCGGCGTGTTGTACCCTACCGGTTGACCACTCTGGATATGCTGTCCCCAGGACGTGGTGCCACTCAAACCATAGACCAGGGGAGAATTACCATCGCTGGCACCGGGATAATCACTGAGTCCCGCATAGAGCCAGAGGCCATGGTCAGCACCATTTCCCAACGGCACCGCCTTACTCATCTCCAGGGAGCGGAAATCCTCCCCCTCTCCCCACTTGACTGTCATACCATCCGGGCCATGATCGGCATAGCTGTCCGTCTGGATGCTGACCACCATGGAGACAGCCCCCGGCCCATAGACCACGGAGCCAGGCCCTCGCACCACATCGATCTTGCGAATGTCCCCGAGCATGGGCATATCCCGCTCGCTCAAGGCGCCGAAATGGGTCTTCTCATTCACCACCCGCCCGTTGACAACCAGCAGATACTTATCATCACGGTGGCTGATGAGGCCACGAACCCCCATATGGGAGGCCTCCCAGTGGTGAGGCAGGTAGTGGAAGTTGGGTACATAAATTTCCAGCAAATCAAAGAGCGAGCGGGCCCCGGAGCGCTCTATCATGACTCTATCTATGGTAGTAATGGATGCGGGCATGCGGCGGGTAGCCGTCGGAGTGAGGGTAGCGGAGCCATCAACCTGAACTTGCATCAACTCAACGAGATCCAGCTGCAACAGATCCTCTTTGGGAGCCTCATGGCTCCACGCTGAGTGTGACACACAGAGACACAGCCCAAACCAGCTGTAATGCGCCCTCATCCTCTTCATACCCGACTCCTTGGGTGTCCAGCTACTTACTTGTAAATAGTGTGCAACGCGGTGTTTACTTTTACATATCCCCAAGATGGCTGCTATGACTCACGCTGGAAAATGAGAAGGGGCAGGGAAATGGGAGAAGTGGGAACAGGACATCCACTTCGAATCGAGCGGGGGAATAGTGGGAACAGGACATCCACTTCGAATCGAATAGAATAGAAGAAGCAGGATAAGAAGAAGCAGGACATCCACCTCCCGCATCCTGTCACTTAAACCCCAGATCCAGGGTAAGGGCCATCTGATACGTGAAGGACCAGGGAACAGGACATCCACCTCCCGCATCCTGTCACTTAAACCCCGGATCCAGGGTAAGGGCCATCTGATACGTGAATAATCTCCATGTGCGATGACTACTATTTTTCCCAATTAATGCAGTCATCGGATATGGCACAAACGCCATCAAAAGGAACTATCCTCCAGGGCGAGCATACAGGTTAGCATATAGAGATGGCGTTACGGCTGTGTAGCCGACCTTAGCAAACTGCCCCTGACGCTCTGTCGGTGCGTGAGTTTGGCATGAGCAGCCGCGTCGGAAGCCAGCCCTACGACAGTGCCGCGTGAGAGCTGTTTTACCGCCAGTTGCGACAGGAAGCTGTGGCTATCAATACCCAGACGAGAGAGGATTGGCGGCACCTCGGCAGCTATCGCTCCTGCTTTATCTGCTCGCCTTACCCTACCCGTCCAATCCAGCAGTTGCAGGTAATCGCTGAAGGTACAGGGCTGGCTCATGGGCTC
>JBOFBS010000088.1:0-3611 GCA_051645725.1 Aeromonadaceae bacterium | reverse complement strand
CGAGGCGCTGCAGCAGGCAGGCGCCATCGAAGGACAGCTGATCATATTGTAACAAGCGGCAAGGGGTTGCCACGGGCGGCAAAGAGGTAAGCAAAATGGCGGACTTTGACACTAACAGCGGTATCAATCTCGGGGTCGTGCAGGACGTCAAAAACCTGGATCGTCTCCGCCAGATGAGCAACAGCAAAGAGGGGCAGGCCGAAGCGCTCCGGAGTGCATCGCGCCAGTTCGAGTCAATTTTCACCCAGATGATTTTTCAGGGGATGCGGCAGGCCAATCAGGTGTTGACCCAGGATAGCCCGCTCAACAGCAGCTATACCCAGTTTTATGAAGGGATGCTGGATGAGCAACGTGTTTCCGATATGACCAATAAAGGTGGATTGGGGTTGGCAGACATGGTGGCCAAGCAGCTCTCACCGGCCACCTTTACCCACAAGGACGGACGGGTGCTCAAGATGCCGCAGCGCACCGAGCGTGCCTACAAACCCTACGAACCGCCCACCGGGGCAGCCAATGATCTGATTGAAGCCTCTAAAGTTGGCAAGGATTTTGCTGAAAAGGGGATGGCAGAGGATAAATCTGCGTTCACCATGCCGGTACGCCCTCACCGTACCGTACCGCCGATGGGCATTGCCGCCCAGGCTGGTAGCAGTGCCGATGGCAAAGAGTTTGATAGTCCGGAAGAGTTTGTGCAGCGCTTGATGCCACTTGCCAAGAAAGCGGCCGACAAGCTGGGGCTAAGTCCGGCGGTACTGGTGGCTCAGGCCGCGCTGGAAAGTGGCTGGGGCAAGCGGGTGATCAAGGATGGCGAGGGGAACGTAACTCACAACCTGTTTGGTATTAAGGCTGATCCCCGTTGGGAGGGGCCCAAGGCAGTGGTGAGTACGCTCGAGTATGAGGAAGGGGTTGCATCGCGCCAAAAAGCGGCCTTCCGCTCCTACGACTCTTTTGAAGAGAGCTTCAACGATTACGTGGATTTTCTCACCTCCGGCTCCCGTTACAAGGGGGCGTTGGCCAAGGTAGACAGCCCGGATCACTATTTTGAAGCGCTGCAAAAGGCCGGTTATGCCACGGATCCTCACTACGCCAACAAACTGAAACAGGTATTGCGCAGCGATGCCATTGCGCAATACAACGAGATGGAGCTGTAACATATGGCAAGCGATCTGCTTGGAATTGGTTCATCAGGTGTGCTGGCACAGCAGCGCCTGCTGCAGAGCACCAGTAACAACATAGTGAACGTCAATAGCCAGGGCTATGTGCGTGAGCGTACGCTGGTGTATACCAATTCTGTTGGGCTGGGTACTGGCGACATCAAGACCGAGCGGATCCTCAACAGCTATATGCAGGGGGAGGTGCGTCGTGATACCTCTGCTTACTA
Source organism: Aeromonadaceae bacterium (assembly GCA_051645725.1). Classification (GTDB taxonomy): domain Bacteria; phylum Pseudomonadota; class Gammaproteobacteria; order Enterobacterales; family Aeromonadaceae; genus Pseudaeromonas. The sequence goes on along the minus strand of JBOFBS010000088.1, from coordinate 2,230 downwards.
TGCATCCTTGACTCACTATGATCAGCTTTCCTCCGTGGACAGGTTGCTTGGGGATACCAGCAACAGCGTAGGGGCTGCTATGACCTCGTATTTCAATGCTTTCCACTCTGCCAATGAGTCACCAGCCGACACTGGTGGCCGCAAAGTCGCCATGACCGAACTGAGCGGCATGGTTAACCGGTTTCACACCCTTTCGGCCCAGCTCGACAAGCAGAGTGACACCATCAGCACCCGCATTGAGGACGAGACCAAGCAGGTCAATAGCCTGCTTACCAGCATCAATGACCTGAACCAGGCTATTATACGGACCCAGGGCTCACCGGAAGAGAACCTGATGCTGTCTGACCAGCGTGATGAGGCAATTCGTCAGCTTTCCGAAAAGATGGATATTCGCACCATCCCCCAGGCCAACGGCAGTATGCTGGTCAATATGAGCACTGGTCATTCATTAATCCTCGATGGTGGCGTGGCTCAGTTCAAGGTGGTGGCAGGGGATCCTGACTCGCGCAACCAGGAGCTGCAACTGACCCTGGGTGATAATCAGGCGCTTATCGATCACGATACCTTCGGGGGGACTGTGGGTGGGCTGTTCAAGGCTCGTACTGATCTGGAGCCGACCAAGCGCGAGTTGGGACAACTTTCTATTGCCATGGCCGATGCCATGAACCAGCAAAACCGGCTGGGGATGGATCTGGATAACGAGCTGGGTAGCGATATTTTCACCCTGCCCACCAGCAAGGGGTTGCCTTACAACTCCAACGGCGGTACTGCAGGTGCTACGGTCAGTTTTGTTCCCGGCAAGGGAACAGAAGTGACCCCGTTTGACTACGAGATCCGCTTTAGCAGCGCCACAGGTTATGAGGTCTTTTCACTGGACAAGGATGGCAATGCAACTTCGGTTGCAACGGGGAGTATGCCACCAGCCACTTTCCAGATCCCGGGCCACGGTATTTCGGTGGATTTGACCGGCGCGCCAGTTGCCGGCGACAAGCTGCTGTTGCAACCAGCCAAGAGTGCCGCCGCTGGCATAACGCAAAATATAACCAGACCGGAAGATTTGGCTTTGGCTTCTCCGCTCAAAGCGCAAAAGACCACAAATAACGGTGGTAGTGCAGATATCAAGCTGGGTGGGGTGTTCAATACCGGAGCCGGTTCCGGTTTTGGTACCAATAGCCTGAGTGCGACGGCGCCTCAGGTAGTCAAAATTGATGCCAGTGGTAACTATCAGGTATTTCAAGCCGATGGTACCACCTTGATCGGCACGGCCCCTGCGAGCAGCAAGGGGCAGAACCTGATGTCGGCAATCGTCAACCCTTTCCCTGCTGGAGCGGCAGTCTATGCCAATCCCAAACAGACTCCTGGCTACGAGTTCAGCATTACCGGTACTGTCAACGCGGGTGACAGTTTCACACTCAGTTACAATAGTAATGGCTTTGCCGATAACAGCAACGGTCTCGCACTGGCGGAGCTGCAAAACAAGGATTTGGTGCGCAAAGGCAGTAGTGGCGGTACAGCCAATGACAAGATGACTTTCAATGAAGCCTATTCAGGTCTGGTTATGTCGGTGGGTAACAATACCAGCCAGGCGAAGACCTTGCTCAAGGCCAATGAGTCCAAGCTGATCCAGAGTAGCGGTATTTACGAGAGCGTCTCCGGGGTCAACCTTGAAGAGGAGGCGGCCAATCTGATCCGGTTCCAGCAATCCTATGCGGCATCAGCCCAGATCGTCAGTACCGCCAAAACCATTTTCGATACACTGCTTGCTTCCGTGAGGTAACGTCATGCGCATTACGACCAACATGATTTACGACCGGAATATCTATTCCCTCAACAGTGCCAATGAGCGGCTTAATACCGCTTATCAGCAGCTGCAGACCGGCAATAAGTTCCAGACGGCGGGCGAAGACCCGGCTGGCATGAGCCAAAAAATGGCGCTGACCAAGGAGATTGACCTCTTCAAACAATATGGAGTTAATGGCAGCCTGCTGGAGAACAGCCTTGGCCATGAAGAGACGGTGTTGACCTCTCTGAATAACGCCATGCTGAGTGCTCAAACTCTGATCCAGAAGTCAAATAACGGCTCCATCAGCATGGAAGATCGCAAGTCGATTGCCAGCGAACTGGAGGGCTTGCAACAGCAGATGTTTGATCTGATGAACAGCAAGAACTCTCAGGGGGAATATATCTTCGGCGGCAACCAGAGCAAGACCCAGCCCTATGTGAGAGATAC
>JBOFBS010000087.1:0-16351 GCA_051645725.1 Aeromonadaceae bacterium | reverse complement strand
GAGAGCTGTATGGTGAACAGGGGTGGAAACAAATTGCCTCAGCACTGCACAGGACCCCTGGTTTTGGAGGTATCACCTTTCTACGGATGCAGAACTTCTTTGATGAAGACAAGACCCCCAGGGAAAGGTTGCAATGGCTAATTAACCAGTTCCAATAAGTGGATTGCTGCTTCTGCTGAGGCGAATATCCTGAGGTGAAGAATAGACAGCTCACTCCTCATACGAGCCACTTAGCGAAGGCGATATAGCCTAGCGAGCCAACTCAGGCGGCAAGGATGCCGCCTCGAGCCCCTATGAAAGGCCTTACGGCGAGTTGACGAGGGAAGCGCTCTGCGCGAACCGCTTAACTAACGATCCAGTAAAGGCCACTCCCCGCGATTTTTTGTCTGATTAACTGTGTCACAGCATGGGCAAGCCGTGGTCGCAGATTACAGGGCGAGATAGCTCAGCTCATCTATGCCATAGGCCGCGAGCAACATTTCGGTACTTGGGCGGTGGCTGATCAATCCCGCTTTGGCTTCGACCAAGGCTGCGCGTTGCATCTTCTCGGGTGAATGGCCGGCCATCCGTAACATGATCAAGGCGGATTGCAGCGGGGGCAGGCTGGGATTAAAGGCGGCATTTTCGGCATAACGGCCAACAAAATAGTCGCCGTCACGGCTCGTTAGCGCGACACCTGCATAACTCTGGCTATAAGGCGCGTAACTCAGGGTGGCCGCATGTCGAGCCAACGCTAACAGCTCATCTTCTCCTGCTGCGGGTAACGGGTGGAGTTGTGGTGTGAGCAGGGTTTCGCCAATGTGTAAATCGGTTGGCCCAAAGGCCTTGGGCAGTAACTGCTGCAGGCTATAGTGCCCGGTCGGGAGATAGATGGAAAAGCCCTGGCTTGAGCTCAACTCATTCATGAACTGGCGGCAGTGGCCGCAAGGTGAGGCGTTGATGCTCATACCCAGCAGGTGGGTTTCTCCGTACAACCAGGCATGGTTGATGGCGCTCTGCTCGGCATGAATGGTCGCACCCAAGGCTTGCTGGGGAAACTCCAGGTTAGCCCCTAAATAGCAGGTGCCAGACCCGCCCCAGGCGATGGCTCCCACCTGAAAGTGGGAGAGGGGAGCGTAAGCAAAGCTGGCGGCCAGCGGTAGCAAGGCTAGCGCCACTTGCTGTTTATCCATTCCACCCGCCTGGCTTAACTGCTCGAGCAATTCGGCTGGCAGCCTGGCGAGTGAGTGTTGAGCTGACCACTGCGCCAGCACTGGAACCAGGCTGCCGGGGAGTTGAGCCAGAGCCGCATTCAGAGCCGGATCCATTATGGTGTCCTGATTATTCGGATTGACACCCTAATAATAGGCCGGTTTCTGCACTATCCCCTTGTTGAACGCCAGGCGCAGTATCAAACCTGTGCTGGCGTTAACTGCCGAACCATTGCTGGAGCAGGTGATAAGCTGCAAACAGCATGGGTGCCAATATGGCGGTTAACAGCCCACAGGCCACCATGGCCAGTGAAGAGAATGCACCCTGGCTTACGCCGCGTTCGGCGGCGGCGGCTGTGCCTACGGCATGGGAGCAGGCGCCTATGGCCAAGCCTTGTGCTTGCGGGTCCGTTACGCCAAACAACTTCAGCAGCGGAAAACCCAGCACAGCACCAAGAATTCCCACCAGTACGACTATGGCGGCAGCAATGGCGGCTATACCACCCAGGCTGGTACTCACACTCATGGCCAGGGGCGTTGTGATGGAGCGAGTCGCAATGGAGCTGATGATCTCGGGTGGCACGGGCAGCAGGCTACAGGTGATGAATGTCAGTACTATGCTGATGAGTACCGAAACGGAGCAGCAAATCAGTATCGATTTCATCCGTGCCCGGATCTGCCCTATCTGTTGATAAAGCGGTATGGCCAAAGCAACAACGGCGGGCTCAAGCAGCAAGTGTATCGGTTTGGCCCCCGCTTGGTAGTCGGCCAAAGAGAGGCCGAAATAGCTGATCAGTGCCATCAGCAGCAGCATGGGGATGAGCACAGGATTGATGAAGGGCAGAGGCTTCAGCCGGTAAAGGGCTCGAGTCAACCAATAGAGGAGCAGGGTCAGGGGGAGTGCCAGGTAGAAGATCATCGATTCATCCTTTGATAGAGACGGCCCACAACGAACAGGATCAGGGTGATCCCCAACAGCACGTTCAGCATGATGACCCCAAGCGATGACATGACGGTATCCATATAGTTCAGCAAGCCAACGGCAACCGGAATAAACAGCAGAGCCATGTGTCGCAGTAAGAGACTAGCCGACGCCTCAATCCAGTTCAGGCGGACTAACTGGAAATTCAATAGCAGGAAGAGGAGCAACATGCCCAGTATGCTACCGGGAAATGGAAAGGGAAGAAGAGTTGCGATGAATTTGCCAACGCCCAAGCAGGCGAGGATGATGGCGAAACTCAGCAGATAGGCGCCGAGTTGCCGCACACGCTGATTTTTAAACATGGGTGAATCAATCCAAAAATGTCTTGTGCATCACACTTTACCATGTTCTGCCGGTTTCAGCAGCGCAGGATAGCGTTACCAAGATAGGCACGGTTTAGTTTGTGCAGGAGAAAAGCTGCTACAGTCATGCTATGCCTGGGTGTCTGGTTGTTGGGCGAGCCCAAAGAGAAGAGGGTGAAAGAGGCGCCCAACGCCAGCGCAGTAGAAGCAGAAATGAGTAAGGGCGAGTCGCTGTACTGGCTCGCCCTTACTGTTTTTCGCTGCTATTTGAGCAGTATATCGCATCGTACATGAACTAACTCTTTGAACATCGACCGCCAAGATAGAGGTCGCTTGCTTGCTACCTAATGAAGAACCCGAATCTAAGTAGCACCTTAACTATAGCCTAGTTTTGGGCATGTAAAGGTAGAAACGAAAACTTTTTTCCCCTAGCACTGCCGTTGAGTAGGCTAGCTTTTATGGATAACCAGCCATTTGGAGCAACTAGATGAAAATAGAACAAGAGGCATGGCGTCAGGCTCTGGTCGCCTATCAACCTGGGGATGGTTTGCTAAGAACCCCGGCCTGGAGTGCTGGCGAATTTAGTGTTCGTCTGGACAATATCAGCGATCAGGCGCGCAGCTTGACCAGTTGGCTTCTGTTTGATGGTCAGGTTGCTACCGCAGACGCTGCCATTTACGGTGAAGGATTCCAGATGCTGGCACAAAGTGGTGGCACCTGGGGGGCGCCTCAGGCGATAGGCCGTTGTCCTGATGCGGCTGTGTACCGGATCACCCCCGATGAGGGGTATCACACGGTTCACAATCTGCTGATGTATCAGCTTGGCGCTCGCTGGTATCTGCTCGGTTTTACCAGCTGTCAGCGTTTTGGTGGAGAGTTTAGGCTCTATCCTGATGGCCGACTGCAGATCTTGCTAAACAGTGAAGGGCTACTGCTGGGGGCGGGAAAACATTGGCAAAGCGAGAGCTTGCTGGTGCTGTGTGGTAGCAATCGCGAGGCATTGCTGCAAGAGTACGCGACTCGTATCCAGCATCATCATCCGGCACTGGCTGCTCAGCCGAGAGCGACAGGTTGGTGCTCCTGGTATCACTACTATGCCGAGGTCACCCGGCAGGATATTGTTGAGAATCTGCAGCAGATGAGCAGCAAGTTCCCTCGTTTTCAATTTGTGCAGATTGATGATGGTTATCAAAAAGCCATGGGGGATTGGTTGCTTCCCGCGGAGCATTTCAGCGGCGGCCTCTCCTCTTTGGTGGCAACCATACATGATGCCGGTTTTGAGCCCGCGCTCTGGGTGGCGCCCTTTATCGCCGAGCCTGGCTCGCAACTCTTTCGTGACCATCCCGAGTGGTTTGTCAAGAATGCCCAGGGAGAGCCGATGCCAGCCGAGAGCGTGACCTATGGCGGGTGGCGCTGTACTCCCTGGTATGTGCTGGATGGGACACATCCAGGTGTTCAGGCTCATTTGCGGCAACTCTTCCATACCCTGCGTCAGGAGTATGGCATTCGTTACTTCAAGCTGGATGCCAACTTCTGGGGGGCGATACATGGAGGCCGCTTTAGTCATCCTGACGCTACACGGATCCAGGCCTACCGGCAGGGGATGGCCGCTATTTTCGAAGGGGCAGGTGCAGACAGCTTCCTGCTGGGGTGCAACGCGCCATTTTGGCCCTCGTTAGGTTTGGTTCACGGTATGCGCGTGGCTGACGATGTCGAGCGCAGTGGCCATCGCATTCGTCAGATAGCTCGCGAAATTTTCTGTCGTAGTTGGCAAGCCGATCAGCTCTGGCAGCTAGATCCCGATTGCCTCTGTTTACGCAATATTCCAGGGCAAGAGGCTAGCGCGGCTGAGTACAGTTTTCACGCAGCAGCCACGGTGGCCAGTGGCGGCATGCTGTTGTTGGGTGATCGACTCTCAGTGCTCGATGAAGATCAGCTGCGTGTCATTAACAAGCTCTACGAATTGGCTGCAGCGAAAATACCTGCCGCCCACTTTGTTGATGACAGGTTTGAAGAGGGGATTATTCCTTGGAACGGCGGACGGTTGCACTGTTTCTTCAACTGGCAGGCAGAGTCTAGGTTGATTTCGCTGCCAGCGGAGAGTTGTGATTTCTGGAGCTCGACCCCATTAGCGGCGGGGCAGCATACCTTGCCGGGCTATGCTGGCTTGGTGATCTGGAGCCCACACTCTTAACTGCTGCCGCAGTCGGCGTAGTCAAATAAAAAAGGCCGTGCAATTGCACGGCCTTTTGCTAGTTACCAATGAGCTGATGGATTAAGGACGACCCGCAGGGGCTGACGCTATGCTTCGCAGATCCTTGATGCTGGCCTTGCGTCCGGAGACTTGGACCGGTTGACGTTCAAACGGCGGGTAGTCGATGACAGTCACAGGCAGCTCGGGCGCAGGGGCGGGCAGGGCCATTTCAGCTTGAGCAAAATGCACTTGGCTTATCACGCCATTGCGTTGAGCCTTGCGAGGCTTTGCCGCTTCACGCTTGACTTGGGGGGCGGGTGCCACGCTCTCCTGAGGCTTAGGTTGTGGCTCTTGGACGACCACAGCCGCTTCGACAGGTTGCTCGGGCTGAACAGCGTTGGAAACAACGCTTGCTACCGCATCGCTCAGAGCGGGTTGGGACTCTGCAGCATTGGCTTCCACGACAGGAGTCGTAGCAACTGCCTTGGTTGCATCTTCAGCCAGTTCCACCGCACTCTCTCCAACCGCTAAGGCTTCAACCGCTAAGGTTTCAACTGATAAGGCTTCAGTCGAGTTAGCAGCGGTTTCAACAGGCCGGCGGCGTGAGCGGCGAGGACGGGCAGACTCGGCAGAGTCAGATGCCACGGCACTCTCATCCTGCTCCCCTGTTTGGGCTGTCACAGCCTGATCACCGCGAGGCTGGCGCTGACGACGAGCATCTTCATTGATGCGTTTGCGGCGCTGACTTGGAGCCTTGCCTTTTTCTTCATCGCCAGCATCATCAGTTAGCCCTACCGGCTCATCGACTCGTTGCAGCTTCTCCTGGATCAGGGGTTCGACCAGGCTGGTCTCTACCTGAACAATATCGGTAGCAGGCAATTCATCGCGACTTGTCCACTCATCCTGGGCGGCTACAGGCTGCGCAGTAGAAGAGGGTTGAGCCTCAGATGATTCGGTCACACGCACTTTTTTGCGTAAATTACGGCGTTCGCGGCGTTCAGCGACCTTCTGCTCTTTTTCTTGACGTTGTTGCAGATCACTTTCGGTGATCACTGCTTCAACATCTGTGGCTACCACGCCCGTCTCACTCGGTTTACGCTCGGTTCTTGGCTGACGAGTGCGCTCGGTGCGTTCACCACGCTCGGTGCGTTCACCACGCTCGGTGCGTTCGCCACGCTCGGTGCGTTCGCCACGAGTTGGACGTTCACCACGCTCGGGACGCTCGCTGCGTTGACGACGGTTAGGTGAGCGCTCTTCGCCCCGGCTGCTGGAGTCATCACCGGATTTTTCCGATGACTCGTCACGGTTGCCCTTCTCACGGCGAGAATCGTTTCCTCGATTACGACGATTGTCTCGCTGTGAGCCATCACGGCGGCGGCGGTTATTATCGTTACGTTCTGAGGCTTTCTTCTCGCCCGTCTCTTGAGGTTGCTCATCGCCACGGAACATCGCCATCAAGGATGCAAACAGGCGGGTGAAGAGCCCAGGTTGCTGAGTCGTTGGGGCTACGGGGGCCGGCTGTGGGAGCGAAGTGAAGCCTTGTACAGCAGGCTCAACGCTGACGCTACGAGGCTCAATCAACTTAGGCTCATAGCTTTCACGAACTAACTCGCTCTTGAGCTCATAGCTGGGCGCATCGCTGGTTTCGCCAGAGCGTACCCGGATCACCTCAAAATGCGGAGTCTGCATCAGCTCATTTGGAATGATGAAGATGCGAACCTGGTGACGCTGTTCCAGGCGCAAGATGGCCGAACGCTTCTCGTTGAGCAGGAAGGCTGCCACATCGACGGGAACTTGTGCGTGGACCTGGTCTGTATTGTCCTTGAGCGCTTCCTCTTCGATGAGACGAAGGATAGCCAGTGCCAGAGACTCGTTATCGCGTATTGTGCCTTGGCCCATGCAGCGAGGGCAGACATGGGTGCTGGACTCGTTGAGTGAGGGACGCAGACGCTGGCGGGAGAGCTCCAGCAGACCAAAGCGGGAAATTCTGCCCAGCTGGATACGAGCACGGTCCTGGCGCACGGCGTCGCGCAGACGGTTTTCCACTTCACGCTGGTGACGAACCGGCGTCATGTCGATGAAGTCGATGACGATGAGACCGCCCAAGTCACGCAGACGGAGTTGACGCGCAATTTCGTCAGCGGCTTCCAGGTTGGTTTGCAGTGCTGTCTCTTCGATGTCACCGCCCTTGGTAGCACGAGCAGAGTTGATATCGATGGAGGTCAGCGCCTCGGTTGGATCGATGACGATTGAGCCGCCGGAAGGGAGACGAACCTCGCGCTGGAATGCGGATTCAATCTGGCTCTCGATCTGGAAGTGACTGAACAGCGGTATCTCGCCATTATAGAGCTTCACGCGGCTGATAAAGTCTGGACGCACCAACTCAATATGCTGTTTGGCGCGTTCGAACACCTTGGGATTGTCGATCAGGATCTCACCAATGTCACGACGCAGGTAGTCGCGAATGGCGCGCACAATGACATTACTCTCCTGGTGGATCAGGAAGGGCGCAGATTGCTTGTCAGCTGCGGACTTGATGGTTTCCCAGTGCTTGAGAAGCACATTCAAGTCCCACTCCAGTTCTTCTTTGGATTTGCCCACACCCGCAGTGCGCACAATCAGGCCCATGCCATCTGGGACTTCCAGACCAGTCAGTGCTTCTTTAAGCTCGGTACGCTCATCGCCCTCGATGCGACGGGAGATCCCACCCGCGCGAGGATTGTTGGGCATCAACACCAGATAACTGCCGGCCAGACTGATGAAGGTAGTGAGTGCAGCCCCTTTGGTGCCTCGCTCCTCTTTATCTATCTGGACTATGACCTCATGCCCTTCCTTGATCACTTCTTTGATGTTGGGACGACCAGAGAAAGAGTAGTTAGCCGGGAAATATTCGCGTGCAATCTCTTTAAGAGGCAAAAAGCCATGGCGTTCGGCTCCGTAATCAACGAAGGCGGCTTCCAGGCTGGGTTCTACCCGAGTGATTTTGCCTTTATAGATATTGGCTTTTTTCTGTTCATGACCTGGGCTCTCGATGTCCAAGTCATAAATGCGCTGTCCATCAACCAGGGCAACGCGCAACTCTTCTTCTTGAGTTGCGTTGATCAACATTCTTTTCATTCAGTTCTCTAATTTAAGTTTTTGTTCTGATGTGAAATGCACTCGCCATTTGATGGATACAGTCAGCAGAGCCGGCCTCGAGTCTGCAGCATGGTCGAGCAACCTCCCGGTTGGTCATGCATGAGGCGCACACAGGGCAATACTTTGTACCCGTGAATCCGGACAGATCATCTACATGATCCGAGCCGGCATAGAACAATCTGGCGAAATCAGGATTTTCAACAACTATCAGGCTGCCACAGGGGGCTCAACGGTGTTGTCAAAGTAATACATGGATACAACATCCTTGACTCACTGTTTTCGGTCGAGCCTGATCCAACCCGTTTATCAGGTGGTTGGTTGTAGAAAATCGCCGGGCATTATTTCATTTTAACCGTCTGTATAGCAAGGTAGCGTTTTGGCTTTGCGACAAAGCTCGCCATCTGATGTAGAATTGTTGGATGAATACATTGAATCCACAAGTGCGACTGCTGGTAATTGATGCTGAGCAGCAAGGGCAGCGCATTGATAATTTTCTAAAGACTCAGCTAAAGGGTGTGCCGAAGAGCCTGATCTATCGGATCTTGCGCAAGGGGGAGGTGCGGGTGAACAAAAAACGCATCAAGCCCGAGTACAAGCTGATGGTTGGGGATGAGGTGCGAGTTCCGCCTGTCCGGGTGGCTGAAGAGAATGAATTGCCATCGGCCAAACTCTCGAGCATCCAGGCATTAGAATCCATGATCCTGTTTGAGGATGAGGTGCTGATCGTATTGAACAAGCCAGCTGGTATGGCAGTTCATGGCGGTAGTGGTCTCAGTTTCGGGGTGATCGAAGGTTTGCGGGCGTTGCGCCCCGATGCGCGTTTTCTGGAGCTGGTACACAGACTTGACCGGGATACTTCGGGCTGTCTTTTGATAGCCAAGAAACGCAGCGCCTTGAAGAGTTTGCATGAGCAACTCAGATTAAAGACCATGCGTAAACAGTATTCTGCCTTGGTTCGTGGTCAGTGGCAGCCTCATGTTAAAGTGGTCAATGCTCCTTTGCTTAAAAATGTGTTGCAGTCAGGGGAGCGCATTGTTCGTGTGAGCCCAGAAGGCAAGCCATCTGAGACACGCTTTCATATTCTCAAGCGCTATGCCGATGCCACCTTGATTGAAGCCAGCCCTATCACAGGACGAACTCACCAGATCCGGGTACATACGGCGCATGCCGGTCATCCAATTGCTTGCGATGATAAGTATGGTGAGTCGCAATTTGATGAGCGTATGCGGGAGCTGGGATTGCAGCGTTTGTTTCTGCATGCCAGCCGACTGACCTTCCAGCATCCGGTAGACCACAGGGAACTGACAATGGAAGCGCCGTTGGATCCCCATTTGCAACGACTATTGACCAAGTTAGCTGCTGATTCATGACTGGAAATTACCGCCTGATCATCTTTGACTGGGATGGCACCTTGATGGACTCGGTAGGTAGGATTGTCTCCTGTATGCAGAAGGCAGCCATGGAGTGCGACTTGCCCACTCCATCTACTGAGCAGGTCAAGGAGATCATAGGTCTGAGTCTGCGCGAGGCCATGCCCCAGCTGTTTGTGGCTGTGACCGAGTCGCAGATTGAGGCCTTGATTGCCCGCTATCGCGAGCACTACCTTTATCTGGATGAGACGCCAACCCCCCTTTTCCCCGGAGTGGCCTCTGTGATTTCCAGCTTGCATGCCCAAGGCTATGTCCTGGCCGTGGCCACGGGTAAAGCCAGGGCGGGTCTGGACCGGGTGCTGCAAGAGACAGGATTAAGGGCCTTCTTTCATGCCTCAAGAGGTGCAGACGAAGCGCGTTCCAAACCTGATCCTCTAATGCTGGAGCAACTGCTGGCAGAGTTGGACATCCCGCTTGATCAGGCTGTGATGGTCGGGGATTCCATCCATGACATGGCCATGGCTGAGCGACTGGGCATGGCTCGCATTGGCATCAGCTGGGGCGTGCACTCAGCCGAGCGTTTAGCCCGCTATCAGCCCCGAGCTGTGATTGATAGTTTAACCCTGCTACCAGCATTGCTGGCGTGACTCTAGAGCGGCTGTTTAGCTTAACAGCCGCCTTGTATCTTCGCTTTAGCTGCGTAGCGGCAAGGTCACGCCCCACAAGGCCAGCATATCGATCAGGGCTATCAGTGGCAGGCCGATCAGCGTGTTGGGATCTCGACCTTCAAGGCGAGTGAAGAGCGTGATACCCAACCCCTCACTCTTAAAGCTTCCCGCACAATCCAAAGGGCGTTCCAGCTGCAGGTAGTTTTCGATCATCTCATCACTTAGCTGACGAAAATGTACCTGGAAGGGTTCGACCAGGCGTTGCTGCTTACCGCTGGCGACATCGAGCAGGCAGAGTCCGGTATAAAAGGTGACGACTTGCCCCGAGGCTTGGCGCAACTGCAGGGAGGCAAGCTCCAGCGTGCCAGGTTTGCCCAGTATCTGCTGATTGATCACGCACACCTGATCAGATCCAATGACCCACCCCTGATCACGAGTAGAGGCAACGGCTTGTGCCTTGGCCAGAGCCAGGCGGGCCACGAGTTGCTCCGCACTCTCACCTGGCAAGGCGCTCTCATCGACCCTTGGGGCGGCTGTGCTGAAGGGGAGCGCGAGTTTGCTAAGCAGAGCCTGCCGGTATGGGGAGGTCGAGGCGAGAATTAAAGGGGAGGGCAGCATGGGTGAGCCTTTCAAATAGAACGGTGAACGGATCATAATGACGCGGCAATAATTATTCACGGAATTTCGCGGTTTCAGGTTTTTCCTTTGACTATATCCAGACATCTCTATATCATGCGCGCCTTATGGAAAAGGTGAAGTTGCCCATTAAGGTTGATCCAGTTCGCTGTGCCGTGAAACGACTCGATTATGAAGGGATCGTTGAACGAGCTCAGTTTGTGCGGCTGGCTGAATCTGTCGTCGATGTTCAAGATGATATCGAAGCTAAATTGTCCTTTGGTACTGATGCCCAAGGTTTGACTGTTGTTGAAGGCACTGCCCATGCCTGTGTCAAACTTGAGTGCCAACGGTGCGGTGACCCTTTTGATTATCATTGCGACGTTGAGTTCATATATACTCCTCTCTCTCCCAAGATAGAGGAGGATGAGTTGCCGGATGTTTATGAGCCCATTGAGTTGGATGAAAACGGCGAAATCGATCTTCACCAACTGCTTGAGGATGAGTTAATCCTCAACTTGCCCATAGTTCCCATGCACGCAGAGCATGAGTGTCCGAAGGCAGGTATGCAGATGAGTTGGGGTGAGATACCGTCTGCTGATGAACGTCCGAACCCGTTTGCAGCTCTGAACAATTTGAAACACAGTAAATGAATTAGGAGTAAGGTCAATGGCCGTACAACAGAACCGTAAAACCCGTTCCAGACGTGGTATGCGTCGTTCACACGATGCACTCACTGCTTCTGCTCTGACCGTGGATCAGACTTCTGGTGAAGTTCACCGTCGTCACCATGTAACTGCAGACGGTTTCTACCGTGGTAAGAAGGTTATTGCTTAATTTAATTATTAAGTAAGGATACCTTTTGTCTTTTCTAACCATAGCGTTAGATCTGATGGGGGGCGACCACGGTCCCTCTGAAACAGTGCCTGCCGCCGCGCAGGCACTGTCGCTTTTACCGAATCTAAAATTGCTCTTGGTTGCCGATCAACCGAGCGTATTGTCACATCTGCAGCTTCATAAGCTGGATACTCACCCTCGAATCGAATTGCTGCATGCCTCCCAAGTGGTTGCCATGTCAGACCAACCTGCTTACGCCTTGCGTCACTTGAAAGACTCCTCCATGTATCGAGCCATAGAGCTGGTCAAGCAGGGGCGAGCCCAGGCGTGCGTCAGTGCCGGCAATACTGGCGCTTTTATGGCCATTTCACATTGTGTGCTAAAGTGTATCGAGGGCATTGAGCGCCCCGCCCTCATGACATGTGTACCGACCATGAAAGGTGAGCGTTCTGTCTTTTTGGATTTAGGGGCCAATGTCAATTGCAGCCCCGATAATCTGTGGCAATTTGCCGTGATGGGGCGGGTGGTTGCAGAGGTGGTGCGTGATATTGCCAACCCGACTATCGCCTTATTAAATGTGGGCGCAGAGGTCAACAAGGGTAATGAGCAGGTCAAACAGGCTGCGGAGTTAATTACCAGAACCCCCGAACTTAATTACATAGGGTACATCGAGGGCGATGCCCTGTTTTCCGGTGTGGCCGATGTGATTGTGTGTGATGGCTTTGTGGGCAATATTGCTCTCAAGACCGCAGAAGGTATGGTTCGTTTACTCTCTGATGCCAGCCATCAACAACTCAGCGGTATGGCTGGTTGGATCCAATCTTTGTTGACTCGTTTTTTCAAACGTCGCTTATCCCACTTGAACCCCGACCAGTATAATGGGGCAAGTCTGCTAGGATTGCGCGGCATAGTTATCAAAAGTCATGGGCGTGCCGAACGGCATGCCTTCTCCAACGCCGTTTTGCAGGCAGCTGTAGAGGTCGAGCGTCAGCTTCCTCTGCGTATAGCCGAGCGGCTTGAGTCAGTACTATTAGACAGGCGCTAGTCGAACCTATGTTTAGTAAAATTCTTGGTACGGGCAGTTATGTGCCCGCAACGGTTCGCACCAATGCTGATCTTGAGCGTATGGTCGAAACCAGTGATGAGTGGATTGTTGAACGCACCGGTATAAAAGAGCGCCGCATTGCCGGTGAGAACGAGACAGTGGCCACTATGGCTCACGAAGCCGCCAAACAGGCGCTGGATGCGTCAGGCATCACGGCGGCTGACTTGGACATGATAGTGCTGGCTACGACCAGTGCCGAGAATGCCTTTCCCGCTGCGGCCTGTGAACTTCAGGCACTGCTTGGTTGTGGCAAAATTCCGGCGTTTGATCTCTCTGCTGCGTGTGCCGGTTTTAGCTATGCCTTGAGTGTGGCAGATCAGTTTATTCGCGGGGGCATGGCCAAGCGTGTTCTGGTGGTGGGTGCCGATGTACTTTCTCGGACCTGTGACCCGACCGATCGCAGCACCATCATCATCTTTGGTGACGGTGCGGGTGCCGTCGTGCTCGAACAATCAGATGAGCCAGGCATCCTCTCCACACATCTGCATGCCGATGGTCGCTATGGCGATCTCCTCAAGTTGCCTCAAGCTAAACGCGGTGCCTCGCCCGATGACTTCTCACCTTACATGTACATGAAGGGTAACGATGTCTTCAAAGTGGCGGTGACGCAATTGAGCGAGATTGTCACCGAGACTCTGGCGGCCAATGGCATTGATAAGTCGGAGCTTGACTGGTTGGTGCCACATCAGGCCAATTATCGAATCATCAGCGCTACGGCCAAGAAGCTGGGCATGTCGATGGATCAGGTGATCCTGACACTGGACAAACATGGTAATACCTCTGCTGCTTCAGTTCCTCTGGCTCTGGATGTCGGCGTACGTTCCGGACGTATTCAGCGGGGCCAGCTTATTTTGCTGGAGGCCTTTGGCGGTGGTTTTGCCTGGGGCTCGGCCCTGATCCGTTTTTAAACTCACAGGATAATGATGAAGATGACAAAGTTCGCGATCGCATTTCCCGGTCAAGGTTCGCAAAGTGTGGGTATGTTGGCCGACATGGCGGCCGAGTATCCGGTAGTAAAAGCCACCTTTGACGAAGCGAGTCAGGTTCTCGGTTACGATCTGTTCCAATTGGTCATGGAAGGGCCGGCGGAAGAGTTGAATAAGACTTGGCGTACCCAGCCAGCACTGTTGACTAGCTCGGTTGCGCTGTGGCGTGTCTGGCAAGAGCTGGGTGGTCCGCAACCTGCCGTGATGGCAGGTCACAGCCTGGGTGAATACTCTGCTCTGGTCTGTTCCGGTGCCCTGGCCTTTACCGATGCGGTCAAGCTGGTTGAACTGCGTGGCTTGGCGATGCAGGAAGCTGTCCCGGAAGGGGTAGGGGCCATGTCGGCCATCATAGGGTTGGAAAATGATGTGATCGCCGAGAATTGCCGCCAGGCCGCTCAAGGTCAGGTGGTCTCTCCGGTCAATTTCAACTCTCCGGGCCAAGTCGTGATCGCTGGCCATAAAGAGGCGGTTGAGCGCGCCAATGCCTTGATGAAGGAGTCTGGCGCTAAACGTGCCCTGCCTCTGCCGGTCAGTGTGCCCTCTCACTGTGCCCTGATGCAGCCGGCTGCCGATAAGTTGGCGGTTGCCCTGGCGGAGATTGAGCTGCAGTCGCCAGCTATTCCAGTGATCAACAACGTGGATGTGGTGACAGAAGCTGAACCCGCCAAGATCAAGAGTGCCATGGTGCGCCAGCTGTTTAGCCCAGTGCGTTGGACTGAGACGGTTGAAGCCATGGCCAATGACGGTGTGGAGCTGGCCATCGAGATGGGACCGGGCAAGGTCTTGAGTGGCTTGGCCAAGCGAATTGATAAGCGTGTTGAAGGCGTGGCGGCCAATGATCCGGCCTCCATGCAAGATGTGCTGGCCAAACTGCAATAACAGACGGTTTTTCTTTGAGGAAAGAAGATGAGTTTCACGAATAAAGTCGTATTGGTTACTGGCGCTAGCCGTGGAATTGGCCGAGCCATTGCCGAGTCGTTTGTGGCCAAGGGCGCCAAAGTTGTGGGTACGGCGACCAGCCAAAAGGGGGCCGAGGCCATTTCTGCCTACCTGGGGGATGCCGGTTGTGGTTTGGAATTGAATGTGACCAGCCAGGAATCCATCGATACCCTTTTTGCCACTATTAAAGAGAAGTTTGGTGAAGTAGACATCCTCATCAACAATGCCGGTATTACGCGCGATAATCTGCTGATGCGTATGAAGGATGACGAGTGGCAGGATATCATTGATACCAACCTGACCTCTTTGTATCGCCTGAGCAAGCCCGTGCTGCGCGCCATGATGAAGAAACGCTATGGTCGTATCGTGAGTATCGGCTCTGTGGTCGGCACCATGGGGAATGCCGGACAGACCAACTATGCGGCGGCCAAGGCGGGATTGATTGGTTTTACCAAGTCTCTGGCCCGCGAAGTTGCCTCCCGTGGCATCACGGTCAATGCCGTGGCCCCCGGTTTTATTGAAACTGATATGACCCAGGCTCTGACCGAAGAGCAGCGTGGTGGGATTTTAAGCCAGGTTCCAGCTAACCGTCTTGGGGATCCCAAAGAGATAGCTGCGGCTGTGTTATTCCTTGCGTCCGATGAGGCCGCATATGTGACGGGCGAGACTTTACATGTTAACGGCGGCATGTATATGGTCTAACCAGCAGGCCAAATAGTGGTCATATTTATGGGTTTTTTTAGGCGATGAATGTCTAAAATCCTGGTTTGACCACGCCTAACGGTCTTGCAAACTATGAACAATTGAATAAACTACTGCAACGACACGCAATTGCGTATTTCTAAAGGAAAAATCAGGTCATGAGCAATATCGAAGAACGCGTTAAGAAAATCATCATCGAGCAACTGGGCGTTAAGGAAGAAGACGTTAAGTCCGAAGCCTCTTTTGTCGATGATCTGGGCGCTGACTCTCTGGACACCGTTGAGCTGGTAATGGCCCTGGAAGAAGAGTTCGACACTGAAATTCCTGATGAAGAAGCAGAAAAGATCACCACTGTTCAAGCTGCTATCGATTACATCAATTCCAATCAGGACTAATCTCCTGGTCTACAAGAGCGGCTAGAGGCCGCTCTTGTTTCTTTTGTATCCCGTTAATTTTTACCTCGCGGAGGCAATCCTGTGTCAAAACGCAGAGTTGTGGTGACCGGTCTGGGTATGCTTTCTCCTGTTGGTAATTCTGCCGAATCCTCATGGCAGGCATTACTGCAAGGCCAGAGCGGAATCACCAACATCGAGCACTTTGATACGACTGAATTCCCAACCAAGTTTGCTGGTTTGGTAAAAGAGTTCGATCCTGAGCAGTTCGGTATTTCTCGCAAAGATGCCCGTAAGATGGATTTATTCATCCAGTATGGTGTCGCTGCAGGTCTTCAAGCATTAGACGATTCAGGTCTTGAGATCACAGAGCAAAACTCCACTCGCGTAGGTGTGGCGGTTGGCTCCGGGATCGGTGGCCTGGGGCTCATTGAGCAAAACCACTTCAGCCTGATTGGTGGTGGTCCACGTAAGCTCAGCCCATTCTTTGTTCCATCGACCATCATCAATATGGCATCCGGCCATCTTTCCATCATGAAAGGATTGCGTGGGCCGAATATCGCGGTTACCACGGCCTGTACCACGGGTACGCATGCCATCGGTTTTGCTGCACGTATGATCGCCTATGGCGATGCGGATGTGATGGTCTGCGGTGGCACGGAAAAAGCGTCCACGCCTATGGGTATGGGTGGCTTTGCCGCAGCCAAGGCGCTTTCAACGCGCAATGATGAGCCGCAAAAGGCCAGCCGCCCCTGGGACAAAGATCGTGATGGTTTTGTGCTGGGTGACGGAGCGGGTGTGTTGGTGCTGGAAGAGTACGAGCATGCCAAGGCGCGTGGAGCCAAGATTTATGCCGAGTTTGTTGGCTTTGGTATGAGTGCCGATGCAAACCACATGACTGCGCCACCTGAGGATGGTTCGGGTGCGGCTT